>NZ_JBKFDO010000009.1:0-146988 GCF_046557355.1 Myroides sp. DW712
TTTAATTCTTCAACTTTTGTAATATTGAAATGCTCTACCAAATACGCTGGTAGGATTAGTTTTAGTATTTCTTTGCTATCCATCATCATGCAAAGATATTATTTTACAACTTCCTCCCCAACTTTTGTGCTTGATCCGAAAAAGTCAAAAAAAATGACATATTTTTACTTATGTTAATAAAAATATAAAATTTGATAATTATGAAGGAAAATCAAATTAAAACATTAAGTATTGCTGAACTTTTAGGGAATAACTTTTACATTCCAGAGTACCAGAGAGGTTACAGATGGACAAAAATAAACGTATTGCAGTTACTAAATGACATTTGGGAATATAGACAAGAGCCTAATAATAGAAACACATTCTATTGCTTACAGCCAGTAGTCGTAAGAAAAGCAGATTGGCATGACATACAAGGAAATAACATACATGGTTTTGAACTGATTGACGGACAACAACGCTTAACAACTCTTCATCGAATTGTTACTTATTTAACATTGGAATATCTTCAAAATAATCTAAAATCCGAAGGATATCCTGATAACTTATATTCTATTTATTACAAAACAAGACTCGAATCCAAAACATTTTTGGAATCAAACCAAGTTAATAATACTAAACCAGATTTATATTATATGAGCGAGGCTTATAAATGTATTAAAGAATGGTTTGAAGATGGAAATAAGGGAATACCAAGGCAAGTTAAAGATGAAATGTTGAAAATCATTTTGCCAAGTATCTTGACAAATGATAAAGGGGGAAATCAGCTTCCTGAATGGAGTGTGCAAGTAATTTGGTATGAAATAAAAGATACAGAACAAAAAAGTGAAGAATTATTTACTCGTTTAAACCGTGGAAAAATACCTCTTACAAGTGCTGAATTGATTAAAGCAAAATTTGTTAATTCTGACAGTTTTAATGAAATGTCAAATGATGATAAAATTAAACGTAGAACACAATTAATACAAATTTGGGATGAAATTGAAAACCAACTTAACAACCCAAAGTTTTGGGCTTTTGTTTCAAATGAAAAACTAGATAAATATAGCAATAAAATTGAATATTTGTTTGACATTATTGCTAATAAAAAACCAAATGAAAGAGACCCTTTATTCAGCTTTATTCACTTTTTTGAAGAAAATGAAACTGCTGATTCACTTTGGAGAAAATGGATTGAGGTAGAAGAAATCTACCGTTCTTTAGCTTATTGGTATTCTAACAAAAATTTTTATCATAAAATTGGATATCTCATTTCTACAGGAACACCGATTGGCAATTTAATACAAATCAAAAAAAACAACACGAAACTAAATTTTGAAGAAGAAATAGATCAACTAATTTCAAATGGAATTGATGATAATTGGGAAGATTTGAGTTACGACAAAAGAAGCGATCATGATAAAATTATTAAAGTTTTACTTTTAACCAATATTGAACTGACGAGAGCCAATAAAAATAGTAATGAGTTTTTCCCCTTTGAAATATATAAAAGCATTACAAAAAGCTTAGAGCATATTCACGCTCAAAATATTGAGGGGATAAACGAAAATAAAAGAGAAGAATGGTTCAATTGGCTTCGTTCACATACTAACATATTATTAAATGTAGCAATTGATAAAGAAAAGGCAAAAAAAATTATTGCAGAGGTCGATTCAATTGACGAGAAAACATACAGATATGAAAGCTTTAAACTTTTAAGTGAAAGGATTTTAAAACTAATTCCTTCTGATGAAAGTAATGAAAATGAATATTTACATAAAATTCAAAATATGGCATTGCTCGGACTTACTGAAAACATTTCGTTGAGCAATTCTGTTTTTGAAGTAAAACGCAGAAAACTTATTGAATTGGACAGAATTGGGGCTTTTATTCCATTGGCCACCAAAAGAATTTTTCTGAAGTATTACGCATCTGAAAATGGCCAACATTATTCTGTTTGGACTAAAGACGAACGAGATGCTTACTTAAAGGAAATATGTAAATGCGTAAAACTATACAAACCTGAAATCGTTGAAGAAAATGAGAACTAATTATATTGAAATACTGCATAATAAGGTTGAAATACCAATTATTCAACGAGATTATGCACAAGGCCGAACAGATAAAAAAACTAATAGAATCAGAAAAGATTTTTTAGATATTTTATTTGACTTTATTTCTAAAAAACAGTTAAATTCAGATATGGAGATTGAATTAGATTTTATTTATGGATTCAATGAAAAAGATACTAATAATCAAACAACTTTCATACCTATTGATGGGCAACAAAGATTAACTACACTTTGGTTGTTGTATTGGTTTGTTTCAGTAAAAGAAAATATCTCAGATGAAGAAGTAACTTTTCTTTCTTACTTTCTATATGAAACAAGACACAGTACTACAGAGTTTTATAGAAATTTGATTCATTTTAAACCTGAATTTACACATAAACATATCAATGAGGAAATTACAAATCAGCCTTGGTATTTTGAAACTTGGGATTTTGACCCAAGTATTCAGGCAATGCTTGTTGTATTAAAAGATATTGAGGTAAGATATAGAAATTTGGATATAAATTCTGTATGGAATATAATCGAAAACTCACCATTTTATTTCTACAAGTTAGATATGGAGAAAGTCGGTTTAACAGACGATCTGTACATAAAAATGAATTCTCGTGGAAAACCTTTAACGGAGTTTGAATATTTTAAAGCAGGATTTGCTGAAATAATATCTGAACCAAAACAAAAAAAACGTTTTGAAGAATCAATTGATGGAGTATGGATTGATACAGTTTGGCATATTATTTTTGAATTTGGGGCATTATCCCAGAATGAGGATATTGCTTTAACAGTTGATAATTCATTTCTTAATCTTTTCAACTTTATTACTTCAATTATTTCTTTCAAAAAAGATTTGAAGGACTCAAATGATAAACGATATACAAATACAGTTGAATCTGCTGATTTGCTCAAAATTATCTACAGTAATATTGAAAACCAAAATTTTTTATTTGACACCTTAGACGCTATATGCAATCAAGAACAACAAGAGCCTACATTTTGGAATAATTTGTTCTATATTGAAAAAGAAAACTTTGATATTCATAAGACAAGGTTATTTTTTCAACACAAAGACACAAATCTTTTAAGACGTTGCTTATTTCACTATTCAGATTACAGAGGTTTATCTTTGCCTGAACAAATTTTGTTATTAGGTTGTTTTACACAACTTAAAACACCAAATAGCAGTTTTAATGAACAAATCAGAACCTTAAGAAACTTAGCTGTAAACTCTGAAAATGAACTTCGTGAATCTGTTTTAGGAAATGTTTTTGAAGAAGCTGAACATTTTATAGTAAATGGAGATTTGGAGATCTTCAAAACATTTAAAACTGACCAAATTGAAGAAGAAAAGTCCAAAAATGAATATTTAAGTCAATCACCAACAAGTAGAGAAACACTTCAAAAACTTGAAGATAGTGAAATATTGAGAGGTAGTATTTCTTTGTTCCCTTTGGAAAGTAACTTTAAAAATAGAGCTGATAAATTTTTAGAACTATTTGACGAAGATGAAATTATTTCAGATTTTAACACTAAGAGCAATCTTTTATTGAGCTTTGGAGACTATTCACAAGACGATGGTACATTGAAAAACTTAATGTCTAATAAAAGCCGTGTCATTAGAAATTTCCTAACAACACCAGGTTATAATAAAATACATTTTTATGAAAAAACAAGAATGGTTATTTTACAATGTTTAGACTTCTTTATAGCCAATCAATCGATTTCAATTCAGCATAAAATTCAAGAAACTCTTTCAAATTATTCTAACAACCCAAAAGATTGGAAATATTACTTTATGAAATATTCATTATTCAGAGAAAGCTGCAATCAAGGATATTACTTTTTTTGGAAGGATAATGATTATTGTATTTGGAAAATGAAAGAAAAACAATTTAATGGTCAGCATTGGAACCCATTTTTTAACGAAATTAAAAACTCAAAAAGAATTAAAAATATCAATCTTGAAAATTATGGAGCAAAACTTGTTTTCTCACATAACCGTAAAAAGATATTGATTTCATCATTACCAAACGGTTTTTTAATTGAAAATGGTATGACGGATAGAAGGGCAAATACATTATTAGATGAGTTGGAAGAAAAAGGAATAATTAACAACGAGGGACATTACGTAGTACCACAAAATAGTAATGAAATTGATTTGCAAGATAGAATAGAACTACTTGAACTAATGTTAAAAGAAATTGAAAAAAAATAACACCGATCGCGCGGATTTGTAATCCGTGCGCTAAATTGTAAAAGAAAAAGTCCTACTCATGCTTCTAACAACATTAAAGGACTCTAAAAAATTTGCAAATTTGTAGTTTGCATATTGTACTCCTTGGTCAGAATGGAAAATTAATCTGTCTTCAAAAGATCTGTTCTTTTTAGCCATTTTAAAGGCTGCTAAAGTGGTGTTTTCCGTTGACATATCTTTACTCAGACTCCATCCAATCACCTTTCTATCGAATAGATCTATTATTGTAGTTAGATAAATAAATAAACCCTTCTTTTACAGCGATATAATTAATATCGAATACCCAAGCTTTCCCTGGTTCGGTTTGTGTAAATTCTCTATCTAAAATATTGTCAACTACTAAATAATTGTGTTCAGAATCTGTGGTAATTCTATATTGTCGAGCTGCTTTACTACGTAATCCTAACTCTCTCATATACTTAGCTACTGTTGGCTTAGACACTTTATAACCTCGTGCATTCAGTTCTATTGTAAGGCGAGGACTACCATAACGCTGTTTAAACTCGAAGTAAACTTCTGTAATAACTCGTTTTAGATCTGCTTTGGCTTGTTTACTTTTATTAACAGGAGACCGTTTCCAATGATAATAACCACTTCTACTTACCTCTAAAACCTTACACATAATCCCAATCGGAAATTCATGTTCATGATTAAATATGAACAGGTAAATCATTTGCCGGTCTTTGAGAAAATGCCGATTGCTTTTTTTAATATTTCATGTTCTAATTCAACAGCTGCTAACTTCTTTTCTAACTCTTTTATTCTTTCTTGTTCTGGTGTAAGCTTTTGTTTGCCATTACCTGGAAAACTAGCATCTCCAAACTCTTGAGCCTCTTTACACCATTTATATAACAAGGTGGCTCGAATTCCAAGTTCACGAGCTAATTCTGATTTGTTTGTTCTTTCCTTAGCCAGTTCAACGGCTTGCTTCTTAAAAGCTGCATCGTAAGTCTTTCTAATTCTTTTCATAAGTCAAAGATAAGTTTTTAAGCTTAACTCTTTGTCCAGACTAAGTTAGCAAGTCCAATCATACCCTTCTAAGTTTTTACGATGGCTTGAATAGACCCATTATTATTTTATACACCATCAATGACCAGGGAATGGAAACATTGGTGCAAAAAATGCAGGCGTTACAGTTTTTTTGACACGAAGAAAATCATCCAACAGAAAGTGGACTAATAGATCATAATCCTTAAAAATTCAACTGTACTACAAGCAGATTGTAAATTCGCGTTTATTATTTAAAAACGAATAGAGTATATAAACAGTATTCACATTTAAAAAATATATTTTTATATTAAAAAACGAACCGAAAAAACATTATTAGGATAAAATATTTTAAAAAAAAAACAAGTATATTTTTTTTGTGCAAAAAAAATACTTAAATTTAACTATAATTAACGTTAATTTTTAAACTAAATAGTAATTAAAAATGAAAGAATATGAAAAAAACATATTTACTTATTATGGGGCTAATTGCTATTAATGCATCTGCTCAATCAATGACAGTAAGAGGTGAATCAAGTATCTTTATAAAAAAAGGATCAGAGGTTAAACTTGTATGCGATACACAAGTACAAACAGAATGTTACAGATTAATCATTGAGCCAATTTCTCAAGAACCATTTTTATCTGAAAATAGTGATGTTACTATCCACATAAATGATTCCAATATAAAAGAACTAAAATATACTGGTAAATTGATAAATACCAAAGAAAGCGAAAAATGTAATTGGGATACGGTAACTATACTACTAAAAAATTAACTTATACATACTAAAAGAAATATATTATGAAAAAATTAATTATTCTAAGTACATTCATTGGTTTTGGATGTTTTCAAATGCATGCGCAAACTCAAACTATAATAGCACATGGTGAGGCTAGTATTACAATAAGAAGTAATGGGGATACAAGAATTAATTGTAATTCTAAAATTGATACTGATTGTTATACAATGACTATATCAGGACCTGTTACGTCTTACGCAAAGGTCGATGTTGAAGTATATCCCATTAAAGAAAAATTACCAGTAAAATTTACAGGTAAATTAATAGAGTATTCTGATAATATTTTAATATTCAAAACAGAAAAATAAAATTATACCATTAGGCATAGTACTACTATGCCTAATTAAATAAAATAAAATTATGATAAAGAAATATTGTTATTTAGTATTACTTTTTTTCATTACTTCATTGGGAGGAAATTCTATATATTCACAAGATTTCAAACAAATAGATGAATATATAGATGAGATTCATCATTTAAATAGTGAAGAAACTACGATTTATATTTTATTTTCAAAAAATGATTGTGAAAATTGTATCTTATACCTACATAGTACATTAGATTTAATAGAAAAAAAAGTAGTTCTTGCAGAAAATATTAAAATTAATGTAATCACAGATAACATTGCCTATGCCAAAAAATATCTTAATAATTATAAACTACAATATAACTTTATTTTTGATAAAGATATATTTCATAATTTTGGTGTAGCATCAAGGACAATACTCTACTTAAGAGATAATGCTGAATTGATAACTGACCCAACAAAAATCAACCTTCACTTAAGTAAAATAAAAATCGATAAAAAGGTTGTTTTTTCTATAAAAGATTCTATTTTTTCTGATACTTCACCTATTATAGCTTCAATTTTAGAAGAAAATATTATTGCGCTTGACAATAATATGGATATTGCTTTACTCCTCCTAAAAAAAGATTCAACCTATACTCCTATTTTTTTAAACAGTCATATAGTGGATAGTTTAAAACTATATAATTTACCATTAAGAGATAAGAAAGAGCTAAAAGATTTTACCTTAATTAATTTCAAAGATGCGAAACCAATTTATAAAAATTTTAATATGGATATGCTCAAGATTCAGTCCTTCAGTAGCAAGGAAAATATGGTGTTTTGTAGATTTAGAATAAAAAGAATGTATCAGATAGGTGAATCTCTAGATAATATTCATATGATTTCCGATGATTTTATAGCCGTAAAAAAAATAAAAGATAAAAAAAACATTTCAACACTATTAGATATTGATCAATACGATACATATTATTTAACAAATTCCTTCTTTTTTAATGATAATGAATTCTTACTATCCAATTGGGTATATTCTTCTTTAAACATACTTGATGAAAATACAATTATTACAAATATTGATGTGCTAAATTCAGAAAATAAAAATGAATTTGGAGGTTTAGCTACATTGAAATTAGATCCACTAAATCAAAAAGTAAAAATGGTTGATTTAGCAACAAATGTTACAAAGGGAGAATATTTTAATACAGAAATTTTTTTAAATAGTAAGAAATATACTTTACAGAAAAAATGGATTGATGAAACAATAAATTTTGGAAAATTAGAATTAATAGAAAAATAAATTTATATATTATGAAAACAGTAACTTATTTAATTCTACTGTTCATTGTAACAGTATCTATAAAAGCGCAAGCACAATATACCCTTGAGGTACATGGCGCTGCAAATATTGTGATCTACGGAGGAACCACCAAAATATCTTGTGATAGCTCAGTAAAAACTACTTGCTATATGATTGTGAATAGTGGTTATAACATTCAATTAGGTAATGATATTACAATTTCTTACAAAGATCAATTAACTAACAAAACAGCTATTTTAGAGGGAACACTTATTCAAATGGATAAAAAAAATTCTTTTTCAGAAATTACAATACTAAACAAAGTTCAAAATTTAGATAAGGTAAATATTCAGTAAGTTAAAGAATATTTTTATCTTTATTAATTTCAAATCACTTATTAAATTTTAAATCGAAACAGTCTCTTATAAAAGAAACTATTAACGATTTCCTAAATAAAAAAATGATACTTCAGTAATTGAAATTTTAAATTCAATAAAATGGGGAAGCCTACAGGGAGATATAGCAATATTATTTATTTGTCATTCAGGATCAATTAATATGGATTTGTTTTCTAATCAAGTTCAATCTTTGGTACATGATTTAATTAATAGTGGTTATAAAGCTGTAATAGCTCCGTTTTGGGCGCTTGATGCTACAATTCCATCTTTTTGGCTAAACTACTTTCTAGAAAGTTTTATAGAAGGATATTCAATTAGTGAAGCAGTTTGTATTGCAAATAATTCATTAGCTGATTATCAAGAAAAAATCTCCAATAATTTTTTTGTTCCTGAAGGTAGGCTCGCAATGCATTTATATGGCAACCCTAATATCTTTATAAAAAACGACTATAATAGAAATTAATAATAGAAGTATAAATACAAAAAAATCAAGTAGGTTTATTATTATTTTAAGCTTTTAAATCATGGCAAATCAAATTATTAATTCTTCATTAACAAAGGCATCTTATAAATGCCTTTGTTGTTTAAGCCGTTACAATACCTTTAAAGTGTTTGATAGATTATATAAATAAGCATATACAGATATCTTATTTTCTCCTATTACTTGAACTATACGTGTTAACTTCTTATGGAACTCTGGACGAATATAAATCGTTTTGCCATCTTTTGCTTTAGTAGATACTTCTTTTAAAAAAGTATCTATATAATTCTCTATACTCTTAGTAATCTGTACTAGAGTTGATTCTCCTAAGTGATTATTTTTTCCATTATAAAATAGGTTTAAATTTGTCATTAAAATATTGGGTAATCTCAGAGTTATACTGCTGTAGATGTTGCTTTAAGATATTGTCTAAGTAAGAGTAAAGCGTAGTTTTTTCTTCTTTAGCCAATTGGGCTATACGAATTAATACTTCGTGATACTCAGGTCGGATATAAACGACCTTTCCAGCTCTTGATGAAGGAAATTCATTAATTAAAAAAAGCTCTTGGTATGTAGTAGTTGCTAATTCTTTCTTTATTTTGTTCTCTTTGACCTTTGTTGTTTTTTCTTGGATTAGAGATTCTTCTTTTTCTTCTACGATAGGTTTTTGTTCTACAGACTTAACTTCTATATCACCGCTCATGATATTCATTAAATAATCTTCATCAAGTAACTCATTTTGAGTGTCTTTTTTTGATGGTTGGTTTACTGTTCCCATATTGTACATTTTTAAAGGTTTACATTTTACATTATGGATAGTTGTAAGCTTTAGCTTGTCGAAAACTTTACTCTTGTAAGTATTTACACTAAGATTATTTTAAAACAGCTTTAAAGCGCTAATTGAAAGATAATTGCAAAACTTACTTTACTATCTTAGAGCAAAGGAAATATATATCCAGTTTGAAAACCTTAAATGGATTTTTAAGGTTACACTTGGCTCTTTAGTGTCAAATAGTAAGTGATTTCTTAATATGAAATCACTATAGATTTTACTTTGTAAAATTGGTGGATTTAGTAATCGAAAGATCACAGCAAGTTATGTTTTGAGGCACTCGAAATACAGTTCGTGCCATCAAAACTACTTGCTCTTGCAGAGGGCTGGAAAACTACTCCGAAGTCGTTGTTTTTTTTGTTGAGATAGTAGATAGACTCAAAATATAGAGGAGGAAATCGAAGATTTGTTTGAAAGAAACGAATTACTTTTTTTTAATAAATAAGCTAGTATCAAACTAGCGTTTGGAAAAGAGGCAGTTTCATACTTTGTCTAAAACTTTTTGTAAGTTTGAAATTCTTGCCTTGTCTGCAGTTTAGCGGTGAGAATCGTCATTTTCGCAAAATAGAAAACCATTAGACGTTATTTTAAAAAAAGTTATTATCAGGAAATGAAAGAAATATTTCAAACGTTCAAGCCAAAAAGCACTATTATCCAAAAGTATGTTGATTATTATTACTTGGACATTAAACCCAATAATATAATCAATGAATTTCAATGTTTCCCACATTTCAACAATACGATCTCAATTTATAAATCGCACAATCGATTAGAAAATGGAACTATGGTTTTTGATGAAACTACAAAACCTTTTCAGATTTTTACACCAATTCGCGAGAAGGTGCTTGATGTAACACAAATCGGAAGAGTGCATCGCATTGTTGTTGTTTTTAATCCTTTGGGCATTCAACAGTTTTATCGTAATCTAAACTTTACTAATTATATCACTGATTTTAACTTCCTTAACGAGAAAGAATTGAAAAAAATTTTCTCTACAACAAAAACCGAAATTCTTGTTGATTTATTGGATGATTTTTTTGAAAAAAAAATACAGCCATTTAATAATCAAACTCTTGAAGATGCTATTTCCTATATTTTTGAGCATAATGGAACTTTATCGATTACTGAAATTTCCAATAAAATCGGAATTAGCCGCCAACATCTAAATCGGATTTTTCAGCTACACTTAGGCGTTTCTATCAAAAAATTTCAAAATATTGTTATTTTTAGAAAAACAATCAATGAAAAGCTTTTTGAAAATCCTGAAAATAATTTTACAGAATTGGCTCACAAATTTAATTTTAATGATCAGTCTCATTTAATTAAAACTTATAAACATCTCACCGAGCAATCTCCAAAGGTCTTTTTTGACAAAGGTAAAATCTTAGGTGATGAAGATACCTTTTGGCATTTGCAATCTTAATTGCTGATGTTCCAATTGTACAATTTTTTGTAAATACTTGTTTTTAGTTTTGCTGTATTAAAATTTAATAAAATGAGGTATTATATTGCATTAGTATTGTTTTTTTTTGCCTTAAACGTCAAGGCGCAGGAAAATTACTCCAAATTGTCCCAACAAGCATTGGAAACTATGTGGAAAGCAAAAGATGAATCAGGTTACAAAAAAGCATTGGAAATGTATGAAAGCGCTTTTGAAACTTATCCTGATAGCATTGATGGAACTGGATTATATAAATCTTCCGTTCTTGCTTCTGAATTAAAAGATTACGATAAAGCATTCAAATATCTCACACCACTTGCGGCGATGAAAACTGATGAAGATGGTTATCCTGGCTGGAGTTATATTTTAGGAAGTTACTCCGAAAGTGAGTACAAAAACTTACTTTCTGATCTAAGGTGGAATATTCTAAAACAAAAAGCATTAGAAGATAAAGTGCTTTTTTATGATGAATTAAAGCAAAAAGAAAAGGAGTTTTATGATGTTTCTAATAACAATTTGATAGAAATTGAAAGTGCTGAAAATTTGTATGTAGCAATTAAAAAGTACCATCCCTACTTGCTAAAGAAGAATCAAGATTATTCTCTTTCTTTTCCAATCAATGATTCAACAAGAACTTCGTTTTTCATTCACTTGCCCAAAAATTATAATCCTCAAAAGAAATATGCAGTACTCTTTTTCCTCCACGGTGCAGTTAGGCAAAATGTTTTAACTGATTATCAACTTGCTGATTGGTTAGGAGGTTGGAATCGTTATTATACGAAATATGCAGAGCAAAATGAAGTCATTTTGATTTTTCCCAAAGGAAATAAGCAATACAATTGGATGACACCTGATGATGGATTTTATATGATACCTGAAATGTTGAGACTGATCAAAAAAGGGGTCAGCATAGATGATAACAAAGTTTTTATTTCAGGACATTCAAACGGAGCCACAGGTTCTTTTTCGTATTGGATGAAACAGCCAACACAATTTGCTGGTTTCTATGGATTCAACACTTATCCTATGGTTTTTACAGGAGGAACTTTTGTCGAAAACGGTAAAAACCGTTCGTTTATCAACTTTTCAACTGATGAAGACTATTACTATCCACCTAATGCCAACGATGATTTCACTAAGCTGATGAACGAAATCAACGCAGATTACAAAGAATACCGCTATAATGGGTTTCCACATTGGTTTCCACAATTTGATGAGTCTGAACCTGCATATCAAATTCTTTTTGAGGATTTAATTCAAAGGAGACGAGATCCGTTTCCGAAAGAAATTTATTGGGAACTAGACGATGAAAAATATGGCAATATTGATTGGGTTTCAGACATAAAATTAGATACTTTAAATTTAAAAACACCCTGGCATAAAGAATTGAACTTTAAAATTTCCAAATGGTTAGAATTTGAAGACCTAGAAGATGACAATAATGATAATTTAATCGAAAAAGAAGTGAACATCGATGCTTTTAAATTTCCAAGAAAATCAGGGAAAATAAAAGCCGAATATGGTAATAATATTTTCCGAATTAAAACATCAAGTATCCAATCATTTGTCATAAACATTTCGCCTGAAATGGTCAACTTGAAAAAGAAAATAAAAGTTTACGTAAATGGAAAATTGCATTTCAACGAAAAAGTAAAATACAATCGAGAGTTTATGCTGGAAAATTTTAAGAAAAGTAACGATCGAGAACAAGTTTGGGTAAATTACATCAAACTAAAAATATAAAAAGCACTTGATTATTAGCACCGGAATATCAAGTTCAATTGTAAGTATAGATTCTAGAAAAATAAGTAAATACGCTATATATAAAAGAAATAAAAGACTCGATTTATGTGATTCTTCGATAAATCTATTAAGTTTGACATTTTTAAGAATAGAAAGAATTATTTTTGAAAAAACTCATCCAAAAACACGTCTTTGGGACAGTGTTAAATTTTTAAAATCTCTTTTACCTCAAAATCAATTATTAAATAGTATATTTGGTTTTGAATCAAACAATACCAATCATAGCATAAAACTTTCCGAATAAGGTGCTCACTCCAATTCAAAAAAGTGAACCTCCCTATTTATAAAGCATACGAAGTAAAAGAGGCTAACCCTCTTTCTCCGCGAAGAAAACCGATAACACTCGTTATCGGTTTTTTTATTTCCAAAAAGTACCCAAAGCTCGCTTTGTGGGTACTTTTTGGAAATAAAAAAAGCACAAGACCGAATGCAATGAGGGATTGGTTTTTCTTTGTGTTTATTTACCCTTGTTTGGGATCTCTAATCCCTTTATTGGAAAAGGGAGATGGGAAAAGGGAAATCGGAACGCAGTATAAATTCATCAAACACCAAAACAAAATATAAAATCAGTGAGATAAATGGGGAAAATTATCTTAATAAAAAAGCACAAAACCTATGTCACAATGAGTTATAGATTTTTTCTTTTTTAGGGGTATCGCATTTTATTCAAAAGTGCACCTAAAAAGGTTATAGATTCGGTGCACAAAAAAATCCAAGCGATGTGTACCTTTCAACTTGGCAAACCCAGACGCCAAAAGGAACCAAAGAATTTTACACTGTCATTTTAGAACGTTTTTAGTGAATAGAAATTATGTTGCATATCAGCAAATGGACATTGCAACAGTACAGAGATAACGGACTGATACCGTTTATCAAACTCGAACGGAAAATTCTTTTCTGTAACAGCGATATTCGCAAGGTATTGGAAGATAACTATCAGCGTTAGCCGATTGTATAAAACTGTAACCGTATCGGTCAATCAAGGAAACGGTCCATTGCTTTAAGCGGTGGGCGGTGGAGTTCTATAAAAGTTTCTTAAATGCGTCAATAAATTTTTTTAAGTCGTCTTTCGTTTTATCATCAATTATATTGCCACTTTCGTTTATTTTTCCTTTGATACCTTTAATTAATAAAGTCGTTTCAGGTGTAAATTTTGCCATAATGGTATTTGCTAGGAGTTGTAGTTCTTCATGTCCCTTTTCGCCATTTGCAGAAGCTGTGATAATTCCTGTCGGCTTATCGGCAAATAAAGTTGTTGAAACGCACCATTCAATAGCATTTTTAAGTCCGCTTGGAATACTGAAAATATATTCAGGTGTACAAATCAAAACGCCGTCTGCCATTTCAATATTGTACCTAAAATCTGATATTATTTTTGGTGTATTGGCAACGGAAAGTTCGGGATTAAAATGCGGTAGTGTTTTTAAGTCATTAAAAACAGTTAAATTAAAAAATTCTTTTGTCAAATAAGCAAAGTTGTCAATGAGTTTTTGATTTGAAGAATTATCACTTGCACTTCCATTTATCACAAAGATTTTTTTCATTATGCCCACCTGTTATTATATCAACCGCTAAATTACAAAAAAAGCCAATACCAAAACTGCATTGACTTTCTTTAATCACGCTATCGGTTTCAGAGTTGCGAGACAAATGACTGTTCCATTCCCTTAAATTTATGCGATCCCTTTTGCCTATCCTCACCTACTTTCACGTTGCGTATCTTGGTGCAAATCTGCGTAGTGGCAATATTCTTATGTCCTAACATCTTGCTTAACCTTTCATTTGATACGCCATACCTTTGCTACGCTGTTTTTGAGTGTCTATTATTGATGGTTGTTTTGCTGTTTCCATATTGTACTTTTTTAAAGGTTTATATTTTACATTAAGGTTTAGCTTGTCGAAAACTTTGTACTTATACGTTTTTACACCAAGATCATTTTAAAACAGATTTAAGGTATTGTTTCAAAGACAATTGCAAAACTTACTTTACTATCTTACAACAAAGAAAGTATATGTATGCTTTGAAAAATTTAAATGGAATTTTAAGGCTATACTTGGCACTTTAGTGTCAAATAGTGAGTAATTTACTACTATGAAATCACTATAGATTTTACTTTGTAAAATTGGAGGATTTAGTAATCGAAAGATCACAGCATCCTAAGTTATGTTTTGAGGCACTCGAAACTACGTTCGTACTATCAAAACTACTTGCTCTTGCAGAGGGCTGGAAAACTACTCCGAAGTCGTTAGTTTTTTGTAGAAATAGTAGATAGACTAAAAATATTGAGTGGTTTACGGATTTCCGTAATAATATTAGAGAAAGTTTTAATATGTTTGACTTGATATTAACTCTCTCGCTATCCCTATTTTAAAAAGATATTTTTATTTGGATAGTTTCGCTAAACATAATAATTCAGCTTGTTAAGTATTTAACTTACAGCAAAACTAGATATATTAACAGCGTGTTATCCGAAATACGGATATAGATGTGGTTTTACGAAACTATGCTCTATTGTATTTCATAAAAAAACAATGTTAACTGCAATTGTAAAACCAAACCCATCATAAATGAAACAAATTAAAAGCATTGAAGATTGGAATAATTTATTAAATAAAGCTGATAAATCTGAAGATGATTTTTTACAAATAGGTCAAGCATATGAATATGGGATAATTTGTAAGAATAACTTTGAGATTAAAACAAACTTAGAAAAAGCTTTTGAATGGTATTTAAAAGGTTCAGAGAATAATTATTGCAAAATTAGAGTTGCAGATTTATTATCAGAAGGATTAGGTTGTGAAAAAAATATACAAAAATCAATAGAACTTTATACCGAATTAATCTCTAAAAACATGAGTATAGCAGCTTTTAATTTGTCAACAGTTTATCGTGATTTAGGTAATTACGATGAAACTTATAAATTACTTTACAAAGTCTTTGAAATAGATAACGTATATCCTATTGAACTTGCTTTTCATTATTTGTATGGTATCGGGACATTGGTCAATAAGTCAAAAGCTAAAGAGCTATTTTTAAATGTTACGAATAACAAGAAAAGTTATTCAGATTACGAAGTTGAACAAGCTAATTATCAGTTAGCATTATTTTATATTGCAAATAACGAAATAGATCATGCTAAAAAACTACTCTTAGAAAATGACAATGAGTTTTCTTACGATTTATTAAATATAATAGGAAGATAAAAATAACAACAGCAGTTAACATCGGCTTGCCCCATCGCGCGGATTTGTAATCCGTGCGCTAAATTGTAAAAGAAAAGGTTGTTGTAAATACCTAATTACTATTTCAGTTTGGTATGTAATTATTCAGATTTAAATAATAATCTTGAGACTGTATTTAAAGGATAGATATAGATACGGATTGCACTCATAGCTTTAGCTAAATTGAACGAAGTTAAACCTGATTGTGTGGACTTGTAGCCTGTGTGTATAAATAAAGGCACGGATTGCAAATCCGCGCCATCGAGGTATACAGATATTTTCTATAGTATTCATTACAGTATTGAAGTTATTAAATCCCGATAATTTCTAGTTAAATACTTAGCTTGATTATTAATACAAGAAATAACGACACTATTTAGAAGGCTAGCGTTTTACGTTAGCGTGAAAAAACTTGCGAATAGGCAACCAAACTCATTTTACTCATCCCTCACAAAATAAAAAGGACTTTACTTCTTCCACCGCTAGAATTGGGAATCACGAAATGTTTACTATTTTTGTCGTAGATTGACAAGTCTAAAAAACAAGTCAAATGAAACAATCTTTCGGAGAATATATCAGACAATTACGAACAAAACATAGCTTTATTAACTCATCGCGGTGCTAAATTAAATTTGGACTCTGTTAATCTGAGTAAAATCGAAAATGAAAAACGGGATTTTGACGAAAATCGTTTAAATAAACTAGCAGATATGTTCGACATAGATGTAGAAGAACTAAAAAACAGAGTTTTTCAATGGTTTATCTGCACAAAAGCTTTACAACAGTAGTTGCTCAACAAACGCACTTATTATTGCGGGGAAAAAGGTTAAATACTTACATCAGATTAATGCTAAACAAGAAAGTATCAAGCTCTAAAATATGTCAAATAATTTAAATAAATATCTAAATAAAGTAATTCAAGGCGATTGTCTTGAAGAAATGAAGGGAATTCCTAGTAAAAGCATAGATATGATTTTATGTGATTTACCTTACGGAACGACCCAAAACAAGTGGGATTCTGTCATCGACCTAGATAAACTTTGGACTGAATATTACAGGATAATCAAAGATAATGGAGCTATTGTACTTACCTCTCAGGGAGTTTTTACTGCAAAACTAATATTGAGTAATGAGAAACATTTTAAGTATAAAATCGTTTGGATAAAATCAAAAGCAACAAATTTCCTTAATGCCAAAAAACAGCCGTTGAGAAAGCACGAGGATATTTGCGTTTTTTATAAAAAACAACCAGTCTATAATCCTCAAATGACGAAAGGGGAAGCTTATGACAAGGGATTCAGAAAAGACCAACTCACGGGAAGTTACGGGGACTTTAAATCAAATCACGTCAAAAGTAATGGGAATAGATATCCAACAGATGTTATTGCTTATGAGGAACAGTTTATTGAAGACTTTGTCTATATAAAAACAGCAGAATCTGAAGGCACCGTATATCATCCAACACAAAAGCCAATCGAACTAGGTAGGTACTTAATTAAAACTTTTACGAAACCGGGAGATGTAGTACTTGATAATGCTTGTGGTAGCGGCAGTTTCTTACTTTCAGCAATTCTTGAAAACAGAAACTTCATTGGAATTGAAAAAAATGAAGATGTACATTTACATAAAGTTAAAGAGGTGGACTATATTAAAATTTGCACCGATAGAATACAAGAAATATTAAAGAGCAAGGAAGTAGAGAAATCTACTTTGCGTCTATTTAATGAACCTATAGCAAAATACCATACGTTAAACTATAAAATCTAAGTGCTCCATGGCAAAAGTTACGTATAACGAGAGAAGCTGGGCAATTGATGTCATTAGTGCAATCGAAGTTTTTTTAGCAAATAAAAGTTGGCATTTTAAGGGAGCTGGTGGAGAAAATACTATAAGCACTAATAATAAAAGTCTTTTTCCTGATGTTTTGCTCTTTAAAGACCTCACTAAAAATATAATCGTACAAGGTTGGGAATTAAAAATGCCTGACACACAAATAAATGATGCGGAATTTATAAGCAATGCAATAAAAAAGGCACTTATTTTAAAAAGAGATAGCTTCCTGTTATGGAACGTTAAAAGTGCTGTTTTGTATACCAGAAATGGGAATACATTTAAAATTCTAAAAAGTTGGAGTGATATCAATATTAATTCACGCATTGAAGTAAAACCTAACGAACAAGTTTGGAAAAAATTATTATTTGAAATTCTTACTGATTTAAACAATTTTTTTGAATCAGGAGCAATTGACGAAGTAACTTCAAAAGAAATTTTATCAATTGATGAAGTAATTGATGTTGTTTTAGAAAACACTCATAATACAGCTGAGACATTAAGAATTAGAGCGAGATCTAATCGTCGATTAGATGCTGAAATCAATCTTTGGTGGAATTCATCTTCAAATGAATATGGTTTTGCTTCAAATAAAATTGAACACAAACTACCTACTTTGTCAATGGTAATTTTAACGGATTGGATTTTTAAAATAGTTTTTGCTCATATCTTAAAAAAGCATTTTAACGAAGCAAAAGAAATCGAGAATATTGAAAGGTCAACTTCTATAGTTGATGCTATAGAAATTCTAAAATCTATTTCTCAAAAATGTGATTTCTGGAATATTTTCAGTCCCAATCTTGGTCAGCCATTTATTTCAGAAACAGCTTGGAGTGAATTAACGGAATTAAATCAGTTTCTTTGTACGATAAATATCGAAGCTGTTGAAATTGAAATTCTTCATCAATTACTTCAAAGCACAATCACTACAGCTAAACGAAAAGTTGCAGGTCAATTTTCTACACCCAAAAAATTGGCAGATTTGTTAACCCGCTTAACCATTGACGACAAAACTAAAATAGTAATTGACCCTTGTTGTGGAACAGGTACAATTATAAAACAAGCCTATGAATTAAAAGAAGAATATGAAATAGGACCAGAAGACATTCTTAATAGCATATGGGCATCCGACAAACATTCGTTTCCAATTCAACTTTCCACATTGTCGTTGGCTAAGCCTTCAAATATAGGTAAAATAATAAACGTTTTTAGTTCTGATGTAATCGAATTAAAAATAGGAGAAGTAATAAAATTTCAAGATCCAAATAATGGAGAAATAGTTGAAAAGGAATTCCCAACAGTCGATTATGTTGTTTCTAATTTACCATTCATTG
Organism: Myroides sp. DW712; assembly: GCF_046557355.1. Classification (NCBI taxonomy): domain Bacteria; kingdom Pseudomonadati; phylum Bacteroidota; class Flavobacteriia; order Flavobacteriales; family Flavobacteriaceae; genus Myroides; species Myroides sp. DW712. The sequence goes on from NZ_JBKFDO010000009.1 coordinate 19,036, forward strand.
AGAGCAAAGAAATGAAAGTTTTGAATTCACATATAGTAGACATTAACGATTGGATTCAAGAAAAAACAGGTACAACAGAAACACTAAGTGGCAAAAGTGATATTTTTGCATACATTCCTTTTTATCTTCATCAATTTTTATCCGAGAATGGAAAAATCGGACTCATACTTTCAAATGCTTGGTTAGGTACTGATTATGGTGAAAAATTTCTGAAATTTTTCCTGAAATTTTTCAAAATAGAATTCGTAGTAATTTCTGGAAAAGGAAAATGGTTTGATAATGCCAAAGTCGTAACAACGATGTTGGTAGCATCTAAAAAAGATCCTAAAACACCTTCACAAAATAATTATCAAATCTCATTTTGCACCTTAACAAAAGAATTGGAGTTAATTGATAATATAAAAATTTTGAGTGATAATATAATTGTTGGTGTGGAATCAGAAGACTTAATGATAAATAAATATTCTCTAGCACAAATAAACACATTTAAAGAATTTGGGATTCCTTGGTCTGGTTATTTTTCCAATCTAAATTGGGTAAATAATATTAAAGATAAGTTTATTAACACAAGTGATATTTTCCATTTTACTAGAGGAGAAAGACGAGGTTGGAATCCTATGTTTTATCCTGCGCAAGGACATAATATTGAACAAGAATATCTCGAACCTGTTCTTAAACACTTGAGAAATACGACAAATTTAGAATGTGTTTCTAATGCAGAAGCATTTTGCTGTTCTAAAAGTATCGAAGAACTAGAAAATTTAGGTCATAATGGGGCTTTGGCGTGGATTAGATCATTTGAAAACCAAAGAAATGGAACTAATAGACCTTTACCTGAAGTTTTAGCAAAACCTAATATGCATTGGTATGAAATGTCAACTGAAAATATGGCTGACTTTGTGGCTAATGTAAATTATGATAAAAGTCTATTTATTGCAAAATTTGAGAATAGTTCATTTATAGACCAAAGAATGATAGGCTTTTCATTACGAGATAAATTTCAACAAGAAAACAAGACATTATACTTAGCACTTCTTAATAGTACTGCAAGTCTATTTTTGATTGAGAGTTTTGGTTTTGGTCGTGGTTTAGGAGCATTAGATTTAAGAGCAACTAAATTTGAAAAAGACTTTAAGATTTTGAATCCTAACATCTTGACAAATGACCAAAAAATACAGATTATCGAATTGTTTAGTCCAATTATGCGACGAAATAGATTACCACTAGAACAGGAATTAGAATCAGCAGACAGAATTACCTTTGAACACGCTTTAATGGAAATATATGGTATTTTAGAATATTATGAACCTATTAAAACTTCTTTAAAGCAATTGTATCGAATTCGTTTTGCAGTAAAAGATTAGAATATGACATACGACGAAAAACCAGACATAACATTAAAAATGATTATTAACGCTGGAATTATTAAAATCGGAACTAAGGTGTATTCATCGCCGAATAATGAAATAATTGGGACTATAGATAAAGAAGGAGCGATAACACTCAATCTCAATAACGAAATGAAAACTTTTGCTTTTCCTAGTGGAGCTGGAAGAGCAATAACGAAAACCAGTATAAATGGATGGAAATATTGGCGAATTTTAGATGAGGGAATTTATAAGGAATTGAGTTATTATAAGAAAAAATATAAACAAACTGAAAATCAATACTAAAAATCTTGCATATTTGCAATTCGCACAAGTCGAAAAACACAAAAGAACATATCTTTCCCCTTAAAACCGATAACACTCGTTATCGGTTTTTTTATCCCTATCTCCCCTATTTAAAATACAAAATCCCTTTTTCTGCTGGGTATGATCCGAAGATAAGCCCTACATTACCCTTCCTCCCCCCCCTACAAAAAATAAATAATATTTTATTATTAATTTTTAATCTGTAAATTTAGGGTTAAATCATTGCTTCTTATATTAGTTTGAATTCGTTTCAATACGAATCCATATCTTCTATTTTTATAGTCGAAATGATCCTTAAAACCAGGTAAACTATGCGTAAACAATTCGTTATTTTCTCAACTTTACTTTTGATTGTACTGCTTCTACTCTCTGTATTTTTAAATAAAAACTGGAGTATTTTTTTCGCCATTACATTATTCTTTGTCCTTATGGGGTATCAAGACATGTATCAGAAGAAGCATACACTGAGACGGATTTACCCTATTTTTGGTCGACTTCGCTATGTGATGGAAGAACTTCGTCCGAAAATGTATCAGTATTTTATTGAATCGGATACGGATGGTAAGCCAATCAGTCGTATTGACCGCGCAACGATTTATCAACGAGCTAAAAAAGAATTGGAAACGATTCCTTTTGGAACCCAATTAGACGTATATGCGGAAGGGTACGAATGGATGTGTCATTCTATTGCTCCAAAAGCATTTGATACCTTAAATCACAATCCTCGCGTACTGTTTGGCAACAAAGATTGTAAGCAACCGTATTCTGCTAGTATCCTCAATATTTCAGCCATGAGCTTTGGTTCTTTAAGTGCTCAGGCTGTGGAAGCCATGAATGGTGGTGCAAAGTTAGGTAATTTTGCCCATAATACAGGAGAAGGAGGAATCAGCCCATATCATTTGAAATGCGGAGGCGACTTAATTTGGCAAATTGGTACGGGATACTTTGGATGTAGAGACGAACATGGCGCCTTTGACGCTCAATTATTTGCTGAAAAAGCGAAATTACCTAACATTAAAATGATCGAGTTGAAAATTTCGCAAGGGGCTAAACCAGGGCATGGTGGAATACTTCCTGCCTCAAAAAACACGGTCGAAATTGCGCAAATTAGACACGTGAAACCGCATACGATTGTCGCTTCTCCTCCTTATCACTCTGCGTTTAATTCGCCCTTGGAATTAGTTGAATTTATCAAAAAATTAAGGGATTTATCGGAAGGTAAGCCTATTGGTTTTAAACTGTGTATTGGCCATAAGGCAGAGTTTATATCGATTTGTAAGGCAATGGTTCATTTAGATACGTATCCTGATTTTATTACGGTAGATGGTGGAGAGGGCGGAACAGGAGCGGCTCCTCAAGAGTTCTCTAACTATATGGGTGCCCCGATGCTAGACGGATTGGCGTTTGTACACAATATTTTAACAGGCATGGGAATCCGCCAACACATTAAGATCATCGCTTCTGGAAAAGTAACCTCTTCGTTTCATATCGCCCGAGCCATGGCTTTAGGTGCAGATACCTGTAATGCAGCTCGCGCAATGATGATTGCAGTCGGCTGTATTCAAGCTCTCTTGTGTAATACCAACCGATGCCCTACTGGAATTGCTACGCAAGATCCTAAGCTGACTATAGGCTTGGATGTGGCAGACAAAAAAGTACGAATGGCTAACTATCACAAAGGAACGATTGAGAGTTTTGTAGAATTATTAGGTGCTTCCGGGCTAGATGATATGAAAAACATTACCCGCAGCCATATTTATAGACGAGTTGCCTTAAACGATATGTTGACCTATGAAGAAATTTTTCCTTCTGTAGAAGTGGGGGCTTTACTTTTAGGGAAAATTCCCGACAGATACAAACAAGATTTTAATCACGCCAATATGAATCAATGGGGGATTTCACCTCAAAAGCAGGCGTAGTTTCGGTCACAGTTTGTGAGCGTAACTGCCCGATATTGGGGGTTCGTTTTTTACCCCCATTCGTTTTTTATCCTACTTGAGCTAGAGTCCTAAATAATCCACTAGCAACGTGGACATCAGTCAGAAAAACAGAATTATTTTTTATATTTCAAGAATAAATACTCTATTTTATTCCTTTTTATTTATATTTGACTAATCAGTAATAAGGAAATCATACCTTATTACCGATTTTCATTACATAATCCTATATTTCAGCAACAAACGTTGTGTTTTTGTTTAGATACAAAACACAAAACCAACGCTATTGACGCTAAAACAACTCCCAATACGCGATTATGACCGTCTCCCTTTCGCACTTTTCTACTCAAGAGAAACGAACTCCATTGGCTTTAGAAGCCGTTGTAATGGAATCTTCTCCTACTAGAATTAGTGTAAGAAATACCCCTGCACCTTTATCGCTTTCTATTTCTGATTCCCTACTGGTACCAGTGGGACTTTGTAATGGCTAGTAAGATAAAGTATTGGTGCATTGTATCTTTTTTTTTAGTCTCCCAATCTAAATTTAAAAATACATTCACATGAAAAACAATATTCAATTAACCGCCATCCTCTTATGGGGATTTCTTTCTTTTTTCGTTTACAGTCCGCTTAGCTATGGCCAAGAAAACTTAGTACTCAACCCTAGTTTTGAAGGGGTACATCTCGATAGCTTATCCTGCACTTATTATCAATCAAATACTCGTTTTAATTCAGCTATAGCACATTGGACCAATCCAACAACAGCAACCACAGACCTTTATCATATGAGTTTAGACGATATCTGTACCATGTATCCTTTTGACGTTCTCAATCCAGCCGCTGTTCAACCAAGAACTGGAGATGCCATGGTGGGACTGGTTCTATATACGGAAGAATTGCCAGATACGATAGAACCCCTCGAATATAAAGAATATGTACAAGGTCAACTAAGAGAACCTTTAATTGAAGGGGTAACTTACTTGGTTCAGTTTTATACTATGATGGGAAAAAGAAGTGTATATTCAATAAACAACATCGGGTTTAAGTTTTTGGAAGAACCTTATTTTCAAAATAATCAAAGTACTATCCAACTAACTCCAGATTTCAATTATCCAGCTGTCATCGATCTCAATGAGAAATGGACGCTTATTGAATTTGAGTATACAGCTCCGACGTCTGGCCTACAATATTTTATCATTGGTAACTTTTTTAATGCGCATGAAAACACTATTCAACATCGCGATGTTTATTCTCGGGATACTTCGGCTTACTACGTCATCGACGATGTTGCTGTTATCAGTTACGCTCCCTCTTTTGATCCAATAGGGCCCTATTGTAGCAATACCGTTTTTACACTACCCGTAACGTCCAAAGAAGGATATACGGGCACTTGGACTCCGCAAATAAACAATCAAGAAACGACCACATACACCTTTATACCGGATCACCCAAAGTCAACGCAAACGACACTAACAGTTGAAATTATTCCTCCTACTGAAGATCTCCACTTTGACCTTGAAACTACGTTTTGTAAAGGAACGGAATTTTCTTTACCTCTTATTTCTAAAGAAGGAATTAAGGGTACTTGGACTCCTGCTATTACTACACAAAAGACAACAACTTATACGTTTTATCCTACAGAAGAAAATCCCTGTTACCGACCTTTTACTGTAAAAATAAAAATTCTTCCCTTACCAAATTCCTCCTTGGAATACTATTGTAAAGACGAAGAGTTACTAATCCAAGCCATACTCCCTCTCGAAGACAAAAGCACGATTCTGTCGTGGCATATTAACGACCATCTTATCGAAGATACCTCAACGGTAATAAAACTCGCTGACTATACTGCTATTTTACCTACAGGAACAACAACTGTCAAAGCTACCCTTGTCAATGAAAATGGTTGTACTTCCCTAGTTAGTCTTGCACTAGATGATATTCGACAGTATTGTTTTATTCCTAAGGGAATCTCTCCCAATGGAGATGGCAAAAATGATTTTTTTGATCTACACACTTTTGGGGGTGTATCCCTACAAATTTTCAATCGTTATGGAATGAAAGTATATGAGCAAACGAACTATACGAATCAATGGGAAGGACAATCGAACAATGGGACTCCCTTACCTTCTGGCACTTATTTTTACCAATTTATCACTCCACTAAAAGAACATCACAGTGGATGGGTGGAAGTGATGCGCTAATTTTATCAACAATCGCTCCCTAAAGCGTATAAAAGTATTGTTTTTGGTTATTCCTCGTTGAATGGTAAGCTTCTAATTCAAAATTAAAATTCTCCTTAGCTTGTCTATTTCCATGGAGGAATAACCATTTATCTCAATATATAGTCCATTGTGGATCAAACGTTGTATATTGATATACTTTTCATGTATTGTGTACTTCATGGTCCCTCTATTTTTTCATACTGGACTAGGAGGGAATACCCATTTATTCCTACTTTTATCCCTTCAATACAGGATTCATTTATGAGTAGAAATACCCCAGCAAATCGCAAAGTCGTCAAAGATAAACTAGCAAAAAAGAAGCAAAAAGAGCAAGCGGCAGTAGCCAAACGCAAGGCCCTTTTAAAAGAAATCAAACAGCAAGTTGACGCTAAAAAAGAATAGATTTAGTAATTTACTTTTCACTTAACTCGACTATCCCATGAAAGAACACCACTACCAAGCCACTGTAGAATGGACAGGAAATACCGGTGCTGGAACCAATCACTACACCCAATATGAACGCAGTCATCACATCCAAATTGAGGCTAAGGCATTGATTGAAGGCTCTGCTGATTCTGCATTTCGAGGAGATGCTACCAAGCACAACCCGGAGGATTTATTCGTATCTTCGCTTGCTTCTTGTCATATGCTTTGGTATTTGCATTTTTGTGCAGTAAATAACATCATCGTAGAAACCTATGTCGATACTGCAACGGGAGTTATGGTGGAAGAAAAGGACGGCAAAGGTTATTTCACAGAAGTTACCCTCCACCCTATTGTTCCGGTTCAATGCCAAGAAATGGTTGCTACAGCCTTAGTCTTACACCAAAAAGCCCAGGCGTACTGTTTCATTGCCAATTCTGTCAATTTTCCCGTGCTACATCAACCTGTGATTTTGGTTGCTCATGCACAGTAACTTGGTAGGAATAAAAAACTAAGGTTCTATTTTAGGATACGACATCAGCACAAAACTAACAGCTAAACCAATTCCCATAGAGCCGAAAACCCAAAGAAACTCACTTCCCATTCGCCTGTTGAATGGTTCAGTATGCGCCTTAAAAACTACTGTTTGCAAGGAATCATCTTGTCCTATACTACGTAGTGCTTGGGCGAATCCTTCTCTATCTTTTGAGGTGTCCATGCGTTCTAAAAAAGTGAATTGTCGAAAATCAGTCCAATTCACTTCTGCTTGGATTTCTTTTCGCATTTGATTAAAGAAAAAATGCCGCTCCTTGGCGTTTGTGGGACCATTATAGCTTTTTTTATACACCCTACCCATCCAATATAGGTGATCTATGGTTCCTGCGTCGCCATAGCGCTTTGTAATGGGAAACAAAATATATACTTTCAGAGATAATTCATTACTCGTTTTTCCATAGACCTGTTGCTCTTCATACCTGGCTAACTGTGTAGTATCAATATGATAGCGATTTAATGTGTAGTACTTGGATTCTTTTTGCTGGGTAAGTTGATTAATATCCTCTAACGCAGTCAATTGCCCTGTAGCCTTGCTCAAATAACTCTGTGCAATTATAGTAGGAATAGCAATAGTCAAGGTAAAAACAACATAATAAGCTTCTCTCCATTTCTTCTGCTTACCATACAACCGTTTTACAGTAGGTCTTAGTAGGAAAAAAACCAATACAATAGCGAGTAAGAAAGGAACATAACATCCCAGCACATCTTCTCTAAACTTTAACGAAAGGAAAAACATACTATGCACAAGCGAATACAAAAACAGAAATCCCAAGGTTATTCCCAGTAAAGGAAGGAAAACTAAGCGTATTTTAAGTGTTAGGTCTTTCATTGTTAACATGGATAAGTAAAAGGAAAACGTTACTTCTGGTAAAGCTAAATGGTTTTAGTAGAACAAAAAAGCAATTCCCATTCGTTTTTCCACAACCTAGCATTTCATGGAAGCGACTCACATTCCAAGTTGAGCTACAATCTTCACGTTCATGTTCATTTTCGGTCTGCTATGATCACACAAAACCTACCTATTTAACCACTAAGCAACCACGGTATTAAATCCATTCTCTTTTCCTCTATACTTAACATATTGATAATATTGAAGTAACCTTTACATTAAAAGAAACAATGTCATTTGTGGTAATGAAAAAGCTATACATTCTTACTCAACAAAGCCTGCTGATTCTCTCCACTGTATTCTTTTTTTCTTGTGGAGATCAGAACCATTCCATTAAGATGAAAGGATCGGATACGGAAGTAAACCTTGCCGTAAATTTAGCAGAGCAGTACACCACAGCGGATGCGAACTTCAGCATTGCGATATCGGGTGGTGGCTCTGGAATAGGCATCACCTCCTTATTAAATGGTCAGGCTGATATTGCCAATTCCTCTCGTCCTTTATCGGACAAAGAAATCGAACAATTTGAAACTAAAAACATCAAAGTTCGCACGGTTATTTTTGCAGAAGATGCGACTGCTTTTGTGGTTCATAAAGATTTACCGATTGAATCCATTGACCTAGAAACGCTCGCCAAAATCATGAAAGGAGAAATAACCAATTGGAAGCAAATTACTACAGTCGATTTACCAATCAATATTTACGGACGTCAGAGTAGCTCAGGAACGCATTCCTTCATTAAAAAGAAGCTCAAAATAGAGTTTTCTAATACAGCGAAAGAGATGACGGGTAATGCTCAGATCTTGGAGGGGATAAAAACGGACAAATCGGGCATTGGCTACGTTGGTGCAGGGTATATTTCTCATGAATCCGCAACCAGTCCAACAGTTAAAGTTCTCAACATTCAGGAAAACGCTACTTCACCTGCTTATTCGCCCGTTGATGCCCATGCCATCAACAACAGCTTATACTTTTTCCAGCGGCCACTCTATCAGTTCATCTTAGAAGATTCTTGGGAAAAGGTACAACCCTTTATCGATTTTGAACGCAGCGAGAAAGGAAAACAACTGATTAAAGAACACGGGTACTACATCATAGAACGATCAGAAAATGAAATATAAAGTTAGAATAAGTTTAGATATTGCTTTTAAGTATATCTTCAAAGCAACTGGCCTATTAGTCCTATGTTTACTAGGTGGAATTTTGGCTCTCTTGATTTACAATTCGATTTCCTTTTTTATGGATGTCAAACCCCTTGATTTCATCACGGGTATGGAATGGAATCCAACAGCTAAGAACCCCGTATATGGGATGCTGCCTCTAATTTTGAGTACAACCTTAGTTACATTTGGAGCTATGATAATTGCCATTCCTTTAGGGATAGGCACAGCTGCCTTCATTTCGGAATATGCGGGATCCCGACTAAAGAACATACTCAAGCCTGCTATTGAAATGCTTGCCGCTGTTCCTTCAGTTGTCATTGGATTTTTAGGTATTGTTGTGGTGAGTCCTGGTTTAGCAGATATGGCAGGGCTACCTAATGGATTGAATGCCTTAAATGGGGCTATTCTATTAGCCGTAATGGCCTTACCCACGATTATAACCATTGCAGAAGACGCCATTCATGCAGTACCAAAGACCTATAAAGAAGCTAGTTATGGAGTTGGTGCAACCAAATGGCAAACCTTGCGCAAAGTAATTATCCCCGCTGCAGCTCCTGGAATTATCTCTGCCATTATGTTGGGCGTTGGACGTGCCATTGGAGAAACCATGACGGTACTCATGGCTACAGGTAATGCAGCCTTGATTCCCAAAGGATTCTTCGATTCCGTCAAAACCATGACGGCTACCATTGCCATTGAAATGGGAGAAGTTCCCTACCAGACTACGCATTACTACGGATTATATGCACTAGCCACTGTCTTATTCTTTATGACTTTAATTGCCAATCTCGTAGGTGAATATTTTATCAACCGTTTAAGAAAATACCATGCAGCTTAATAAATTTAAACTATCTTCTATCCTAGAATGGGGAACTTTAGTAGGAACAACGCTTATTGTTTGCTTCTTTTTGGTTGTCATCATTTTAGAAATTGTTACCAAAGGCGTGGGAAGTCTCTCTTGGGAGTTCATTTCAAGCGTTCCTAAAGAAGGTATGACCAAAGGGGGAATTCTTACTCCTATTATTGGAACCGTCCTGATTACGTTGATTACCGCTCTTTTTAGTATTCCTTTTGGTGTATGTTGTGCTATCTATTTAAACGAATACGCAGAAAACAATGGGTTGACTCGTATTATTCGTGCAGCCATACGAAATTTATCAGGGGTTCCCTCTATTATCTATGGACTATTTGGCTTGGCTTTATTTGTTCAAACCTTACAATTGGGAACTTCTTTATTAGCAGCAGGGTTAACCTTAGGCTTACTTTCTTTGCCTTATATCATTACAACAACGGAAGAAGCCTTGATGCAAATTCCCAATAGCACACGAGAGGCCGCTTTAGCCGTTGGAGCAACTAAATTTGAAACCATCAAAGATGTGGTTATTCCTTCAGCGGTACCTGGAATTTTAACAGGGGTTGTCTTAACCTTGTCCAGAGCGGCTGGAGAAACGGCTCCCATCTTATTTACTGGAGCAGCCTTTTACATCAGTGACACCAATGGATACCTCAACCAAGAGTTTATGGCCTTGCCCTATCACCTCTATATGTTATCTACCCAACACCAATCCATAGACGAAGTACGACCTATTGCTTATGGGACTGCCTTAGTCTTGATTATCGTGGTGTTTTTATTAAACTTAAGCGCCTTTTATATCCGTTATAAATTCAGAAAAAATGAAAACTAAATTAGCAGCGAATCACTTAAACATAAGTTTTGGAAGCAAACACGTGTTAAAAAATGTAAGTGTCGAATTTGAAGAAAATAAGATTACGGCTTTAATTGGACCGTCAGGTTGTGGAAAAAGTACCCTATTAAGAAGCTTTAACCGCATGCACGACTTAGTACCTTATGCTAAGATTCAAGGTTCTATTACCCTTGAAGAGCAAGACATCTATGCTAAAAATATACCGGTAACCGAAATTCGTAAACGCATTGGCATGGTGTTTCAAAAAGCAAACCCTTTTCCAAAAAGCATTTATGACAACATCGCTTATGGTTTAAAAATAAACAACTTACCACACGACAAAAGTGTCATTGAAAAAGCACTCACCGAAGCTTTTTTGTGGGATGAAGTCAAAGATGATTTAAAAATGCCTGCACATCGCTTGTCGGGAGGACAACAACAACGCCTTTGTATTGCCAGAGCAGTAGCTTTACGTCCAGAAGTAATCTTAATGGATGAACCTTGTTCAGCCTTAGACCCTGTGAGTACCATCAAAATTGAAGAGCTCATTCTTCACTTAAAAGAAAAATACACCATAGCCATTGTGACCCACAACATGCAACAAGCGCAACGTATAGCGGACCATACTTACTTTATGTATTTGGGCGAGGTGAAAGAAAGTGGATTAACACAGGATATTTTCGAAAATCCAAAACATGAAATGACAAAGAACTACATCAATGGAGTGTTTGGGTAAACAATGTTCCCTTATAGCCCATCGCGATAGAATAAAACAAAAAAGGCTTGGTGTTTAGCTAATAAACACCAAGCCTTTCCCTTTCTTTTCGTTGATTCACTATAACTCTTATTGTGTCACTTCTAGTTCAATAGTATTGATCCACACTCCGTTTCGATCGTGACTTTGTTCAAAATTGCGCAACATAAAGGCAGTATCATATCCTACTTTTTTATTGTAGTACAACTGCGTATAGCCCTTTTGTGCATAGCCTGCGTTGCTCAGCACTACAATCAACCCTATAATGTACTTTTTCATCTCTACTTTGGCTCTAATAATGGAGTCTAAATTACTAAAATAACCAATTTACTGTTCAATTTTTTATATCTTTATTTTATTGCAGATGAAGCACAAATCCCATGAAAGAAGGACGAAAACCTCCTTCCCTACAGGATGTCAAACTAAACTTATTAACCTATACAAACCTATCATGGACAAATACAAAGAAAATTTTGAAAAAGGTCCCCAGCACTACATTCAATTGTTAGAAGAAATTAATTGGTTTTCTAGCCCGTATGTAAATAAAGAAGAACTCCTAACAACAATTGAAAATTGTACATTTCCTCCTTATTACGGTACTTATTTAGCGCAATATGCCTTTGATTCAGAATACGATGGATTAGATCTCTTAGAAGATGTCTTGAACTATATTCAACAGGTGATTCCAACCTTTCAATTTGAAATACAAACGGATAAAATTTTAGTTTCATTCAGTGACACCACCTATTCTATTCCTCTGGATATCGCGTCATTTGAACTTGGCGAAAGTCCTACTAACTTTTTTGAACTAGCAATCAATCCACTATTAGAACAAGAAAAATCAGCCTATTTCTTTTATGAACTGCCTCCTGCTGATCAATGTTCATCTCTTGTTTTTGCCAAGCCAGCGGTTTATAATCAAGCCTTAGAACGAGGGGTTATTCCCGATTTTATGGGTTATTATGCTATTAATTATTAACAGATACCTGGGCTGATTACGGTCTAGTTTAACCATACGCTAAACGAGAGGGATAAGTACCTCCTCCTTCTTGTTTAGTTTTCTCCTTTGTATTGTTTTCTCTTTTATACAAAATGACAAAATTTCCCTTCTTCTATATTTTATATTATTATTTTCAAATACAATAAACGAACCACCTTAAATCACCCTCACCTCGCGATTTTTTTCCTGCTATAGCGCAAAAAACAAATCAAAAAGAGACAAAACTTTAATTCTAACGAAAAAAAAGGGGCTTAACTCCCTATCAATCAGGCAGAAAAAAAAACTTCTAAAAATGAGAAATACGCAAAAAATATCCAAATCACAATTTACATAAATTAAATAATAAAAATTAATTAACTTTATATATTAAAAACATTCTAACACCAATTATAGTTAATTAAGTAAATTATACACAAAAATAAAATACTTACTATCTATTAAAACTAAAAAAAACTATTCAATATATAGCACTAACTTTATGTTAATTAACGCCAACCTAGTAAACGTTGTGCGATTAATGCAATTGAAGAAAGTATTAACATTTTTATGCTATGAATAGGTTCATAATTTCGCTATCGCTCGTATCTTTAAGTATGAGTGGATATGCACAAGTAGACAATGACTCCATCCGTTACAACCAGTACGGTATCGAGGTTGAACGAATTCCTTTACAAGCCGAAGCAAGAAACGGAATTTTAGTTTTTGAATCGGTAAATGAGGATTACAAACTATGGTTAGATTTCCGTGTCAATGTGGATGGGGCAGCTTTTTGGGGTGAACATCGCGATTATGATCCCATTGGAAACGGCGCACGCATTCGACGTGGGCGAGCAGCAATCAAAACCTATGTAACCAAAGATTGGTATGGGGAACTTGATTTAAACTTTGCGGATGGGAAGGTAGAGTTAAAAGACGCCATCATTCGCTATGAAGGATTTACCAATACGGAACTTCAGGTGGGTAACTTCAAAGAGAACTTCTCTTTAGCGCGTAATACTTCTTCGCGTTACCAACAGTTTATGGAAAGACCCATGGCTGCACAGGCCTTGGCCCCCTCGAGATCTCTGGGGATTAATGCCAAATATCAAAAAAATTGGTTGTATGCTTCGGGAGGAATCTTCTTCCAACAAGTAGATGAAGGGGAAACGGCAGACTACGTGGATGACAACAACAAAGACTATGGTCGAAACCAAGGGATGTCCTATACTGGAAAACTTATCTTTCAACCCTTGTACAACTATAAAGATATGGCGCTCCATATTGGTACGGGTATTTCATACCGCACACCTAAAACAGATGTGGATCCAGCAAAATTCGGGGGATCTCGATTCAGTACGCGTAATAGTACTTCCATCAACCGAAAAAAATACTTGGATACGGGGGTGATTCCAGAAGTTGATTATGATTTAATCTATACATTTGAGCTTGCAGGAGCCTACAAAGGTTTGCGTTTTGAAACAGCTTTTATTCAAAATGACACCCATATTAAATCTACTGCTCCAGAAACCATTGACAAAAGAACTAAAAGCTTTAAAGGGCATTATGTACAAGCCAGTTACTTGCTCTTTGGTGGTACGCAACACTATGACTATTGGGGAGGTAAATTCTCTCAGGTGCAACGTGGAAAAGCATGGGGAGATGTGGAACTAGCTTTGCGTTATGATCACCTTAATCTCAACAGTAAAGATATTTATGGGGGTGCTTCAGAAGCTTATACCGTGGGAGTAAACTACTATGTGAACAACAATGTAAAACTAGTTTTGGACTACCAATACAACAACAACGACCGCTATGCCAACGGAAAAGGAAAACTTTTTGTTGGACATGATGTTCATGGTGAGCCAACAAAAGATCCAACAAAAGTAACCGAATCCAAAAGAAAAGGAGGCGTTGACTATAGTATGCTAGCCTTTAGAGTTGAAATTGTATTCTAATATTTAAAAATCACATGAAAAAATTATATATTTTATTCTTCGTTCTTCTAGGTATCACTTCTTGTGTTAAAGACGAAGTATTTGAAGGTCCTGCTGTTATTGAATCGGTGACGTACGCCCCACAAGAAGTTACCTCGACAGATGAGGTAACTGTAACGGCTAAGATTGTAGATCTCAAGGGAATTCAATCAGCAACATTAACGTATAGCATCGAAAACAAAAACGTTGAGGTTGCCATGAAAGCTGGAGAAAACAATACATTTACAGGTATAATTCCCGCTCAGCCAAATAAAACAAAGGTAGAATTGAGCGTAACTGCAATCAATCAATTTAACCTAACAACGACCGCTAAAAAGCAATCGTATAAAGTTAGTGATGTCATCGTTGATTACAGCATCATTAGACTGAACGAAATTGATGCCAATTCTAAATCAATCGAGCTGTTTAATGCGGGGACTGAACCTTTTTCATTAGAAGGTTTTAAACTAGTCAAAAATAATGACGGCGACTGGTGGGTAGGTTCGGCTGCAAGTGGAACTATTGCTCCTGGAGAATACGTAGTGATTATACAGAAAAACCCAGACAATCCAGAACTTTCAGGAAGTAGTGGTATTTCGGCTAAACAGGCATTAAAATTTGAGCTATTCGCTCCTTCAGGTAAATCTATTGGTCTTTTCTTACGAGGTTCTGAAGACGAACTAGGGAAATCAATCAGTGATACGGCTCCAAATTCGTACCAAATCATTCCCAATGCCACAGGTAAATGGAAACTCGCTCCACCAACCATTGGTCAAGCAAATGCAACAACGGGAGAAGAAATACCAAACAAATAAATAAGATGGAAAAGAAAGAACAAATTGAAATTGGTGCAATTTCAAAACCTCGATTTGAATTTAGATCCTTTGGGCAAAACTTTGAACAGGCTCATGCTCGAATGGCTCGATTTTCAGTACCAGTTCCTGAAAAAGTTTGGGAACGTCACAGTGATGAAATCTACATTTTATCCCGTAAAAACGACATCAATAATACCAAAATTAGAGATGGTAAAATGGATATCAAAACGTTCGTTCAAACCGTAGATGGATTAGAACAATGGAATCCGCTCATGAAGGGCGAATTTCCCATCAGTAAAACTGTTTTAGAACAAGAGGTTATCCCTGCATTTATGGTGGATTTCCCTCCTTTGACGAAAGACACTTATACGTATGAAGAATTCATGAGCTTGATTGAAAAACATCCCGATTTAGCAGCGGTACGCGTACACAAACAACGCTTTGGTTATATGGTGAATGACACCCTATGTGAAGTAGCCAATGTTTTAATTAACGGGGCTAAAGTCGTGACTATCAACAGCGAATCTACTGAAATAGACGATATTAAAAAAACATTAGAAGACACCGGGTTAACGGGAGTTGAAAATATCAACTACCTTCAAGCGATTAAACGCGTAATCGGTATGATACATAAACCTTTAGCAAATTAGTTATGGCACAAGAAATTGAACACAAATTCCTGGTAAAGGGAGATTTTAAAAAAGATATTTTCAAAAGTACACACATTATACAAGGATATTTAAGCTCCGTTCCAGAACGAACTGTACGCATTCGCATCAAAGATACCCAAGGGTTTATTACCATTAAGGGACTAGGTACTGACAATGGTTTGAGTCGTTATGAATGGGAAAAGGAAATTCCTTTAGAGGAAGCTAAAGCCCTGTTGAAAATCTGTGAACCAGGAGTGATTGACAAAGTGCGTCACTTGGCAAATATTGATGGTTTTATCTATGAGGTTGATGAATTTCACGGGGATAATGAAGGATTAACGGTTGCTGAATTGGAAGTAGAAGAAGTGAACACTACTTTTTCAAAACCCGATTGGTTAGGAGAAGAGGTAACGGGTCAAGCGAAATATTACAACTCCATGTTAATGAAAAATCCATTTAAAAATTGGTAACAAAACGAATGAGCAATCCTTTTTATCTTGTATTGCTTCTTTTATTCTTTCAATCTTCAAGAGCCCAAGTGGCTCTTGAAGATTCTTTTGTCTCTACTCAAGATGAAATTAATCGCTATCAAACCAAAATTAATGGGTTTAGTGGATTAATATTCGATGAAACAGGTGAAGGATTTTATGCAGTAAGTGATTATGGACGAATAGTCCGAATTGATTTTCAAGGTAAAACAATTGAAAACCTGTATAAAAAAGGGGGAGATTTAGAAGGTATTACCCTTGATCCACAATCTTCGACACTCTATGTTGTAGACGAAAAAAAAATGAGGGTTCTCCGACTCAATAGAGCGGAAAAAAAGTTGGAATCTGTACTAAAAATAAAGATCCCCAACCTCAAGCGAAATAAAGGGTTAGAAGCAATAGCATATGGACGAGATACGCTGTATATCGGCAATCAATTTACGCCCAAACGACTTTTTAAATATGCCTTAAAAACGCAAACGCTTACTTATTTCGATTTAGAATACGGAGGATATTTATCGGATTTATTTTATGATGATACGGATCAAACGTTGTGGATTGCCAATTCCAAAGGAAAGGTAATTTACCAATATGACCTTCATGGTACACTCCTCTATCAACAGTCTATTCCTTTTGTGCAAAAAGCAGAAGCATTAGTAGTAGATCGAAAAAATAAAGTGATGTGGATTGGCTGTGATTATACGGGCCTCCTACATCAAGTAAAACTGAAAAAACAAGATTGACATGACAGAGCCCCATACAAAAGATCTCTTAGACATGAACAACTACTCCATTGAGAAATTGCCAAAAATGGAGAAGAGTAAAGTGGAGAAATTAATGGCTAAAATTGGAATTCCATTGGCCTTATTAGCCTTTGTATTCATCTACTGTTTCGCTAACATTTCCTTTTTGGATACCTTGGATCCCTCTACCCTAGCAGACGGAGCTTTAAAGCGATTCAACGTAATTGGACCGGAGCAATTTATCCGTATTAACTATGCCATGTTGGCTATTTTTATTGCGGCCATTATCCTTTGGATTACGGAGGCTATTCCCAACTACCTCACCTCCCTCCTCTTAATTCTTGGAATAGTACTCACCCAGGTGACTACAGATAAGGTTGCCTATGCACAATTGGGGCACCCCGTGATGTGGTTGAATATCCTATCGTTTGTTCTGGCCAGTATGCTTGTAAAAACAAGAGCAGCTAAGCGATTCGCCCTCTGGTTCGTCATCCGATTTGGAAAAAATGCCTTCTGGGTAATTTTGAGTTTTATCATCATCAACGTCGTGCTTTCCGCTTTTATCTCTGCAACAACAGCTAAAGCAACTATTTTACTGCCTATTTTTATGGTTATTGCCGCCATTTATGGAGCTACTGGAGGAGATAATCGCAACAATTTTGGGCGAAACTTAGTCTTACAGAATTTATTTCAAATCAATATTGGAGCCTCGGGATTCCTAACTGGGTCAGGAGCGAACCTATTAGCGGCTTCTTTAATTGCAGGTGCCATGGGATGGGATCTATTTAGCTACCAAGATTGGTTTATCGCCGCTTTTCCCTTGGCAATTATCCTTATTTTATTAGCTTGGTTTGTGGGATCTAAAATCATTTTCCCCTTACAAAAAGGTGAAGATAAACCACAAATTGAAGGAGGAATTGCAAAGTTGAAAGTAGAATATGATGCTATGGGAAAAATGACACTAGCAGAATACAAGGCTATTGCTATTTTTGTTGGGGTTTTACTACTTTGGGCCACAGATAAACAGCACGGAATCAACCAAACTGCAGTTGCCTTTATGGGGGCTGTCATCGCGCTATTTCCTGGAATTGGTGTGGTAAAATGGAATGACGTAGATATACCGTGGCATTTGATGTTATTCTCTGCTGGTGCTTATACCTTAGGTGCAGGATTAGACGCTACAGGATTGCCTAATACCCTTGTTGAAGTGGTTTTTGACGCTATGGCCATCGATCAAGAGACCCCGTTCTGGGTGCTTTACTTTATCCTCACGGCCTTAATGTTGTTTAGTGCAATTCTCTTCCAATCCAAAACTATGCGTGCGCTAATTTTTATTCCAATCGCCATTGGGGTAGCACAGAAATTTGGTTATTCTGTACTCAGTTTATCCTTTCCTGTCGCTTTACTCATTGAACATGTATACGTTTTACCCTTTAACAGTAAACCCGCAGCCTTACTTTATACCACCAATCAATACAGCTGGAGTGATACCTTTAAATTTGGATTTACCATGATGTGTATTTCGTGGTTCATGATTATTATTTGGGGAGAAACCGTACTAAAATGGCTCGGTTATACCGAAGGGTTGTTTTTTTAACATACTATGATTCAAGTTATCTCAAACCTATACGATCGCAATGCTGTTGAGTTTAAGATTCAATTCTTAACACGAAAAAAAATAAAGCAAAATGACTTTGAAGTCAATACCTGGATTTTTATTCCCAACAGCATTGATATCAATAGGAATACTTATTCCAAAGATCAATTCTATAGTGATATGCAATCCACTATACGATTAATTACACCTATTTATCTCCTTCAGGATATTGCTGGAGAGCAGCAATCTCCTTTAAATAACCTTGCAGCAAGTATCGAAGCGATGCTCGAGAATCCAACGCGTACGTCGTTTAAAAATTACGAATATGAATTGCAAATGTTTCTCGCCATCTTTAAGAGTGCTACTCGAGATACTATTGCTCACCTGACAGCTAACACCATGGAGGAAGACACAGAGTTTTTATGCCAAAGTTACCTGCAGAATATTCGGGTTATTCGCAACCGATTTCGATTATTACAACAGCTAATTAATGCACCAGTTATTGACGCCCAGGCCTTTCAACTTTATCTTTTTGCAGATGAATTTCTCAGCAATTGTATCATCCAAAACACCTTTATCCTCAACAACTTTTTGGAACAAATCAAGAGTAAAAAAAGAGAGGCTCTACTGGCAGCTAATATAAAACTCATCAAAAAGGAATGGAAACACAAAGAACAGAAAGGATATTTAATTGTATCAAAATCAGATCAAACCAATAACCAACGCTATGCGTTTAAGCAAAGTATCTTGGATAAATACGTGGAAAATGTATTATCAATTAATGCCAACACCAAAAAAGATGGAGTTTGGACGGAGCAGATTTATTACAGCATTGCGGCTGGAGTTTCGATGATATTCGCTACGGGAATTGCCTTTTCTTTTCAACAAAAATATGGCAATTTTACCATGCCACTCTTTGTTGCCTTGGTCATTAGTTATATGCTGAAAGACCGAATCAAAGAACTGATGCGCTTTTACTTTGCTGGAAAATTGGGCAATAAACACTTTGATCACAATACGCAAATTAGCCTCAAAGAGGAAAAAATAGGAAACATCAAAGAGAGTATGGATTTTATAACAGAACAAAAAGTCCCTCAGGCTATTATGAGAATCCGAAATCGAACCTCCTTGGTTGAACTTGAAAATAGAATACACGATGAAAAAATTCTTCTGTATCGCAAACGCGTCACCATCAACCGAAATCAATTGGATGCCAATACAGCTTATAATTTTAAAGGGATTAACGACATTATACAGCTCAACTTTACTCGTTTTATTCAACGCATGGTCAATCCTAAAACACCCTTATATACCCTAGTTAACACAGAGGATAACGAACAACTGACAGCTCAAATCTTTACCACAAAAGTATATTACCTCAATTTTATCATGCAAATTAAGTACCATGACGAATCCGATTACAAACGCTTTCGCATAACCTGTACTAAAAAAGGAATTCAAAAAATTGAAGAATTAAAAGAGTTTGAAGTGGGGGAGGGTTTGATGAGGGTTGGTGAGGTTTGATGAGAATTGGGGAGGGTTGGGGAGATTTGGTGAGGGTTTGGGGAGGGTTGGGGAGATTTGGTGAGGGTTGGTGAGGGTTGGTGAGGGTTTGGTGAGGGTTTATGGCAAATAATAAAGTGATCGAAAGGTAAACTGTTAACCGTTAAACCGTAAAGGTAAACTGTTAACCGTTAAACCGTAAAGGTCAACCGTAAACCGTTAACCGTAAAAAAACGGGGGAATCATGCAATCGTGATTCCCCCGCTTTTTTTATTTTTACAAACTCTTTCCTATTTTTTTTGCAAATACTTTTCCTGTTTTCGCAAATCCTTCTCCAATTCTAGTTTCGTTCGTGAAGTTAGAGCCAAACTGATCCCCTGGCATTTCATTAAATAAATATTGCGCTAAAACAACCGTTGGATTTTCTCTGCTTACTAATTTCACAGTAGACGTCACTTTTGCAGATTGTTTCATAATACCTGCATCCCATCCTGGATAAATCCAAGTAACATCAACAATTAAAATATATTTAGAAGCTGGTGCTTCTTGCTTAAACTTAACTTTATTCCCTATATATTTGTTTGTTAGTACTATAAATTTAGGATTCCAAATATCTTCTTTCGCACGTTCCCAACTTTTAACCCAAATTTCTCCCGATCCTTCTGTCTTTTTATTTAAGTTCGCCTTATGCTTACTTTTATACTCTTCTTCTGTAAAGTTATCTTTTTGGATACGAAGATTGTCATACGTAAAAACAACCTCTACTTCTTTTTCCCCTTTTAAGAGCTTAAAATCCTTAATAGTTTGCGCAAATGATTGGGCTGTTCCTAGAACAACAAACAATACAATATAAAATGTGTTTTTCATGGGTGTTAAAATTTGATGCAAAAATACTATTAAGAATATATTAACCAAATTTTATATTGATTTAAATTAAAAGATAATAAAACCTATAGAAATCCACTGCTTAGTATCCATACTTAACGCAAAAAAAAGAATACTTTTAACTTGCGCTATACCTTTCAACCTCATACCCTTAATCGTCAAAAACAAGACAACAGCTAGCATAAAAAAAGAGGACGGTCCAAGATCCTCTTTTCGTCAACAAACTAGTAAATTAACTATACAACGTATTTGCATAACCTTCCGTAATTAAGTGCTAATATGATCTAAGAACTTACGGTCAAACCGCTGATGCTTTCGGTAATAAGAAGGAGTGATTCCTACTGTTTTTTTAAATTGCTTGCTTAAGTGACTTACGTCTTTGTATTGCAATTGCATAGCGATTTCTTCCAAGGATAATTCACCATAGGATAGGAGTTCTTTTACCTTTTCAATACGCTGTAGAATATAAAATTTTTCAATCGTCAAGGCGGTATGCGCAACAAACAATCGCGCAATTCGCGCATAACTGAACGAAAAAGAAGAAGCCAAATAATCAGACAAATTATAACGAGAGACTTGTCTATTTTGTACATAGTCAATGATTTTGGTTTTCACTTGTTCCACAACAATTTGTTTGGGGTCATCCAACACCTCAAATCCCGCGTGAAACAGCCGCTCTTTGACCTGTTCTTTGTGTATCGATGCTAAGGGAAGAACCAATTCAATTTCACCCAAACGCACGTTCTTTACAACTGCCTCTACTTTCAACAATTCATGTTGTACCAAAGCAATACACCTGGGACACACCATATTTTTTACATATATAATCAAATCCGTATCCATCCTATAAAAATATAGGGAAGCAGGAACTACTCCCCTAATGAACCAATTAATTAACCTGTGCCTCTGCTACAAATTGTTGGTAATTTGCTTCGTTTTTAAAATAAGCAACTTCCCCATTGTCTCCTATCAAGACAAGGTAAGCATCTGCTTTATCTACTATTTCTAAGGTAAAAGGGTCTTTGGCTTGACGTACCGTTTCATCTTCTGGAATTCGAGATTGACACATCGCGCAACAACCGTAATACACTTTGCCCTCATACTCTACCTTTAACTGTTCTTTTCCCATATAAGCATCATTAACCATACACACCAATTCTTTGGGAACGACATCGCCTTTTTTGTACTTTTCTAATGTTGCAACAGCAGCTCCCATCTGGTGATTCATTTCTTCTTTCACCTGTTCTAAAGCAACCTCTGCTTGTTGATTGTTGTCGTTTTTCTTTTCTCCGCAAGCGATTGCGAATAGACTTACAGCCAATAGGCCTACTTGTTTCATTCTACTCACTTTTGTTCTGTTTACTTTCATTTTCTTATTTCATTTTTTGTTCATGCATAATTTCTTCTGTTCCCCTTTTCAAGAGGTGCATCCCTGGGGTTAAATCGCCAAAAACCTCTACCATCATTGGCATTACTCTGCCTTTGACTACTTTGATATGATAGGCAACTCCTGCTCTAACTTCGATTACATAAATCCCTAAATTACTGTCCACTACGGCAGATTTTGGCACAAAGAAACTAGGTTCATCTCGCTTCAATTGCAGAGTAACATCCGCAATCATATTGGATTTTAACAGCTGTTCGTTGTTGTTGATATCAGCTTGAATCTGCTCAGCGCGTAATTTCAAGTCTAAACTTCCCGCTTTACGCGTAATTACTCCTGTAAATTCTTTTTGTGGAAGGGTTCTCACTTTGAATTTTACGGTATCTCCTTCTTTAATATAGGGTGTATTCGCCTCTGCAATAGACAGATTTAAACGCAACCTATGTACATCTTCCACAATCAGCAACGGCAGTTTCGTCATCGGTCCTACGTAAGCTCCTTTATCTACCTGTCTATCTGTAATAACGCCATCAAAGGGCGCTCGAATCACCAAGTATTCATCGATATTTTGCATCTCTTCATAAGCTGATCGCGTGGCGGCTAGTTGAGCCTTATCGACCAACATTTTGGCTGTAACCTGCTCTAAATAGTCAGGCGCAATAGCCCCTACTGTTTCGTTGGCCTTTAGCGTGCGATCATAAGTTGATTTCGTCGAAATATACAAAGCTTCTTGGGCTTTCCACTTCGCTTGCGCATGGGCTACTTGTGCTTGTATTTCAGGCGCTTCTAATACCATCAACACTTGTCCCTTTTTAACTAGGTCTCCGATATCCACGCGTAAATCAGTAACATAACTGTTCACTTTAGCGACTAATTCGGTGCGTTGATTCGCTCTTAATTCACCGGGTAGTTGCAAGGAAACAACGGGATTACTCTTCTCCATAACCACCGTTTCACTGTTGTTCATTCCAGGCATTATCATCCCTGATTCTCCTTTTTTCTCTGGCATTTCTGGCGCTTTTTTATCCGTACAAGCCGTTACTATTCCTACACTCAATAGGATTATATATAGTCTTTTCATGATTCTTATTTATTTTCAGTCGGTATATAGTGTATGCTTTCGGTATCTTCTGGATCTAAAGAGGGAGATTGTCTGTTGACTTTATTCATCACCCAAGCAAATACCATCGGTAAAATCACCAGTACAGAAACCGTTGAGGCTAACAACCCACCAATTACTGCTCTTCCTAAAGGAGCTACTTGCTCACTTCCTTCTCCATGTCCAATCGCCATAGGTAACATACCCGCAATCATTGCTAAAGTTGTCATAGCAATTGGACGAATACGCAACTTCGTTGCTTCAATAGCCGCAGCCGTTGCCGTCCATCCTGCTTTGCGTAAGGTTTCGGCATTGTTAATCAAGAGTACAGCATTGGCAATCGATACCCCAACGGACATGATGATTCCCATATAGGATTGCAAATTCACCGTCGATCCTGTTGCTTTTAACAAGAGCAAGGATCCTAACATGACAAAAGGCACCGTTGTTAAAATCACAAACGAGATTTTAAACGATTGGAAATTAGCCGTTAGCATTAAGAAAATCACCACAATTGCCACAAGTAAACCTCCGGCTAAACTCTGCATCGTATCGTCTAATACAGGCGCCATACCCATCAATTCTACATTGACTCCCTTCGGCAATTCACTCAATTCCGCAATTGCTCGCTCTACGTCTTCCTTGGCGCGATTCAAATCGGTTTGATGTACATTCGCTACTACCGTGACATACCCCATCGTTCCTTCATTGTAACTCTCCGCTAAAGCTTTGGATTCTGTGATAGTAGCTACATCACTCAATACCGGACGATTGGCGTTTTTACCCAACGGAATATTTTCCAATTCTTCTTTACTCGTCAACTGATTTTGGGGCATTTGAACCTGAACATCATAAGCGATTCCCATCATACCGCCTACCCACATGTTGCGGTTGGTATAGCGAGAAGAAGCCGTTGTAGCCACTAAAGATTTTGCTATATCCATCGCATCTAATCCCAATTGAGCCGCACGCACCCGATCAATATTGATTTCATAGGCCGGATAATTCATGGAAATCGGCATCTTTTGATCGCGCATATAGTCGATTTCCTTCAACTTCGCTAGCAATTTATTCGCTGTCATCCTATTCATCTTACGCATCATCCCTGAAATTCGAATTTCAATCGGCGTATTGGTTCCTTGACTTAAGATTTTTTCCGTTAAATCAATCGGTTCAAACGTCAAAGTTAACTCTGGTAACTTTTCCTTTATGCGTTGGCGGATTTGATCTTTAAGCTCGTCTGTATTGCCACTAAAATCAGCAAAGGCAATTTGCATAGAAGCTTCATGAGGACCTGCATTGTACAAGTAGATGGGGCTCACCGCAAAGGAAGAAGGGTGCTGCCCTACAAAAGCGGAAGATATTGCAATCTTGTCTTGACCAAATAAATCCTCCAACTCGGCCAATAGTTTCTTCACTTTCATCTCTGTATGTTCAATACGCGTGCCTTCTGGTGCCGTAATACGCATTTGTACCTGACTCGAATTCACCGTTGGCAATACGTCTTTTCCGATATTTTGATACATGAAAGCCACCGCTAATAAGGCAAAAACAATCGATCCAGTCGCGATAAGCTTTTTCAAGGGCATGATTTTCTCCATCCACGCTACCACGCGATTCTTAAACGTATCAAAACCTTTTGCTTCCTCAGGTAGCACGTGTTTCTCTGGATTGTACTTCATAATCCAATTCGCCATAATCGGCACAAACGTTTGAGAGAGCAAGAAGGACACCGTCATAGCAAATCCAATAGCCATTGCTAAAGGCATAAAGAGCGCTCCTGGAATTCCCGTCATCATAAAGGCCGGTGCAAATACCGCCAAGATGCTGAATAGAATGAGAAGTTTCGGAAAAGCAATCTCTTTACACGCATCCCAAATGGCTTGCACCTTGCCTTTCCCGAGGGCAAAATGTTGGTGAATATTTTCAATGGTCACCGTACTCTCATCCACCAAAATACCAATGGCCAACGCCAATCCAGACAAAGTCATGATATTAATGGTCTGTCCAAACAATTTCAAAAATAAAACCGAGGAAATAATGGCAATCGGAATAGTCAGGATAACAATCAAAGCCCCTCTGGGATCACGAAGGAAGAGCAACACCATCAATCCCGTTAATAAAGCTCCTAAAACACCTTCAACAAGTAAACTTTTTACAGCATTAATCACATGGACGGATTGATCAAATTCATAGGAGATTTTCACATCTTCTGGCAAATTGTTTTGAATATGAGGAATGGATTTTTTCAATTGTTGCACCACATCATAGGTCGATGCTTTTCCTGATTTGGCAATATTGATATACACTGACCGTTTTCCATCAACTAAAGCGTACCCCGTGGTAATATCCGCTCCATCTTTTACTGTAGCGACATCGCGTAGATAGACGTTGTCCACCTGTCCTTTAAATAACGGAATATCGCCAAACTCTTCTACTGTCTTCAGGGTGTTATTCGTTGGTGTCAAATAGTTTTTATCTCCTACGTATACGTTACCTGAAGGCATGGTTACGTTTTGTCTACTAATTGCCTCTACAATTTGCTCTGGACTCATGTGATGGGTACGCAGCTTATTGGGATCAATGTTAATCTCAATCGTACGCGGAGAACCACCAAAAGGAGGAGCCGTTGTCATCCCTGGAATTTTAATTAGGAAAGGACGAGCGACGAAGTTGGCAATATCTTGCAACTCGTTATTCGTTTTGGTCTCTGATCGAAATACCAACTGTCCCACAGGTTGAGAAGAAGCATCAAAACGAATAATAAACGGAGGCGGTGCTCCAGGAGGCAAGAAAATAACCGAACGATTCGACAAGGCTGAAATGGAAGCAATCGCTTCTCCCATATCCGTCCCTTCATAAAACTCTATTTTCATTAGGGTTAACCCCTGGGTATTTTTGGTGTCAATACTTTTTATCCCATTGGAAAAAAGCATCATGTTCACATACATCTTGGTAAAATATCCTTCCATTTGTTGAGGAGTATACCCATTAAATGAATGGGCAATATACACCACAGGTAAATTCATTTCAGGTAAAATATCCACCTGAATCTCCTTGGATGATTTGAATCCAAAGAACAACAAGCCTATAACCAATACCATAATAGATATCGGTTTGCGCAAGGCAAATCGAATTAAATTCATATTCTATTATTTTTTTGGAATAGCGTTAACTAAAAGTTGAATATCACCTTGAGCAGAAGCCTGTAGTAAAAGCGCCTGCCAAATATTATTTTGAGCAACTTCAAAGCTGATTTCAGCGCGCTGTAACGTATACAACGCTTGCGTAAAAGCTACTAAATCACTCAGCCCATTTTCATAGAGGGCTTGCTGCTGATTAAAAGCAAGCACAGCGGCTTCTACCTCTATCGTACTATGGTTCAAAATAGCAACGGCATTTTGGTACTGCTTTTTCGCTAACAACATGTGGTTACGCAACTCTCGATCCATTTTTGCATGGTCCTCTTGCAAACTTTGAGACATTTTTTCTTGTTGTTTTACATGAGTAGTTGTGCGAAAAAAATGAGAGATATTCCACGTCAATTGTAAGCCAACTAAATAATTGCTGCGATTAATACCTACGCCTTGGCTGTAGTTTCTGGTAAAAGCGGTATTATCTTGTACGTAGTTCCACTCGAACCCAGAACCGCGTCCTTGCAAAATAGCAAAGACATTCAATTGAGGTAAACCACTGCGATGCACGAGTTTTTCCTTGGCTTGGCTTTCTCTAATACGCTGTTCGTGCCATTGTAAAACAGGATGGTCTTCCATCGTATAAGCTTCTTCTAACACCACTGGTCTTTGGGTATAAAATAGCGAATCCAAGACATACGATTGGTGCTCTATATTGAGTAAATCAGACAATTGATTCTCCCATTCGAGTTCTTTATCGTAAGCTTTACTATAGGTGGTTTCTGCAAAAGCCACTTCTGCTTGTGCTAAGCGCTCATCAACTTGTGCGATTAATCCGCTCTTTACTTTTGCTTGTGTAACGGTATGAAAAACCTTTACTCGTTCTACATTTTGTTTTTGCACCTCAACAATACGTTGAGCCGCTACTAAATTCAAGTAAGTTGCACTGGTCTTAATTTGTTGCTTAAAAATTTCTTGAGCAAGATCTTGTTGAGCCACAGCTTGTTGTGCTTTGGCCATTGCCACCCCTTGACGCGTCTTGCCAAAGGAAAACAAATTCCAATTGACATTGGCAAAATACAAGGAACCAAAAGCGGCATTCCAATTTTGCTCCGCTAATGGCATAGAAGTAGCTGCAGAGCCCAACCCGCCATAGGCGTATAGAGGTCCGTTTTGTGCATTAATTGTTCCATAGCTCTGCTGAGCACCGAACGTTAAATCAGGAAAGTAATTTCCCTTTTGATTTTGAGTGTAGTAAACCGAAGCTTGTAGTTTTGCTTCTTTACTCTTTATTAGAGGATAGCGTTGGGCGACTTGGTTTAAAGTCTGCTCCAAAGTCAAGGTTTGGGCCGATACAGCATTGGCTGCACTCCATAAAACAAGACACACTATTGTATTGAATTTCATATCCAATCGCACATTTAATTATACAATAACTCCGTGGTATCGCTCCTATCGGAAAATACCATCAACGGGTTTTGTAACAATCAAATTCGATAAACGCAATGCTTGATATACAAAGGGATTTCCTTTGTTTTATATAGGTAATATAAATAAGAAGTGATTACTTCTTTTGGTGCCGTGATAAATTCATAAACTGCACCAAAATAACGATGTAAAATAGCATCGACAAAAAACGAGACTTTTAGAACTTTAAAAGAGGAATGCTGTACTTCAGCCTTTACTTTTACAACTTCAACTTTATCTTTACAACAATTCTTCTGGGGTTCTTTGACCGTTTTTCCTTCTTTACTACAGAACGCACAGCTTTCTTCTGCGTTTTGAACCCATGTCATACTAGTTTGCTGCACCAATCCTTTACAGATGTGCTGATATGTACTAAAGCCAGAGGCTAAGAAGAAGTACATAATACCCAATAGTATAACAACTAGTCTCTTCATATATAGGGCGAAGATAATAACTCCTCCCTCAAAGAGTCTTATATAATTTTTGAAATATATTGTATAATTTCGCTTATAAACTAAGAGGTATTTATGCTACTTATCAAAAGTATCTCCTTCTTTTACCTCTTTTAAATCTCCTACCAATACGCGATTCCAATCTGTATTACCCTTTTGTACATAAACTTTTCCAGCTTCTTTCTTCACGACAACTACGGGAGTCGCTACGGCTTTATTTTCTGCATTCACAGCCCAGATATACGACGTATCTTCTCTAGTAAATAGTGATTTTTCGTCCACTACCTTCGTGGGAATATTAAAAATACTCAAGTCCAGTTTTTGTATATCTTGAATATTGGGAATAGAAGCTACATTCAAGCTCATCACAATTTTTCCTTCTTCGTTAATTGATTGTTGAGTTAACGATGCTACAACAGAGGCAGGTAGCTGCAAGGAAGATTGATCTTGAAAAACAACCTTAGCTCTAATTTGTTGTAAATGATTGCGTACCAGCAAATAATTTTCACTCGTCACAGCAATTTGAACCGACTTTCCTTGCTCTTGTTGCAGCGTAAGCAAGGCTTGATTGACTTCAATTGTTCGACCAGCTCCTACTAAAACCTGAGTAACAACTCCTGCAGTATTGGCTTTAATTGCTTTTTCTTGATAAGCTACTTGTGTGGACGAAGTAAAGTTATTTACCTGTTCTTCATACATTGCTGCTTCTTTTTTAGCCGCAGTATAAGCCGCATACTGTTTTTCGTATTTTTCTTTTGCTTCTGTGGCATCCTCCCCTCGATCAATAGCTAACAATTGATCAAGTTGTTCTTTCACCTGTTGCTTGGCTTCTTTTGCTTTGCGCATTGCTTGACCCAACCCAACCGTATCTTTTTGCGCTACATGCAACACGGCAATTTCCTGTCCCACCTCAATTCTGCTATGAACATCTACTTTTACTTGCACCAACTCACCTGCTTTATCCGCACGGATAACAATAGCAGGTGCTGCGACTATTTGTGTGGCATAACTTTGATTAACCACAATAACTTCGTCTGTAACAGATTGTACGTGTACATTCTTTGAAATAACAGCCAACTGTGTTTTTTCTTCTACTGGGGTATCTTTTGTCTCGTCTACGCGTTCCTTCATCCCGCGAATACCTACCCAAACCAAAAAGATAAGACAACCAACCGTCATCATCACTTGCTGCACTCTAACTTTAGTATTCTTCATAACGTACTTCTATAAGAAATACAAATATAACGAACAATACACCGACTTTCAGTGCTTTCTCTTTGGTTTTTCTCTTTGGTTTTTCTTTTTATTCCCTAGGATATAAAAAGAACCTACAAACAAAAACTGGCTTCCTCAATAAAGAAGAAGCCAGTGCTATTCCCTATTACAACACAAGGGATTAATGTCCGCCTAAAGCGCGGTATAAATCAATTTTAGAAGCTAAATAATCGCGTTTTAGCTCAGCGTAATTTAGATTACTCTGTAAGGCCAAAGCTTGAGCATTCACTACCTCCAAATAAGAGGCCTTATCCAAACCAAACATCACTTGAATTTGGTCCAAAGATGTATTGAGGATTTGCATCCGTTGTTGTACCACTTTCTCCCGTTCACTTATTTTGCTAATTTTCACCAAAGCATCGTGTACATCTGCATAGCCTACCACAACAGCATTCTTAAAGCTAATAGCCGCTTTTTCCCGTTCAATGACTGCTATTTCATAAGCTGTTCTCAATTTTTTCTGTTGAAAGATAGGCTGCACCAATCCTCCCACAACAGTCCCAAACAAAGACGCAGGTGTATTAAACCACTGAGAAGTTTCAATAGCATTTAATCCACCCTGAGCGGAGATGGTTAGACTAGGATACAGCTCTCCTTGAGCTGCTCCTGCCTTGGCATTTGCTTTTTTCAATTCCAATTCTGCCATTTGAATATCTGGGCGTTGGCTTAAAAATGTAGCTGGTACCCCTGTATTTAAGTCAGTTATAAATTGAAGTGCATGAATTGAAAGAGTACGTTCAATTCGCTGTGGGAAGTGGTTGAGTAAAACTCCTAATGCACTTTCTTGCAGGGCGATTTCTTGTTCAATTTGCGGTACTAACTCTTGCGCTTCTAACCATTGCGCTTCTGCTTGTTGCACTGCAATGCTTGTTTCATTTCCGATGTCATACATCTTTTGCGTCAGCGCATACGTACGTTCGCGCAGCACCAACCCTTCCGCTGCGATACGCAACTGTTCATCTAACATCAACAAATTGATATAGGCTGTGGCTACTTCCGCCACCAATCTATTTTGTACGGCTCTTTTCACCTCCTGTGTTTGCAAATAGGAAGCTAAAGTTGCTTCTTTCTCACGTCTAATTTTTCCCCAAACATCTAACTCCCACGACAAATCTAAACTAGCGGTATACTCTTTAGTGGTACGAGACGCACCACTAAGAACAACCTCACTATTTTTTGACAATTCACTATGTGAACCAGTCGCTTTCAATACCAGACTAGGCAACAACGCCATTTTAGACTGTTTATACAACAAATTAACTTGGTCCATATTCTTAATTGCCAATTGCAAATCGGTATTTTGATCCAATGCCAATTGTACATAATGCGCCAACTCTTCCTGTCCGAAAAATTCTTGCCACGATAATTCAGCCAATGTATTAGCTGTACTATCCACCTGTGCATTGACATAAAACTGGCTGGGATTGTCCAACGTAGGACGCTCGTAATCTTTTCCTACTTTACAAGCCGTAAAAGCTAAAGCAATTGGTATAATATATAATTTCTTCATTTTAATTTTCTTTTTAAACGTCTGTTGGTTGTTCCATTGTTGCAGGTGCACCCGAGATTTTCTCTTGCAGATATTGAAAGAATACGTACAAAATGGGAATCACAAAGACACCTAAAACGACACCAAAGAACATTCCCCCTGCCGTACCAATACTTATCGAATGGTTACCTTGAGCCGAAGATCCTTGAACGAACATCAAGGGTATTAATCCCGCTACGAAAGCAAAAGAAGTCATCAAGATTGGGCGCAAACGCAAACGCGAAGCTTCTAGTGCCGCTTCTACGATGGACAAGCCTGCATTTCTTCGTTGTACAGCAAATTCGACAATTAAAATAGCATTCTTTGCTAACAGACCGACGAGCATAATGAGTCCCACTTGGACGTAAATATTGTTGGCAATTCCCACTGCTCCAATGGCGACAAATACACCAATAACTCCAACAGGCAACGAAAACAAGACCACCAAAGGCAAAATATAACACTCGTATTGAGCCGCTAAGATGAAATAAACAAACAAAATGGATAAACCAAAGATGAAAATCATTTGATTTCCCGACTGTTTTTCTTCTTTACTCAATCCCAACCACTCAATGCCATACCCTGTAGGTAATTTTTCAGCTGCAAGTTGTTCCACTCTTGCCATAGCATCTCCCGTACTAACCCCTGGGCTAATAATTCCATTTACGGTAATAGCATTGAACAGATTATGGCGGCTAATCGCCTGTGGACCATATACTTTTTCCAATTTCGCTAAGGAACTAATCGGAATCATCTCTCCATTTTGCGTATGTACATACAGCGTTTTAAATGACTCTTCATTCGCTCTAAAGGGTGCATCACCTTGCACAAAAACCTTAAATTGTTTTCCAAAGCGGTTGAAATCATTGACTTGTGCACTTCCGTAGAACAATTGTACAGCAGCCATCATGTCGCTTACCTCAACCCCATGCATTTTAGCTTTTACAGGATCCACCACAATTTTATACATCGGGAAATCTGCTTTAAACATCGTAAAGGCTTGTACCACCTCCGCTGAAGCACTTAAATCCGCATTGAATTGATTGACCACATCTGCAAATTCGTTAATGGTTCCTCCTTTTCGGTCTTGCACAACTAGTTCCAATCCATCAAAATCCCCAAAACCGGGTACAGTTGGATTGGCAAATACGAAGAAATCCCCTTCTTTTATTGTCGATAATTGTCCGTTGATATCGGCTAAAATAGCATTGATATCCGTTACTTCCCCGCGTTCATCTCTATCTTTAAAGGCGATGAATCCCATTCCGTATGCCGGACTAGCCGCATTTCCCAAGATATTAAATCCAGAAATTGTCGTTGCGGATTTAATTGCTGGATGCTTGCGCATAATCTCATCTCCTTCTTTGAGTACTTTAGTGGTACGATCAATCGAAGAACCAGGAGGTAAAGACAAGGCAAACATGGCGAACCCTTGATCTTCATTCGGAATAAATCCCTTCGGCGTTGCATTCATCAACAACACCATCCCCACAATGGAGCCTAAAATCAAAGAAGCCCCTAAAACTTTGCGTTTCAACAAGAAGCGAATTCCCCCAACATAGCGATTGGTCAACGCCGTAAACCCACTATTAAAGCCCGAGAAGAAGCGAGCCAAAAATCCTTTTTTACTGGTTTCCCCTTGATCATCGGTATAGTGATTTTTCAAGAGTAAAGCACATAAAGCAGGACTCAAGGTCAAGGCATTTACCGCCGAGATAAGAATGGCAATAGCGAGCGTAAAGGCAAACTGTTGATAGAATACGCCGACGGGTCCTGTCATGAAACCAACAGGTAAGAATACCGCAGACATCACTAGCGTAATAGAGATAATAGCTCCTGTAATTTCACTCATTGCTTTTGAGGTCGCTTCTTTGGCATTTAATCCATCAATCATCATGGTGGCATGAACGGCCTCTACGACGACAATAGCATCATCCACCACAATTCCAATGGCAAGCACCAAGGCAAAGAGCGTCAACATATTAATCGAGAATCCCAACATATTGAGGAAGAAGAAGGTTCCAATTAAGGAAACAGGTACTGCAATAGCTGGAATCAAGGTTGATCTAAAATCTTGTAAGAATAGATACACAATTAAAAACACCAATAAAAAAGCTTCAATTAAAGTGGTTTTTACCTGATTAATCGATTCATCTAGTTGGGTTTTACTCGCAAAAGTTACGTTGTAGTTCAACCCTTTTGGCAATTGCGGCTTCAATTCCTCCAATACACCATAAATTTGCGTTTGTATTTCATTGGCATTGGATCCATTGGTTTGGAAAACTGCCATAGACACCGCTTCTTTACCGTTTACTTTGTTCTCCTCATCGTAAGCGACTGCGCCAAACTCAATGCGAGCAATATCTTTTAAATAGAGTACATTTCCGTTATTATCTGCCTGAACGACAATTTGTTCAAACTGTTCAGGGGTATTGTATTTTCCAGGATAGGTTAAGGTATATTGCACCGCTCCTCCCGCATTTTGCCCTAAGTTACCTGCAGCGACCTCCAAACTTTGACTTTGAATGACGCGTTCTACATCCGAAGGGGTTAACCCGCGATTTGCTAATTTATGCGGATCCAACCATACGCGCATCGCATAGTCTTTCTCTCCAAAGAGCTGTACGTTTCCAACCCCTTTAATTCGCTTTAATGCACGTACGACATTAATTCTCGCATAATTTTGAACAAAGGTTTCATCATAAAGTTGCGCATCATCACTGATTAAATCAATAACCATAATCATTCCCCGTTGTTCTTTTTGAGTGGTAATTCCCGCACGAATCACCTCTTCGGGTAAGATTCCCTGTACTTGGGCCACTCTATTTTGTACGTTTACTGCTGCCTGATCGGGATCTGTTCCCAATTCAAAAAAGATGGTAATAGTGGCCGTACCATCATTACTCGCAGTAGATTCGATATGAGTCATGCGTTCTACTCCGTTGATTACTTCCTCTAGTGGGGTAACCACAGATTTTAGTACTGTTTCAGCATTTCCTCCTGGATAGGAAGCATGCACAGCTACACTTGGCGGTGCTATATCTGGGAACTGCTGTACGGGTAACTCCTTTAATCCGACTAGACCTAAAATGACCAATATAACAGATATCACGGTAGCCAATACAGGCCTGTGAATTATTTTTTTTAGCATGAAATTACATTGTTAAATTGAATATTGTTGTTTGTTTGTTTTTTGATGTGTGGTGCTTCTTATAAAACTGAAGCATCTCGAGTTTTTTGTTCCTCGTTTTTCACTGCACTAATTTGCTCATTTACTGCAGCAGTAAACGGTTTCACAATATCACCATCAGCAATTTTATCCAATCCTGTGGTCACGATTACCTCGCCACTTTCCACTCCTCCTTGAACAAAATAAGTGTGGAGATTTTTCCCTACAATATTCAGCTGTCTTTGTTCTACCTGATTGTCTTTTCCAACTACGTAAGCAAATACCTTATTTTGTAAATCCATCGTCGCCTCGATTGGAATTTGTAAAACGTCACTTTTCTTACTCGCAAGATGCACAATTCCCGTTCCTCCATTTCGCAACAGTTGTTCTGGGTTATCAAATACAGCACGGATGCTTAAAGCATTAGTTGCCTTATCAAATTCACCGTTCATCATATCTACCTTTCCCTTAAGAGGATAGGTATCGCCATTACTTAATTCCAACTCAATATCCATGGGTAATACAGCCGTATTTCCTTGACTTTCTTTTATTAAATCAAAGTAATCTGATTCCGTTACGGAGAAATAAGCATAAATCTGAGAAATGTCGGACATCGTTGTCAAGGGTTCTGCTTCTCCAGCAGTAACTAAGTTTCCAACTAATTTTGGAATTCTTCCTAAAAACCCATCCACTGGCGCAACAACCGTACAGTAGCTCAAATTTAATTTAGCCTCTGCTACAGCTGATTTCGCTTGGGCTACAATTGCTTTTGCACTATCTAAAGCTGCATTTGCCGTTTGCAATTGAATGGGAGAAACAAACTTATCTTCTACTAAGGCTTTCACTTTTTCTTGCTCCAACTGGGCATTGACTAACGCTGCAGTAGCTGCTTTTAATGTAGCTTCAGCATTTTGCAATTTAATTTGATACGGTTGGGCGTCAATCAAAAACAACGCTTGTCCTTTTTTGACATAGCTCCCTTCTTTCACTAGTATTTTATCGATATATCCAGACGCTTGAGCACGTACTTCAACATTGACCTTTCCTTGTAATGAAGCCGTATACTGATGTACTACTTCCGCATCTCCGCGTTCTACAATTTCTGTTTTAACCTCTATTCCACTAGCTTCTGTTGTCGCTTCACCAGAAGTTTGCTTACACCCCATTGCGGTAAGTAACAGCAAGGTCGTTAATCCTACATAAGCCACAACGCTTAGGTTTCTAAACATTCTATTCATAAAATTTCATATTACACAACAAAAATGAAAAAAATAAAAATTCAACACTTTTTTTTCATTTTGAAGCGTAAAAAATACGGGCTGAAGCGTAAAAAAATCCCCCTAATCTGTGAGATAAAACAAAAAAAGCTACCAAAGTAGCTTTATGAGTTTAACCAGTTTTTTAATAAGGGAGCCTTTTCTCTGCTGATTACGATTTCACGTTGAGGATCGTGAATCAAGGTAACTTTTAGCTTGCCATTGTAGTAATTTTGAATATTGTGAATACTATCAATATGCAAAATATGTTGTCGATTCGCTCGAAAGAAAACAAGCGGATCTAACTCCTCCTCTACCTCTTCCATAGTTTGACCAATGATAATTTCACTCCTGTCTTTCAAGACTAAATGGGTGATTTTCAATTCAGAATAAAAATAGCTAATCTCTTCTACTTTAACTGTTTTAAATCCGTCTTTGTAAGGAATTAAAAACCGAGACCGATACACTTTTTCCTTTTTATTTAAACTTCCTAAAATATGTTGAATGGAGTCATTCAGTCCTGCGGGGTTTAAATTTTTATATTTTGCTAAAGCTTGACTTAAGTCTTCTTCTTGTACAGGTTTCATTAAGTAATCAATACTATTCACCTTAAAAGCTTTTAAGGCATATTCATCATAAGAAGTTGTAAAAATAACGGGAATAGTGATTTGGATTTGTTCAAAAATCTCAAAACAGAGTCCATCTTCTAATCGAATATCCATAAAAATAAGATCTGGATTGACTTGCGATTGCAACCAACGGACAGCAGACTGTACCCCTTCTACGACAGCTAACACCTCTAAGGTGGGGTCAATTTGATGTAAGAGACGCATGAGTTTATTTGCATTTCTTTCTTCATCTTCCACTATTAGTACCTTCATATCCCAAATTTTAATTCGTATAATTTCTATCCCTGTTGGTTAACAAGGGTAATTTGACCAAGAACTCATCTGCCGTATTGTTAATTTCTACATCCAACTGGCTCAACAAACGATACCGGTCAATAATATTAGCTAATCCGACTTTAGACGAGGGCAATTCAACAACCAATTTCTGTAAATTATTGCGTACGACTACATATTGATTGATTACTTCAATTTGAATAATCAAAGGATGTTCTTTAGAGGCCGTATTGTGTTTTACAGCGTTCTCTACCAAAAGTTGTAAGGCAATTGGCGCCACAGCCTGTGTACGTTGAACCTGTTCAGGGATGGCAATAATTAATTCTACCTTGCGTCCCATTCGCTCTCTAATCAAGTAAAAATACGATTCTACAAAGCTGATTTCCTCTTTCAGGCTAATGGTATTTTTTCGCACATTTGACAACATATAGCGATAAACTAAGGCCAAATGATCAATAAACTTAACCGCTACTTGCTGATTTTCTAGCACCAACTCCGATAGCGTACTAAAATTATTAAACAGAAAATGCGGATCCAACTGCATCTTCAATGTTTCTAATTCTGCCTGACTGGCAATGCGTTCTAATTGTTCCGCTTTTAGTTTTAATTCTGCCGCATCCATCATTGAATTTTTCCAGTTCTTTATTAAAAAATACCCAGTGTGGATTACGCTAATAAAAATTCCAGTATTAATACTAATCAACAAGGACTGCCAGATATCTATTTTAGCCTCTAAATCCAAGATTTCTCCAGGTTCAAAAGGAATCCAAACCAAATAAGCGATATGGAGAATACAGTACACCAAAAAGATAAAGAGAATCAACAACAACAGCTGTACAATTACTCGCCACGTGGCATAATTAGTCCAAGGCAATACTTTATTCAAGGCATGGCTTAATCGCAAACTAATTTCACTAATCAGCGTACAATAAACTAAAATCAGAATTCCCGATTGCCATAGGCTATCCATATCTGTGGTGGTATACCACTCTGGATCATAAGGATTTAATAAGAAATGAGAAAATAGATATAGAACAAAAACGGCTGGAATTACCACTAGCCGATAATGTTTGGTAAACATTGAGTGCTCTACCTTATCTTTTTCTATACTTCGCTCCATATTTCTTGTCAAAAGTAAGTAACTATTCACTGAATCGTTAAGATTAATGACCCAACAGGAATAATTATACCTTGAATCGTACAAATGTACTACTGTATCTTGACTCTATTTAGCTGGGTACACAAAGACTAAAAAAAGCCAGCGAAGTTTGCCAGCTCTTTTTAATTATTTTCTAGAAATTGTATCTTTTTCTTCCCACTTCCTTTACAACAATGGTTTTTGCCACACTATCGTGTAACGTTTGTTTTTTATTGTTCCCGAAATAAAAGAAATAACCGAAACAAAACAAGAAGCTCGAAATAATCGACATAAAAAATCGACCGGTTGCCTGTCCGAAATCAATTGCATTTCCTTCTACGCTCAAACACCGGATATTCATAGTCCGCTGTCCTAAAGTTGCTTGTGCCTCACTAGAATGCAAAAGAGCATAATACAGCCAAGGTCCAACAACTGGTATAATACTAGCAAACAAACAAATCAAACGGTCCAATAGCAAGCTGACGAGTCGTTCACCAAAACCAGCATACTCAAAATACACTTCTCCTTGCGGCGTAAATAAAGTAACGCGATTTTTATCTGCGTGATAGACAACATTTCCAATGCGCTCTTCATAGGTTTGATTGTACACTTCTCCTGTTACATGTAGGGGGTTATATTGGAAGATATCTTGTAAATCTTCAATATACCTTGCTTCTGTCCAATTTTCTAATCCTTCATACCAGATTAACGTTTGAGCATTAATCCCAATTTCGACTAATTCCTCTTTGGTATATGGTCCTTGTTTTTGACTGTTTTTAACAATAAAGTAAATTGCATGCATAGCCTAAGTTCTTTATGTAAACATACGAAAGCATTTCAAATTCACCATATACTTTTTGAACTATTTACCTGTCAAAAGAAACAAGCTCAATTTCCTTTAAATCTTCGTGATTGAGCACCTCTACAATTAATTCATTGTTTTTTAATTCTTTAATTTTAAATTGAAAATTACCTCCCAAATTTGTACTCGACAGGCGAATAATATCACCTTCTAGCACCCAAGAACCTTTATCTTCACCCAAGCTATACTTATCTACAGCTGTGAATGTATTGCCATTTAGTGCAATGTGTACCGATGAAAGTTGATAAGCCAAGCGCTTCGCTCCTTTACACGATTCATCAAAAACAAAATGAGCCGCAATCCAATTTTTCTCTAAGTTATTCTCTTTCACCACTTTCATCGATTTTACTTCGATGTCATTTCCGCCATCTTCTGCACTACAACTTACTACTAACGATCCAAGACTAGCTGCAACTACCACAGCCATTATCCATTTTAAAACTTTTTTCATAACATAGTCTATTAAGGGGTTAAACAACAGTTACTTTTAATTTTTTGTTTTAAACTATTTTTTATACATCGTATCTAATTTAATAAAAAAAGTTTTAAAAAAACGTTTTTTTATTAATATTTACAGTTAAACACAAATATTAACCTAATTAAGAATACATATACAACAATAACAGTTAAAACAATAAATTAAAATTTTAAAAAGACGTCTTTCTTACTCATTAACTATTCACAAAAGTATCGGATAAATGCAGGGGTGAAAATGACAAATATCATCAGTATTTACAATACTTTGCCGATATTTAGAGTAGCTCATTCAGCAAAAAATACAGAAGTCTTAGAATCAAATATTTAAGTTAAGGAAATACAATAAAAATCCAAATATTACCATTTTATTAACATAGTGTATCCATAAAGGTTCTTTTCGTTTATTTTTTAAGTCGGACTACCTATTTCTTAACTCAACGGTAATCTTACTTTTATTCTTTTAAATCAATCTAAATAAAACTTCGAATCTTTCACTAAAAACACACAAATTGAGAATAAAATAAAAAAGTCCCTTTTTTACAAAAAACAGGGACTTTTTTTCACATTTTTAATCTTATACTTTTTTCTACTACTTTTTTTGGGTAGAAATCATAGGTTTAATCCCTAATTTTTGAAACATTTGTTGGTCCTGACTTAAAGATGGATTGGGCGTAACGAGTAAAGTCTCTTCTTCTCCAGCAAAAATCGAATTAGCTCCTGCTAAAAAGCACCAACCTTGTTCTGCCTCATCCATTTCTAAACGACCTGCGCTTAATCGCACCATTGTTTTGGGCATTACAATACGCGCGGTAGCAATCATGCGCACCATCTCCCAACTATCCGTCTTAGGCAAGTCTTCTAAGGGAGTGCCCTTGACACGCGCTAAAGCATTGATGGGTACCGATTCAGGGTGTTTTTCCATGTTAGCTAAGGTCAACAACATAGCAATGCGATCTTCTTTGGTTTCTCCTAATCCGATAATTCCCCCTGAACAAACTGTAATCCCCGCCTTACGCACGGAGTTAATGGTATTCAATCGCTGGTCGAAAGTACGGGTAGAGATAATATCTTTATAGTGACTTTCAGATGTGTCAATATTGTGATTATAGGCATACAATCCCGCCTCCTGTAAGCGTTTTGCCTGTTGATCCGTCAACATACCCAACGTACAACACACCTCCATATCAAGCGCATTTACTCCTTTTACCATATCAATCACCTTGTCAAAATCTCGATTATCGCGCACCTCTCGCCAGGCAGCAGCCATACAAAAACGAGAAGATCCATTGGCTTTCACTTTCTTGGCGTGTGCTAACACAGTTTCTAATGGCAATAAACGCTGTACTTTGATATCGGTAT
Organism: Myroides sp. DW712; assembly: GCF_046557355.1. Classification (NCBI taxonomy): domain Bacteria; kingdom Pseudomonadati; phylum Bacteroidota; class Flavobacteriia; order Flavobacteriales; family Flavobacteriaceae; genus Myroides; species Myroides sp. DW712. The sequence continues at coordinate 59,493 of NZ_JBKFDO010000009.1, forward strand.
GATAACGTGCCGCCTGTCCACAATAGGAACAATCTTCAGGACAACCACCCGTTTTAATAGAGAGTAAGGTACTCACCTGAACTTCGTTTGGATTGTGATACTGTCTGTGTATGGTTGCTGCTAGATAAACCAACTCCATAATAGGTAAATCATAAATCGCTTGTATTTCTTCAGAAGTCCAATCCTGTCGAATTACTGCTTTTTTTTCTTTCATTTCCTTGCTTTACTTTATTCGTTATGCAGCAAAAATAGGATGGTTCTACATGGAACAGGGGATCCGGTTTTAAAAAAGGAAAGGGACCGGCTTTTGGGGTTTGCCATTCGGCTTTTGATTTTTGAGGTTCGTGGGCTTTGTTGAATGTAGCCATCGAAATTCAATTTCTACCTGTTTAAGACACTGTACCAAATGAAACAAAAAAAAGGAAGCCTGTTTCCTGAGACTTCCTTTCTTTAATCTAACCACACTTTATATTTTTCAAATTATCATTTGAAAAACCAACACAAGCTATATACTTTCGTATATTTCAACACAATATTTTTATACGCGATAAAAAACAGAAGATTCTTTTACACTTACACACACTTCTTCTGTTTTCTATTCTGGTATAGATTGACTAGCTTATTTGCATTCCATATGTTTAAATCTATCTTAACACAACACATCGCTAAGATTAAATTCTTTACATTTGAACAGCACAAAAATCACTATTAATTTGAATCTATTATAGGACATTTGTCCTTCTAATGATAAATATATGTTAAGAATAAATCTTGATTTTTTATCCTATATCGAATCGATTGCCCATAAAGACATTATAGCGGATAAAATACAACTCATTTCATACAGTCCAAAAGATACGATTCTCACTCAAGGGGAGCAAATCACCAAAATCATTGTCATTCGCGAAGGAATAACGAAGTGTTATATCACAGAAGAAAACGGAAAAGAGTACATTCCCGAATTTTTAAGTCGAGGGGAAATCATGGGTGAAATAGAATATCTAGGTAAGATGCCGTGTTTGTGTTCAGTAGAAGCGCTTTCTCAAGTAGAGGCTTATGTTATTCCCTTATCGATATTTGACCATTTATTAAAAACGGATATCACGTTCAATAATGTTTTACTTTCTGTTGAAGCGCTACGGGTTTATCACACTAGTGAGCGGGCTTCTTTTCAGCAGCTATACACCGTAGAACACGCCTTAGAAAAACTATTAGCCTTGCAGGAAAAAAATCAAGTGGCTATATCCAAAGAAGACATGGCTTCTTACTTAGGGATTACGACGCGTACATTAAATCGAGCCTTGAAAAAAATAGAAGGAGAAGAGTAACTCACTCCGTCAATTGCATAAAAAAAGCCTCCAAAATTCGAGGCTTTTTTATTGTGATTCACAAGGAAACTATTATTTCATAAACTGGCTCACATCTACCTGTAATCCTTTGGCAATTCGCATTCCCAATTCAGCATCGGCTCTAAACCAATGACACAATTGACGCATGATGATTTCCTCTCGTTTTGGTCCATCAATTCCCGACATCGCACCCACGATATTGTTTACTGTATTGGTTCTTGCTTCATCTGTCATGATGCGGTATAGATTTCCAGGTTGTGTAAAGTGATCATCCTCGCCTACTGCATTGCGATCATAGTGATCTGCTACCACCTGTTCTCCTAAATGAAGGGCTGGTTCTTTGTAACTTTGATCAACTACAATGGAGTCAAAACTATTTGGGTAATAGTTTGGTTCACTGCCACCATTACCATCGATACGCATTGCGCCATCACGTTGGTAATTATTCGTCGCAAATGGGCAACGATTAACTGGAATTTGCTCGTAATTAGCCCCTAAACGGTAGCGTTGTGCATCGGGGTAAGACAAAATACGTCCTTGCAACATACGGTCTGGTGAAAAGCCAATTCCATCAACAATATGTGTCGGTGCAAAAGCAGCTTGTTCTACGTCTTGGAAGTAGTTTTGTGGATTTTCATTCAATTCCAATACCCCTACATCAATCAACGGATAGTCTTTGTGTGGCCATACTTTCGTTACATCAAAAGGATTTACTTTTGCCACGCGACTCTCAGCTTCCGTCATCACCTGAATTTTTAAGTTCCATTTTGGGAAATCTCCTTTTTCAATGTGCTCGAACAAATCGCGTTGTGCATAATCCATATCTGTTGCACGCATTTGATCGGCTTCTGGTCCAGTTAAGTTCTTAATCCCTTGAGCGGTTTTGAAGTGGAATTTCACATACACGCGTTCATTGTCTTGATTAATCATCGAGAATGCATGACTTCCATATCCATTCATGTGTCGGTAGCCAAAAGGAGTACCACGATCCGACATCAAGATTAGCACTTGGTGTAAACTCTCAGGATTCAATGACCAGAAATCCCACATCATCGTAGCCGATTTCAAGTTGGTCTGTGGATGGCGTTTTTGGGTGTGAATGAAATCACTAAATTTCTTTGCATCCTTAATAAAAAATACTGGGGTATTATTCCCTACTAAATCCCAATTTCCATCTTCTGTATAAAAGCGAAGAGCAAATCCACGTGGATCACGTTCTGAGTCTGCAGAACCCTTCTCTCCTCCTACAGTAGAGAAACGCAAGAATACTTTGGTTTGTTTACCAACTTCGCTAAATAATTTTGCTTTGGTGTAAGGGGTGATATCATTCGTCACGGTAAACGTTCCGTATGCTCCAGAACCTTTGGCGTGTACCACGCGCTCTGGAATACGCTCTCGATTAAAATGAGCCATTTTTTCATGCAAAATATAATCTTGTAACAACACAGGTCCTCGTTCTCCTGCTGTCATTGAATTTTCATGTTCTACATAAGGTCTTCCCGAAGCGGTTGTCAATTTTTTGTTTTCCATAGTCTTGTGCTTTATTCTGTTAATTTGTATTTCAAATATACTAACAATCAATCCCTTACACGAGGGTTTATGATATCTATATGCAATACAAGAATAAATTAAATCTATTGAAAACAGAATTATAATAAAAAAAACTAATAGAATTACAAAATCGTATAGGTCTCCTTACTATAATCCATAGTCTGCTGAATGAGTTTTTCTAATACCTGTAAATCTAAATCGTGTAGTTTATTTACGTAAATACACGCTTTTCCCTTTTTGAATTTCCCTAGATTTGCAATCCACGCTTCGTGTTCGGCTAAGCCACTGTATACATAAAGCGAAAAGGCCGCTTTTCGAGGAGAAAAACCGATGATAGGGGCTTCACCAGAATGGCCTGAAGCATAGGTATAATGGTACATTCCAAAACCAATAATACTTGGTCCCCACATCTTAGCAGGATAACCAGTTACACGCTCCATAAAAGCAACTAGGGCGTGACTTTCTTGTTGTTTTGCTGGACTAGTTACAAAGGAAGCGATAAAATCAGCTACACTTTGTTCAGATGGAGTCGTTTTGTTTTTTGCCATTTTTTTTGGTGATGCGTGAAGGGTAATGCGTAGAAATGAAAAATGGGAGATGAAAGATGGTTTTTCCCATTTCTCATCTCCCATTTCCATTATATATTGTTAGGATAAATCTTCAATACTTTCGAACAATTCTCTCTAATCTCCGCCACCAGTTCTGGGTGCTCGTTTAATTTTAAGCCATAAGAAGGAATCATTTCTTTGAACTTTGTTTGCCATGCTTGCGATTTAAACTCTGTTGGGAAGCAATTCGCTAACAATTTCAACATAATTGCGGTAGCTGTAGAGGCTCCAGGAGAGGCGCCTAACAAAGCTGCGATAGAACCATCGGCAGCATTTACCACTTCTGTTCCGAATTGTAAAATTCCCTTTCCGTCTTTATCTCTTTTAATTACCTGTACGCGTTGACCAGCATGTTCTACTTTCCAATCTTCTTCTTGTGCATCTGGGAAGTATTCTCTTAGTGCTTCGTATCGTGATTTATCTGATTGTAACACTTGTCCAATTAGATATTTCGTCAAGTCTAAGTTGCGCATGCCTGCTCCTAACATCGGACCGATATTGTTTAACTCCAAAGACTTAAACAAATCTAAATTGGAGCCTCTTTTTAAGAACTTTGTTGAGAAACCAGCGTATGGACCGAATAATAGGGAATGCTTTCCATCAATAAAACGCGTATCCAAGTGAGGGACTGACATTGGGGGTGCTCCAACAGAAGCTTTTCCATATACTTTAGCCATGTGTTTTTGTACAATCTTCGGATTGTTACATACCAACCACTCTCCTCCTACTGGGAATCCTCCGTATCCTTTACTTTCAGGGATATCTGCTTTTTGTAACAACAAGATTGCTCCACCACCTGCTCCAACAAAAACAAATTTTGCTTTTACTTTACGATGTTCACCTGTTTTTTCATCTTTTGCAGAAACGCTCCATTTGTCGCCTTTTCGCTTGATGTCGGTCACCTGATTATTGAAGTGAACATTCACTCCATCTTCGGTGGTTAAATGATCAAAGATTTCTCTTGTCAACTCTCCGAAGTTTACATCCGTACCGATGGGCATATACGTTGCAGCATACACATCGTCTAGTTTTCTTTCTTCCATTAACAAAGGTGCCCAACTTTTGATTTGATTCACCTCTTTAGAGAACTCCATTCCCTGGAACAACGGGTATTTTTGAAGTTCCTTATATCTTTTTTCCAAGAAGCTTACATTGTCTTTCCCCCATACAAAACTCATATGTGGTACGGAATTAATAAACTTTCGAGGATCTTTTAATACATTCTTATTCACCAAGTATGACCAGAACTGCCTTGATATTTCAAATTGCTCTACAATATTAATCGCTTTTGTAGCATCAACAGAACCATCTGGTTTTTCTGGTGTATAGTTTAATTCACAAAATGCAGAGTGTCCTGTACCCGCATTATTCATTGCGTCTGAACTCTCAGCTGCAGCGCGATCTAAACGCTCTAAGATTTCAATTTTTAGGTTCGGATTTAGTTCTTTTAGCAAGATTCCAAGCGTAGCGCTCATGATTCCGGCTCCTACCAAAACAACATCAACCTCAGATTTTTGTATACTTGACATTATATCGAATATTTATTTATGTGCAAAATTAATTTTTATCTACAGGAAAAACAGTTTTTTCATGCTAAATTTTCAAGAGAGAACGAATTAAAACGCATTGCGTCCCATATAATCTTGTAAAATTATCGTGGCTGCGATTTCGTCAATCAAGGCTTTATTTTGTCTTTGTTTTTTCTTTAATCCACTATCTATCATGGTTTGAAAAGCCATTTTAGAGGTAAAGCGCTCATCAATGCGCTCTACGGGCATCGTGGGGAAAGTTTTGGTAAAGGTGTCGATAAATGCATTTAGAATAGGCGTAACCGATGACGGTTCATTATTCAAGCGTTTCGGTTCCCCTATAATCACTTTCTCCACTCTTTCTTGCTGAAAATACTCCTTCAAAAAAGATATCAATTCAGTAGTTGGTACTGTCGTTAATCCGGAAGCAATAATTTGCAGCTCATCAGTTACGGCGATACCCGTTCTTTTCTGACCAAAATCAATAGCTAGTAAACGTCCCATTTTAGTAGGTAAATGTCCCGTATGTGGATTGAATCGTTAATTTTTTCTCTTGCGAAGCTTCTACTCTACCCACAATTTGCGCTCTTACATTGAAAGATTCAGCAATTGCGATAATCTCTTCTGCAATCGCTGGATTTACGTATAATTCCATGCGATGTCCACAATTAAATACTTGATACATTTCTCTCCAATCAGTTTTGGATTGCTCTTGAATCAATTGGAACAAAGGAGGTACCTCAAATAAATTGTCTTTGATGATATGTAAAGCATCAACAAAGTGTAAAACTTTCGTTTGTGCTCCTCCACTACAGTGAATCATTCCGTGTACATCGTCTGCTTTATATTGATCTAAAATCGCTTTGATGATTGGCGCATAGGTTCTAGTTGGTGATAGTACCAGCTTACCAGCATCGATGGGTGCATTAGCCACAGCATCTGTTAATTGTACTTTTCCAGAGTATACCAATTCCTCTGGAACAGATGAATCATAACTCTCTGGATATTTTGCTGCTAAACTGTGATCAAACACATCATGACGGGCCGATGTTAGGCCATTACTTCCCATTCCACCGTTATAGCTTTTCTCATAGGTTGCTTGACCGAAAGACTCTAAGCCTACAATCACATCCCCTGCTTGAATGTTTGCATTGTCAATTACATCGCTGCGTTTCATTCGCGCTGTAACAGTAGAATCAACAATAATCGTGCGCACTAAATCTCCTACATCGGCTGTTTCTCCTCCTGTAGAGTGAATCGTTACACCAAATGATTTTAGTTCTTCTATTAATTCTTCTGTTCCGTTAATGATGGCAGAAATCACCTCACCTGGAACTAAATTTTTATTACGTCCAATCGTGCTTGACAACAAGATATTATCTGTTGCTCCTACACATAGTAGATCATCAATATTCATAATTAAGGCATCTTGAGCAATGCCTTTCCAAACAGAAATATCGCCTGTTTCTTTCCAATACATATACGCTAAGGATGATTTTGTTCCTGCTCCATCTGCATGCATAATCAAACAATAGTTCTCATCTCCTGTTAAGTGATCAGGGATAATTTTACAAAATGCTTTAGGAAACAATCCTTTATCTATGTTCTTTATAGCATTGTGAACATCTTCTTTCTCAGCAGAAACTCCGCGAAGCGCGTATCGATTAGTTGAACTCATAAATAGTGTGTTGTTTGTGCAAATTTAATGCGAATGTTATTGTAAAACAAAGCTTTTTACATTAACATTATTTTACCTCTTTTTTATTTACTTTTTGAATAATTGAGAAACAAAAAAATCTACTAATTTAAATTAGTAGATTTTTTTTCTTAAATTTCTTGAAGAAGCTCAATCAATCGATCAATCTCTTCTTTTGTATTTTCATGACTAAATGACAATCTTAGGCTCGGTTTCTTCAAATCTTCTTCGTTTAAGAATTGGGCTAATACGTGCGAAGGTTTTTGACTTCCGGATTGGCATGCACTTCCTCGAGATACTGCAATGCCCTTCATATCCAATTGGAACAACATCATCGCTGCTTTTTCTTGTGTCATTGGCAGCAGAATATTAAGGATGTTGTAAAACCCTTGTTCATTTCCGTTGAATTTCACATCGGGATAAACCTCTAACAAGCGTTGTTGACAGTAGGCCTTAATTGAAGCGATATACGCGCTTTCTTCTTCTAGCAATTCATACGCCATGTCTAAGGCTTTTGCCATTCCTACTACTTGGTGTACCCCTTCCGTTCCTGCACGCAACCCTTTTTCTTGCTCTCCTCCATAAATCACTGGTTTTACTACATTTTTCTTGCGGATAAACGCGAAACCAATCCCTTTAGGCCCGTGAAATTTATGTGCACTTGCTACAATAAAATCAATAGGCAATGTGCTTAAATCCAAGCGTTTTTTCCCAACTGATTGTACCGTATCACAGTGAAAAAGCGCTTGATGTGTTTCACACCAATTCGCCACTTTTTCTAAATCTAATTCTGTTCCCACCTCGTTGTTCACGTGCATTAAACTCACCAAGGTCTTTTTATCTTCTTGTAACAAGCGTTCTAATTGATCATAATCAATTTCACTCGTGGGTTTAATATCCAAGAATACCACTTCTGTACCATAGGTTTGGGCTAAGTATTTTACAGTATTTAAAACCGCATGGTGTTCTAACTTTGTGGTAATGATTCGCTTTACACCTAAATCGCGCACAGCAGCTTGTAGAATCCAGTTGTTTCCTTCGGTTCCACAAGAGGTAAAAATAATCTCGGAAGAAGTTACATTAAATTGCTTGGCAATGGTTTTTCTTGCTCCTTCAATTAACGCCTTTGCATGCCGTCCGATAGCGTATGTCGATGAGGGGTTACCAAAATCATTTCTCAATACGTTGACCATCTCTTCAATTACTTCTGGTCGTACAGAAGTCGTTGCGGCATTATCCAGATATATTTGTTTCATTACTCAATTAGTTATAGCAAGCGCGTTGCTTCCTTTTCATTCAGCAACTGCTTTTGTGTCATTTTTTTATTCGGAAAACAAAGGTAGTAAAAACAAAAAAGATAATACTAAAAAACCCCTCCATATTATTGTTCCCTCCAACATATCTTTTTACTTTTAGTTCTTTTAAACGTATCTTTTTCTGCTGTAAACCCTTTCTCTATGGACGTCATTTCTGCTTTATACAACAGCTTAGAACAAGCAAATCACTGGGACAAAACCATCACCTTAAAACGAATGGACTACCTAACGCTTGCGCATACTATCGATACCAATATTTACTATATTGAAACAGGTAGTGTCAAAATCTCTATCCTTCTACAGGATCAAGAACACATTATTCGATTTGGTTATGGACATAACTTTATTACCGCATTGGATAGCTTTATCACCAATAAACCGACTGAATTTCATATCCAAGCCTTAAAAAAAACGACAATTAAAGTCATTAAAAAAGAACATTACCTTCAATTTTTTCGCAGTAATGCAGCTCATCAACAGCTTTGGGACACCCTTTTGGAAGGTTTAATTTTACAACAATTGGAACGCGAAAAAGATTTACTTATTAAATCGCCAACGGAGCGCTATATGCGTGTTTTACAACGAAGTCCGCGCTTATTTCAAGAAATTCCAAACAAGTATATTGCGTCTTACTTAGGCATGTCGCCAGAAACCCTATCTCGATTAAAGAAATCTTGACTTGAATCAATTTTTATCTCAAAGATTAGCGCCAATTTTGTCAAAAAATAAAATGGAAACAACCAAACTACTCTCAAACTTACTGGAACTAACTCATCAAATGAAACAAGAAGCCATTGCCTTCCAAAAGCTTCCAGACTCTTTACTTTTCACTAGACCTCAGCCTAGTAGTTGGAGTATTATAGAATGTATCGAACACCTGAATCGATATGGTTATTTTTATATTCCTGAACTCACAATCAAAATAAGCACATCCAAATACACCACTCCATCTCCTATATTCAAAAGTGGATATCTAGGTAATTATTTTGCTAAAAGTATGCTACCTAAAACTAAGCTAAACAAGATGAAGACCTTTAAATCCATGAATCCGAGCCATAGTGTTTTAAATCGCGACGTTTTAGCTGTATTTATTCAACAACAAGATAGTCTTATCGCTCTTTTAGAGCAAGCTCAAACGGTTAATTTAAACCAAACCAAAACAGCCATTTCAATTAGTAAATGGATAAAATTAAGACTTGGAGATACCCTTAAAATTGTAGTTTTTCACAATTTAAGACATATGGTACAAGCGCAAAACATCATCCAATCTCAAGCCTAATAAAGAAAGCTAACGCTTTGTTTCACTTAGAAATAAGCCGTTAATCGAATCCCTAAAGTCATATAATTAAACGGACTACGATCTGTAAAAACTTCGGGTTCGCCAGGATCTAAAAAGTCAGGATTAACGATGTATTTGTATTTCATCTGACTATGGTTGAAATCGGCATATAACGTAGCCCCTAGATTGGAGGCAAAATTATAGGTCAAGGCCGTTCCTGCGATAAACTGAATCGCATTCTTGGGTTTATACGAAGCCATAATCAACTCTTGACTTTCCTCTGGCAAATTTGGCGTCTCGTATTTCAGTTTAAGATGGCCTTGTGCTGCGATGCTGTATCCTACTAATCCTTTGAACATTAAGTTCCATTGATCTGAAAAGTGAATTGCATAGTAAGGGCCCACGCTAAAGTTCAAATACCCTAAAGATTCTGTTATAATATCCGCCTTGCTTATATATTCAGGTGTATCAGGATTCGTAGGAATAGAAACATTGCTTTTGTTGAAAGGAAAACCAGCAACGCTAAATTGCCCCCCTACTCCCCAATTTTTAGTAAAAAAGTAAGCTCCTTCCAATCCAGCTTCCCAACCTAATCGCGCTAACGCCTCCTCATCTTCATCTTCAATAATACGTTCTAAAGCAGCGGCAAACCCTAATTTTATCGCTAAAAACGAAGGGTTTTCATTGCCTTTAAATTGAGAAAGTACACTTACATTATCGCCTTTATTTCCATAGATTTTATCCACGAAGAAGTACGCCAATTGGGAAGACAATATCCCAATTCCAGCACCAGCAAACACATCAGAAACCCAGTGTCTGTTATTTAATCCTCTCCCTACAGCGGTCATAGTTGCCACGCCATAGCCACCAATGGAATAAGCCGGATTGACTAATCCATACTCTCGATCTAAGAGAGCAGCATTATTAAAAGCATTAGCACTATGTCCAGAAGGAAACGAATTCTTTGAAGAACCATCAGGGCGTTCTACTTTGGCGGTGTATTTTATACCATTGACCAACATGGCCATTATCGCCACACTCGTTGCATAGGTAATTGCGGAACGCTTGAATTCATTACGCCCTTTTACCCCTGCAGCTTTCAACCCAAACGTTGCAGCGGCTGGTGTATACTGTAAATAGTCGTCAAAATGGTACTTAAAGGTTGGAATATAGCGATTTCGCGTCTCTCTCACATCCTCTCTACTATTCCAAGTAGCGGCAGAAGCTCCAAAGAGGAGTGTAGGAACAAAACTAATTTTAACGGCACCTTTCTCCCAAAAACTCGGGAACGTAGGCTGAACCATATGCTTTAAAGCCAACGTATCCGTAAAATGAGAAGGAAGAACCTCAACTCGCTGTCCATACGTGAATGTGGATGTAAATAGAAATACCCATCCTCCTACCTTTGTCCTCATCTGCATAAATTCATTGTTTTTATTACTTGTCTTGGGGAGGCAAAAATAAAACTTTCTATTCAACAAAAACACACATTTAAACAAAAAAATCTAATTAAAAAGTATTATTTATAAACAAAAATACTTTTTTTAACACAAAAAAAGCAATTAATCACGTTTAGAGATTTTCAAGTAAGGGGTTGTTCATTTTCCTTCTTGCTAAGAGCATTATTCTTTGTATAGGAGAATTTCAGCAAAAAAGCCTTTTAGGTGAGGTTTGGGTGAGGTTTGGTAGGAGTCACTCTTCACGCATCACCAACAAAAAAGCAACCCCCAAACAACAAAAGCCAAAGAACAAAAATTCTAATCTACCTCATCGATAGCAATTCCCTGTTTATATAAAATGCGTTTCGCCAAAATACCAAACAACAACAAATACCCAAAACACACTGCATTTAAGATATAAGATTCATGAATACCAATGATATCGGCTAATTTACCTTGAATTGGAGGCAATATTCCTCCACCTAGAATCATCATGATTAAAAAGGAAGAACCTTGAGCAGTATATTTTCCTAAGCCCATAATGGCGATATTAAAAATAGCAGGCCAAAGGACACTACAAGCTAATCCACCAGCTAAGAATGCATAAATAGCGAACATCCCCGTGGTACACAAACCGACAATCATGGCAAGCAAGCCAAACAGGCTAAACAGAATCATCGTTCGAGCTGATTTATTTTTACTCCAAAATGAAAAAGCAATTTGAATAGCCACACAAATGCTATAGTAGTACAGGTGTTTAATTGCATTTCCTGCAAAGAAATTAGCAAATAGAATAACAAAATAGGCAACAAAAGGCACAGCAATTAGGGCGATTATTTCTTTTCGTTTACTCAACTGAAAGACGCTTACAGCACCTGCCCAACGTCCAATCATCAAACTTCCCCAATACATGGATACATAAGGAGCAATTTCAACCGCCTGAAGCGATCCAAACTCCTCTAATTTCAGAAGTTCACCTAAATTACTTCCTATTCCCACCTCTACTCCTACATAGGCAAAAATTGCTAACATCCCTAAGAGTAGCTGAGGATATTGCATGGCTCCCCATCCTTTTTTATTTTTTTGACTGGTAACATAAGCCAAACAGATACTGCCTACAATAACAACTAACGCCCCTCCTAAAAGATAAATACGCTTATTCTCTATGGGAGTTAAGGTTGTTTTAATCTCTTTTCTCAACACCTCTAATTGCGCTTCACTTTTCGCTCTTATTGCTGTATCTTGTTCGTTTTTCAAGGCACCTACAACCGCTGCTTCTTGCTTTTGCATGGTAGATACGCGGCCGTATTCTTCACTTTTATACGTATTGAATACAGGCACAAACATAGCGATCAACAACACCGTCATTCCGATTAATAAGGCGATGGCCTTTTTGGCTGGTTTTATTTCCGCACTACTTTGGCTATCTGGGATTTTTTTTGAGAAAAAGAACAGGAAAGCAGCCAATAGAAATAATCCTCCTACCGCTCCATAGAGCAGTGTCATAGCGTCCAAGCTCAGATGTTGAATTTGGTCATCCGTTAACGTCTTAGTACTTCCATATAACACATAAGCCATCAACAAAGGGCCAATCGTCGTTCCTAAAGAATTTATTCCACCCCCTAAGCTTACGCGACTTGTTCCTGTTTTAGGATCTCCAAGCGAAATAGCAAAAGGGTTTGCGGCAATTTGCTGCAGTGAAAACCCTAAAGCGACAATGAATAATCCCACTAGTAAAGCGGCATACACACTGATTTGCACCGCCCAAATCATAGCGATTGCTCCTCCCGTTGAAAACAGTAATCCGTAGACAATCGAGCGTTTATAGCCCCAGCTGCTCACCACATCTTTCTTTTTCCACGCGCTGACCAAGAAAAGTAAAAGAGCTCCAAAATAGTAGGCCGTATAAAAGGAAAAATCAATCAATTGAGATTGAAACTGATCCAAATCAAAAAACGCCTTACAAAACGGAATGAAGATACTGTTCCCCGCAGCAAAAAAGCCCCAGAAGAAAAACACAGTCACTAAGGTATATAAAGCAGGATAATTTGTTTTGGCCGTCAATGAATTCATAGCAAGTAGCTTATATTTTAAGTTATCTTTAACGTTATCAAAGATAATTAAATAACCTATATCTGCCGTTAATTGCATCTACTTAAGATAAAAAAAGTATTTTTGTATTCTCGATAACGATATATTTACTTTATGAAGAAGGTGTATACCCTGGTAGCGGTGCTAGGCTTAGTTGGATTAAGTTCTTGCAATGATGGCGATCTTAGCTATAACAATATTGATTTTTCTACTGTAACAACGGTAAATCGCTGTTCTAGTCTTGGTGATGGGGCCAAGGTTTTTTACAAAACAAAAGATACAGAAGCGTTTATCTTAGTTGCTGATATGGATAACATTATGCGTGACGAAAGCGTTCAACTTGTTGATGTAGAAATTGACGGAACCAATACAAGTTTAGCCTATAGAAAATACAATGGCAGAGTAGAGACAGCCTCTATTTGTTCGTTTCCTGCTCCGAGTACACCCGTAGTTGTAGAGGAAATTTTAGCTTCACCAGGTGCAACATTACGCACCCAGCGCATGGTTTCAATAAGAAACAACAACAGCGAAGAACTGATTGGCGATCACAGCGTTAATTTGACCTATCAATATAACTTCACGCTTTTAAATGTCAATTTTAAAGATGGTGAAGCGAATATTAAGTACGACCGCATGCCTTTTGGAACGAACAACTATAGCTCTAACTCCCTAGGGTTTAAATTCTTAAACAACGACAATACTTTTAAAACGATTAATCCCTGCCAAACGCAATGGGTAACGCTTTCAGATAAAGAGGCGATGTTAGTTCACTTAAGTGTGGAAGACTTCCCTCAAGAAGCAGGTGAAAAAGTAATTGCGCTCTCCGCAGATCGACCTTTGCAATATAGACAGTATGCACGTGCAGGAATTAACTTGATCGAAGTTTGCGAAAACGAAGGGGATATTCCAGGGAATACACCAGCGAACAACAACCGTCTGGTAGAGAACTGGCTAGCAACAAGTGGAGAAGTTGTCATCAACACCAGATGGACTAACCCCGCAGAAGGAGCTCCAGCTAAGTTGTTACACGAAATTACGGTACGCAATATAACCTTCAACAAAGCACAATTCACTGATTTAACCTTTGGAAAATCTATTCTGCCATTTGGTAGTTTTGTTGCGGAATAGTTAGGAGAGATGCGTGATATGTAATGCGTGATGCGTAAAGGATGATTCGTGATGAGTCCGTAGTATCACCGTAGTGAGTCCATAGTGAGTCCAGTAAAACACGGTTTTTAATAGTGTCACACCGCACTCACCATTCTCCCACACTATAGGCAATAAAAAACAAATAAAAAGAGGCTGTCTTTTGAGACAGCCTCTTTTTATTTGTTTTTTTATTTCACGTTCTGTTTAATGTAAATTTGCATCGCCCCTACGCCATACTTTTGATAGTTTGCATCTTCTGCTACTACTTCGGGATAACGGCTAAACAAAAACTCAAGTTCAGCTTTGAGCACTCCTTCTCCAACGCCGTGTATAAAGACAATACGCGGAATTCGATTGCGGATGGCAAATTCGAGCTGTCCTCTTGCTGCATCCAACTGTAGGGTGAGCATATCGTGTTTTTCCATGCGTTTGTAATCCTTCGTCAACTTTTCAATATGCAAATCAACCTCTAAAACAAACTCATCCTTACGCGATTTCTTTTCTTTGATAAATGATCGCTTTTTGGGTTCTACTTTACTCTGTAAAGCTTCTTGAACAGAGCCTTTAGAGCTGGCGGATTTAAAATCTACTTCTTGATCTTTTTCAATCTTCAACAATTCAGAAGGCTTGTAGTTCAACACAAAGCCATCTTTTGTTTCGATTGTAACCTGATCCCCTTGAATTTGAATAATCACCCCTTCTTCATCCTCGTCTAATACTTGTACGTAATCTCCTTTACTTAACATCTTACTTTCTATTCCTGTTTTTTATTTACTACGGTTATTGAATAGTCCTCCGTTGCTTCCTTTTCTTGCGTTTCCAAAGGAGCAGTTGATCGAACCTCTAAAGTTTTTTTAGGTGCATTACTAGGGGTTTTCTGCATTAGGCGAGCCATGGCCAAAAAAAATACAGCCACTCCCATAACCTGCACCCATAATTTGGGGTGTTCTGAAGCTTGTTCCATCAGTGCCCAAATCATAACTCCTACCACTACTAGTGGAAGTACTATTTTTTGTATTCTTAGTTGCTTCTTCATTTTTATGGAGCTAAACGTTCTATTTTCCAATCCAATTGATCCGCTGTTAGCGTGTAGCGAATACGATCGTGTAGTCGATTAGGTCTTCCCTGCCAAAACTCTATACTCACGGGTTCAACACAAAAACCACCCCAATAAGCAGGTCGATGTACATTGTCTTCTGTAGCTGTTTCTTCTAATTCTTTTAAAGCCTTAGCCAAGCTTTCGTAAGACGAGATAACTTCACTTTGATTGGATACAATAGCGCCTAAACGACTACCTAAAGGTCGACTATCAAAATAATTGTCTGATTGGTTTTCACTTACTTTCCTAGCTCTTCCCTTAATGATTACTTGACGCTCCATCGACGGCCAAAAGAAAGATAAACATACATTGGGATTCGCTACTATTGCCTTTCCTTTTTCTGATTGGTAGTTGGTAAAAAAAACAAATCCTTGTTCATCATAGGATTTCAACAACACCACTCTGGCTTTTGGAAATCCATCTAATCCAATCGAAGAAACTGTCATGGCATTCACTTCTTCCACTCCTCCAAAATCTTCCACTTCGCAAAACCATTGACGAAATTGCATCAGGGGATTAGAATTAACTTCGGCCTCGATTAACACTTGTTTTTCGTAGGATTTTCTATAGTTACTTAAATCGTTCATTGTATAGGTTATTTAGAGAAATCAAAGATAACACCATCATCGGCATTTAGGATTGTTCCGTCGAAAACTTCTGCAGCTTCGGTCTTAAAAAGACTGATATCGTCATAACGTGTAGAATAGTGTCCTAAAACTAAAGTTTTAACCTCTGCTAATTTAGCAATAGTTGCAGCTTGTTTGGCCGTACAGTGTTTGGTTCGTTCCGTGTAATGGCTTTCTGATTCTAAGAAAGTACTCTCGTGATACAAGACATCTACATTTTTGATGATGGGTACAATCGCCTCTGAATAGTAGGTATCGGAACAAAAAGCATAACTTTCTGTCGGTTCTGGATCATAAGTTATGGATGTATTGGGTATCACTGTTCCATCATCTAAGGTAACATCCCCACCTTGTTTGATTTTCTGATAGTAACAGCGTTCAATGCCCAAATCTTCAATGGCGCCAATTCGCAGCTTACGATCACCGGGCTTCGATTCAAATAGATATCCATTGGTATATACACGGTGATCCAAAGGAATGGTGCGTACGATCACGCGTTCATCTTCAAAAACAACCGTACTTTCTTTGCTTTCTAATTCATGGAAATACAGGCCATAACCCGTATAAGAATTACTCAGTCTCAACTGAAGTAAAATAATCTCTTTAATTCCCTTCGGTCCATACACGTGGAGATCGCTTTGTCTATTCAAAAGTGAATAGGTAGAAATCAAACCGATTAACCCATACATATGGTCTCCGTGTAAATGCGAGATAAAAATGTGATTAATACGCTGAAACTTCAGTTTTTTCTTTCGCAATTGAATTTGAGTTCCCTCACCTGCGTCAATTAAAAACATATGTCCATTCAGCTCAAGAACCTGAGACGTTGGGTTGGTCATGGTTCGTGGCGTAGCTGCGTAACAACCTAATATCGTAAGTTTCAATGGGTCAAAATTTTATAATTCGTGCAGGTAAGTTACAAAAAAAGCCCACAGCCTACAAAAGAAAAAGGCTTAATTACCTTAAGCCTTTTCTATTCCTATAGTTCTAAATCGCGTTGTATTTCATCCATTTCAATCAAATCGAAAGCTTCTTGTTTTGTGGGTACGACGATGAGGTCTCCGTCAAAATCATTAAAATTCACAGCTGATAGCACGATAACAAACGATTTGTTTGCCTCTTCCATGTGTTCAATTGCCAATTCTTCTAAGGTTTCAAGTGTATCATCAGTCAGCGTCTCTTGCGAACCAGACAAATCAAGCACAAGATTAAACGGCATAAACTGCGTTTTGTACTGCTCTGTTATTTTTTGCAAGAATCCTTCTATCGTCTCACTTGCTAGTTGGATTACCTTCGTATGTCCTTTCTCAGTAACTTTCATTTTTTCTTTTTTAACGTACTAAAATAGCTATTTAATTTTGGATGCCAAAAGATAAATCACCGCCATGCGAATAGCAACTCCATTTTCCACCTGATCTAAGATAACAGACTGTTGAGAATCAGCCACATCAGAAGTAATCTCTACTCCTCTATTGATAGGCCCTGGGTGCATCACCACAATTTCTTTATTGAGGGAATCTAAAATTTCCTTCGTTAACCCAAATTGTTGTGCATACTCTCGTGTATTAGGGAAATAACTAAAATCCAAACGCTCATTCTGTACCCGTAGCATATTGGCTACATCACACCATTCTAGTGCTTTTCTCAAGTTGGATTCTACTTTGACCCCTAAGCTCTCAATATACTTTGGAAGTAAGGTATTCGGTCCACAAACGCGTACCTCAGCCCCTTGCATTTGCAACGCAAAGATATTAGACAAGGCCACCCGAGAATGTAAAATATCACCTACAATAACAACTTTCTTCCCTGCTACATCACCTAATCGCTCGCGGATTGAATAGCTATCTAAAAGCGCTTGTGTTGGGTGTTCATGTGCACCATCTCCCGCATTTACAATACTCGCTTTCACATTTTTGGACAAAAAATAAGCGGCTCCTGGATTGCTATGACGCATTACCACCATGTCCACTTTCATTGCTAAAATATTATTTACCGTATCGATAAGGGTTTCTCCTTTTTTTACTGAGGACTGTGCCGAAGAAAAACTAATTACGTCTGCTGATAACCTTTTTTGCGCCAACTCAAACGACAGTTTTGTACGTGTACTATTTTCAAAAAAGATATTGGCAATGGTAATATCTCGAAGGGAGGGTACTTTTTTAATGGGTCTATTGATAACTTCTTTAAAGTGATCAGCTGTTTCAAAAATCAAATCAATATCTGATTTGTTGATATATTTTATTCCTAATAGGTGATTTACACTTAATTCTTTCATTCCTTTAACTTGCTTTTCCGTTTTACTTCGTATCAAATTCTTCCAGATAGATGCAATCACTTGCTCCATCTTCCGACCAATGCACGCGTACCGTCTCTTGGTCAAAAGCATCTACCTGTCTTCCTCTATAATCGGGTTGAATCGGTAAATGACGACTGAAACGTCGGTCTATGAGCACCAATAATTCAATTTCTGCAGGTCGTCCAAACGATTGAATGGCAGTTAAAGCTGCGCGAATACTACGTCCTGTATATAAAACATCATCAATAAAAACGACCTTCTTATCTTCAACAAGAAAGTCAATTTCAGTTCGATTTGCTTCAAGTGGCTTTTGATTTCTCCTAAAATCGTCGCGGAAAAACGTAATATCCAAATAGCCCAAGGGAATATTGGTAATCTGGTATTCTGTTTCTAAAATAGCTTTGATTCGCTTGGCTAAATATTTACCGCGAGGTTGAATACCAATCAGCAATGTATTGGAAAAGTCCAAATGATTTTCCACCAACTGACAGGCCAAACGATGAAGAATAATATCAATCTCTTTTGAAGTAAGTACTACTTTTGGATTCATATAAAAAAGAGTTGTGTTTGGGGAGTAAAATTACAATTAATTCTACTTCTCACCCAATTTATCCTCAATAAATTAAAAGATAAAATCCAAAGGAAATAAAGTACTTTGTTCACTCTTACTTGCCTATCAAAATGTTAGATTGCTGTTAACGCTCATTTTATCTTCTTTTGAGACAGTTAATTCACTACCTTTAAGAACCTAAAAACATGAATAGTTGCCCTATGAATAAAATCTACCTCACTTTGTTGGTTCTGTTTTCCTTTATCTGCTCGACAAAGGCTCAGATTCCTCAGGATTCGATACTCAATACTACTTGGATTTTAACGCAGACAACGCATACACTTCCTATTCAACGCCAAACAACATTACAAATTAATACGGTGAAATACGAGATTAAGGGATTTGCCGGCTGCAACAACTACACCTTACCTATCAAACAGATCAAGGAACGCAAACACTACACGCAAATTGTAACGGATGCGATTGTAACCAATGAAAATAGTTGTACGAAAAATGTCAATGAATTTGAACAGGCTTTTTTTAAGGCCTTAAGCAATCAAAAACTTCGCGTACACACCGATCATGGAGTATTATCTATTGTGAATGAAGAAAAGAAATCCTTTACTTTTTCTGTACAGCCACACAATCCTCTGTTGAAGTATATCGAAAAACACGCTTGGAAATTAATTCAATTCAAAGGAGAAAGCAATCGGGTCTATCATCCGTATTTAACGTTTGACTTTCATACTAACACCGTTTCGGGCTATACAGGATGTAGCTATTTTACGGGAAAAATTGCCATTAGCAATACCTTTAACAAAATACAGTTTTTTGATTTAGAGGTAAAAAAGAAACCCTGTATGTCGGACACTCGCAAGACCATCGAAAAAGAGTTTATTCAGTTACTCGAAGGGGAAACCTTTTCCTTTGATGTAGCGGAACAAACCCTCAATTTATACCAAGATAACACCTTGCTTATGATGTTTGGCTTTATTCCAAAACAGTTAATTTCGGAGTAAAGAGTCGCATTTTCACCCGTTAAAAAGATGTGGTGATGAATATTTATCGTAAATTGTGAGCCGTAAAAAAATACGAAATAGTTTTATGAAAGCTTTAATTTTTAATGGTTCTTTGGATGAAGAATCTTTTAGAACGTCTCGACGTATTGCACAGTTTTATGCGGACGAATTCATAAAGGCTAACCTAGAGGTAGAACAAGTACACTTATCTGATTATCAGATCCCTATATTCCAAGCAAAACACATGGAAACCCCTCCTCAAGATGTTACCCGTTTTATAAATGCTTTCCGTTCTGCGGATATCATGATTTGGTTAACCCCCTTATATCATGGTGGCATGACAGGGGTTATGAAGAACGCCTTGGATTGGTTGGAACTGACTTCCCGCGATTCACCAGCCTATTTAACCAATAAATTTATTGGTTTTACGTGTTGGTCTGGGGGAAATCAAGCCATGCAGGGAATTCAGGCCTTAGACAATGTTGCTAAAGCATTAAGAGCTTGGTCTTTACCTTATAGTATTCCAATTAGCAATATGGATTTATACATAAATAATGAAATTGCTGATGTATATCAGAAAAAAATGAGTATGTTAGCGGAACTTTTAGTCGAGAGTACAAAACGATAAAAAAGTAACAAGGTCGGGGATGTAGCTCAGTTGGCTAGAGTGCTTGACTGGCAGTCAAGAGGTCGTGGGTTCGAGCCCCATCTTCTCCACTTTTATTTAAAAAGCTACCTGTATGGTGGCTTTTTTTGTTTCTATACCTCAGGTATTCAGTAGAATACCTCAATATCTAATTTTGTATACTACACACTATACTGATTTAAAGGTTGCAAAATAGGTTGCATGTTTTGTGTGGAGGTTGCAACTATTTATCTCCAAATTAAGTTTTTCTTAAATACAAATCACTAATGTCCGATAAAACTTATTATCAATAGCTTTTTACTTTAAGGTATAGTAAATGTAGTAAAATGAAAATGAAAGATAAAACACAATGTAAAATATATATTGATTGTAAAACAAGCAAAAAATTGAATTTTACAAAAGCACCGGAACACTGTATTAAAACGATCGTTTTTGTAAAAACACAAAAATAACTATTAGTATTATAATAAATTAGCATATTGAATGATACTTAAGTAAATTTGGATCTTAGTCTTACTTAACATATATAAATTTAAAATATGAAACACTATAAATCACTGTTAACTTTAGGGTTAACTTTAATGAGTTTTTGTGCAGTAGCACAGGTAGAGGACAAATTAGTTTATTCAGAAGATGGAAATTTAATCGCAAATTCGAACCCTAATGATTGGTATTTATGGACGAGTGAAAAAAAACAAAATTTTAAACTTAATACTAAATTAGCGGATAAGTTGGCAAAAGGAATAAGTCATTTATATATTGCTGAGCATGAAAAGAAATTTTATAATGGTCTAATAAAATTGGAAGATATTAGTATGAGCATAGATAATGGAGAAGCTATTCCTTTTACTAATATTGCTAGTGATGCAGTTTATACTAAAATTACAACTAATAGAAATCAAAATTTATTTTTAATACAAAATGTAAAAACAAAAGAACTTTATGCGATACATACATACCCATCAACTTTTACAGATTATTCAACGAAACCAAACTCAGATTTTATTCAGTATCAAAAAATAGAATATTCTGCTTCAGATAAAGAAATGGTTAATTCTTATAAGGCTTTAATAAAAGAAGGAGATATTATAGCAAACCAACTAGTATCAATTCAAAAAAAACATTTAACACTAAGAGGCTATTTTGATGATACGAAGTTATCAAGTGCTGATAAAAGCAGTTGGAATTCTAAAATAGATAAGATCAAATCTATTTCCGATAAATTAAAAACAATCTATAAAAAAGACAATAACAGCGGTATACTGTCAGATTTATTAACTATGTCAGAAGCTGGAACAGCAGATAATATACATAATTGGGCTTTGAAATTTTCGCATATCGAATAAAAAAATAAGGAGATTTTTAATAAAACCAAGTAATCTTAGGCTTTTTTTCTCAATAAAAAAGATAAAAAGATTTATCCCCCACCGATTAAACTACTATCCTTCCATTTTCTTCTCATCTTCTTGCTCCGATTTCTTTTCCTTCTAATCAAGATTAAATTAGATATTTTATTCCTTTGTTTTTGTAAATTCCATCTTCTCCACTTTTATGTAAAAAGCTACCTAATAGGTGGCTTTTTTTGTTTTTATACCTCAGGTATTCAATAGATTACCTCAACATCTAATTTTGTATACTAAATAGTACACTTATTTAAAGGTTGCAAAATAGGTTGCATGTTTTGTGTGGAGGTTGCAACTTATCATCTTACTTTCCTCATTCAATATATGATACCCTATTTTTGTAAGATTTCTATTATACAAGGTATTTTCTATTAAGTCTTATATTATTATATTTATGCAATCACAAAAAATTTATTGTTTTTAATATATAGATTAACATCTGATAATAACATTATGCCTCTAATAGAAAATCATCCAGTACTAAACGCCCCTAAAGGGGATATAACTTTATGGAGATACATGGATATCCCTTCCTTCATTTATCTACTAGAAAAAAGTTCTCTTATTTTTGTAAGAAGCGACTTATTTGAAGATAAATATGAAGGTACTCTTCCAAAAACCACAGCTAGTTTACTTAATGAGACAACTCAGAAATTGATAAAAAAAGTTACATGACATGTACTCAAACTTTTCAGAAATGCTAAATAGCAACAACATAAATACATATATAAACTGTTGGTGTAAAGAGGATTTTGAAATGACACATATGTGGAAGATATATTCAAAAGAATTTGGTATAGCAATTGAAACATCTTATGAAAAACTTAAATTATCTCTTAAATCAGGAGAGAATGTCTTTCCTACAGAAGTAGCCTATATAGATTTTGAAAACAATGTATTTGATTGGAAATCAAATGCCATGACAGTTTATACTATAAAAAGAAAAGAATACAAATCTGAAAGTGAATTTAGATTAATTATTTCTCATCCTAGAAGACTTGAAGACGAACTTGCTAGAAACACTAAATTAGATAGAAACCAATTGTACAATGGAAATCCCGTTATACATTGTGAAATTGATACAAATATATTAATTACCAAAATACATGTATCTCCTTATGCACCTAAATGGTACAATGAATTAATAAAAGATGTTCTTATGAGATACAACTTAAAAAATGTAGAAGTATATCAATCCAATCTATAAAAAACTGCTAACTAATGACAAACAGCAAAATAAAACCAATCTTTTCTCCCAATGAAGATTATAATAAATCTTCTTTTTTAAACTGGAATACCAATCCAAATAATGATATTGAAAATATACTTGTATTAGCACATGGTTTTCTTGCATCTTCAATAGAACTTATTAATATCTCATTGATTAATAATAATGATAAAAAAGCAGATTTTCTAATTTTTCCAATTCTGACTAATGCAAATCATGGTATTGAATTATATTTAAAAGCATTATGTTGGACCCTCAATAAATTAACTAATTCTCATAATAGGATTGAAGGGAGTCACAATATTAAACAAATATTAGACACCATTAAATCAAAGATTCTAAATCTTGAAGGAAGTGAAGCCTTAAAATATTTTAACAATGCAACAATAGATCTTCATAATTATATTGATGAACTATTTAAAAAAATCGAAGCAACACAAAAACAAGATAAAATGGACTTTTCTAGATATCCATTAGATAATAAATATTCAAATCATTTTTATGTAAAAGAACTTGGTAATATTGAAATTGATTTAGAAAATTTATTATCACGCATTCAAATTATTTTTGACAGTTTAGAAGACAGAGCTTCATATTACTTTTATCATAAATTACAAGGGAATTAAAGTTACCTCCTATTTAATATATTTTTTTACAATTACCTCAACAGGTAGTTTTTTTATACCCTAACCCCAACAAACTATGGAACCACATAAATTAAACCTACTGTATATTATTTCTAGGAGTAAAACCAATAAGCAAAGCTTAGCTCCTATTACCTGTAGGCTAGCTTACTAAGAACAATGAACTACTTCCGATTTTACTCCCCTTTTGAAATAAAGGTAACTAAAATTCTACGTTACTCACTTTACTGATGACGATTAACAGATTCAAGAATTGTTTGACTCAATATCAGTTATCATCTAATAAAATCACAGCAAATTAGTGATAAAATTAACTTAAATTATATATATTTACTTGCACTACTACGAGAAAAAAACAGGTGAGATGAACTGAACAACAAGTCTAATCATGCAACTAAACCCATATACCTTATGAAAAACTATTTCCTTTTTTTTGTCCTTTCTCTTTTTTTATCTGCCTGTTGTTCTGGGCCGGTTACTACTTACAAGACAAAAATTGAATATGTAGAATTTATCGCTGATTCTATAGTCCCTAAATACCAAACGTTTCAATTCGAAATGAAAGATAGTACCTCTATTGTCTCAAGCTCTAGATATAAAGGAAGTCGTTGTGATGATGAAGAAATGTTTAGAGATGATCCGATCCATTTCATCAGTAAGGTCGATGTATATACCTTGACCGATTTTTCAAGTGACTATCCTGCAAATTCACTTCTTAACGATTTAATTACAGTTGAATTTTATAATAATTTTAACAATGAAAGTGAAGCCAGACCTTTAGATCAATGGAACCACTACCTCAGCCGTCGAGCTAAACTATGGGAATTTCATAAAGGAAAATTTACGATACGACAACAACCAAGTAGTCAACCAAATCAAATCTTCTCTTTGATTTTCACTTTAAGTGATGATACGATACTTGAAACAATTACGCACGAGATTGTATGGGAGTAATGATGAACAATTGACAACAAATAGCAATTTTAAAAAAAATCAATCGTGGCTATGTACTCATAGATCCATATGGAAAATGCTTAGCCCAATAAATTCGCACATGAACGTATTAGAAGAGCTAAAAGAGTAAAAAACACAATCAACTTTTAACAAATTGATTGTGGTTTTATTTGTATTGATTCTCGTATCAATTTATATTTCAATCAAATAAACTTCTATCCCATCTTCATCACTGCTAATTCCCGTATGATAGTTTTTACTATTATAGCTAAAATTACTGCTACTGGTATAAATACTATTTTCCGTATTGGGGATACAAATTTCATTGGTAATCGTATTATATACCATCATTTCATTGAAAAAACTATCTGCATATAAGGTACGCCAATCACCAGTATTACTGTAAATAGAACTACTTGATACCAGGGGAAGGTCCGCTTTAGCATAAGTATCATGAATAATTGAACCATAATCAGCAATTTGAAATAGATAAATCCCAACATAAAGGCTAAAAATCAACTATACCAGCAATTATATCTACTTTACTCTTTTTTTTTACTTTTTTTAATCAAAATAAACAGCAATTATTGTTAATAAAATGTTTATGTTTGCTAAAAATTTTAACAATGAAAACAACCTTACTCACGCTGTTCTTCCTTCTTCCTTTGCTGATTTTTGCTAAATCCTATAAAGGAACTATCTATTACAAAGGAGATAATAGAGCTGTTAATCTTGAAATACAAATGCCTATTAAGGTAAATGCCAAGAAGCTTAAAGTTAAAATAAACGGCCAAAAACAAAGCATTGATGCCAGTACCCTATCCTACATGGATATTTACATCAACAATGGCACTAAAAAAGTCACCTTTAAACGCGGAAAAATATCGCATTTCAAAAAATCAGGAGAAATCCGCAAAAGACAAAATGTAGATGTTTGGTCCATGGTTAGTGACGTGCGCGAGCGCATTATTATTTCTGCTGCAGGATTAATGTATGACGTCAAAAAGAAGAAAGACGAAGAATATATCCTCATTATTTTTGATCCTATTACCCAAGGGCTTTACTTGAGTAAACCTGATTCGGATATTCTTGTTGCAACAGATCCTTACTTTGATGAATCTTTTGAATCTAAAGTAGGTGGAGCGAAGGAGCTACTATTTCCAGAGTGTGAGGACATTATGGATCGCTATGCCGAAGCACAAAAATCAGAGAAAAAAATCAATCGCGTCTATGTTCTTGTAGATGCGTATGAAGCTTGCTTAAATCAATAAATTCAAATGAACCTAAAACTACACCTTACCTTTCTTTTACTTTTTCTTTCTTTTTACACCTCTTATGCGCAATACTATGGCGGTAATGGTTTTTTCTGCTATGACTGTACCTTTACTGTTGAAGTAGGTGGAACACTCGCCAATATCAACGGAATAGAGGCAAGCGAAAAAGCAGGGCTTTACGTCGGGATTTTCAATTCCTATGAATTTAACGATACCTGGGCCATTCGGTATGGAATGGGGTATGCAAATCTTGGAGCGAAGATAAAAGAATACAATACCAATATTGTTTTACATACCGTACTTATTGAACCTGCTAGCGTTCACTATACAATCAAAGATCGTTTTAAAACCTTTTTAGGTGGTAACATTGGTATCTCAATGGCAGGAAAGAACCCCTATAGTGAAGAAGAGTCAGGAATGATGCTGATGCCCGATGGAATAAAATTCTTTGACCTTAGTATTTTTGCTGGAGGTGGTTATAAATTAACTGATGAAATTGATCTTAACCTCAAATATAACCTTGGTTTGACCAATATTAACAACATGGAAGATTCAACTGCAAAATGGAAAAAAAATTGGTTGACTCTCAGCGTTGCATACACGTTTAGATAATTATTCTTCACCTAAATTAATACGCCTGGGCAGTTCTCAATTAGGGGGGACTGCCTTTTTATTTTTCCTTTCTCTTTCAAGTGGCTGTGTACGATTAAATCAATATATTTGAATTCATTCGAAAATATCCCATCCTATGTATACCAAGTGGTCTATTTTTTTGATTCTACTGTTTCTCCCTCTTATAATAGAGGCTCAGTCCTTCAATACCGCCAAAGCAGATGATTATATTCAACGCCTTACAGCGCATCAACGAGGTATTGGCTCGGTGGCTATCTACAAAAATAACAAGGTAATTTACGCCCGTAATTTTGGACACGAACTGGTAGGTGAAGTAGACCAAAATCCTCATTTGTATCGCATCGGATCGATTACTAAACTATATACGGCAGTATTAATCTACCAATTAGTAGAGGAAGGCAAACTCAAGCTTGATGATCGTATTGCTTCCTTTTTTCCTGAACTGTCTATTCCTAATTTATTTACGCTAAAAGTCAGTGATTTACTCAGTCATACCAGTGGATTAGACGATTATACGTGTAAAGAGGATGATTTTTATTGGTTGAGAGAACCTCATACAGAAGAAGAGGTTCTCGATAATATCATTCAACAAGGTACTCCACACTATGCCGTTAAAAAGAAGAATTTTTTCTTTTCTAATACGGGCTATTACTTGCTTGCTCGAATTGTGGAACAAAAACGCAACCTCAGTTATGATGATGCGGTTAAAAAATATATTATCCAAAAAATCCAGTTAAAAAACACCTATACAGCGAGTGATGCATTACCTTATCCAGTACAATCCTATCAATTATTTGACCAGTGGGAAGTCATGGATGAAATACAGTTCGAAAACACCAATGGTGTCAATGATTTAATTGCTTCTATTGATGATTTAGCGCGTTTTAATCAAGCGTTATTTGCACATAAGCTCATCTCTAAAAGTAGTTTAGCTAGTATGAAGCCCATTCCCTACAAAGAAAAATACGGAAGAGGGATGATGTACTACCTCTACAAAAAGAAGAACTTCATTGGACATACAGGAGGCACATTTGGAACTTTTTCTTTGCTTTACTACAATGAAGCAGAAAAATTGACTGTAGTCTATGGCATCAATGGAGCCGCTTTTTCACATTATCAACTTTTTGATGCTTTATTGGCTATTCTCTACAATAAAAAATATAGCCTGCCTGAATTTGAGACAATTCCTGTAACAGATGAACAATTGAAAACCTATATTGGAACCTATCACCAACCCCAATTAGATCTGACAATTGAATTTGTGATCGAAAAAAACAAACTATTTTTAAAGCCCTCCGGGTGTAATCGCTACGCACTACTTGACGCTGTTGGGGAAAACACCTTTCGATCACCAGAGGGAACTGTGACCTACAGTTTCAATCCAACAACCCAACAAGTGATTGTCCAACAGCTGAAGGCAAACTTTGTGTTGAATAAAATACAAACGGAATAGTATCAACTCTTTTATTTTATCGCTCAAGAATAATAAATTCAGAACGTCTATTCTGTTGATTTTCTTCTTCAGTACAATTCGTACAAGCGACCTTAGGTTCGCTACTCCCCACACCTTTAGCTTCTATTCGCTGAGGTTCCATCCCCTGATCGTATAAATATTGGGCTGTTGCTTCTGCTCTAGCTTGTGACAATTTTTTGTTGTATTTCGCTTTTCCAACCTCATCCGTATGCGCTACAATTAAGATACGCATCTCAGGATGTTCTTGCATCAACTGTACCAAACGATCCAATTCGCGTGCCCCTACTGTGGTAATAGTCGCTTGATCAAAAGCAAAGGGAATGTCATTTAATACAATTCGATGGTCTTCAATCTTTGGCTTCTCCTGCTTTTTTACCGATAGAATAAGGGGTTCTCCTTCTTCTTTTGAAACTCTTCCCTCCTCTTCTTTATAGAAATAGCCTTCTTTTTCAATTTTAATCTTATAAGTCTTTTCACAAGGAAGCTCAACCGTAAATTCTCCTTGTGCATTCGTTTGTACTTCAGCCAAAACCTGACGGGATAAATCCTCCCAAACCAGTTGAACATTCCCCAAGACTTCTTGGGTGTCAACATCTAGAACTCGACCCTGAACGACCGTACTACAAATCGGCTTTACCCGATAAATATCCTGTCTCCCAATGCGATTACTCGACAAGAAGCCAAAACCACGTGAACTATTGTACACAAAATTAAAATCATCTTTTGGGGTATTAATTCCCTCTCCTAAATTTTGGGGTTGCCCTTGCGGATCTTTTAAATCGATAGCATAAACATCTAATCCACCATAGCCTCCCCATCGATCCGATGCAAAATATAAAATCTCCTCTTCACTGACATAGGGATAATCTTCATTATAGCCTGTATTGATGCGTTCACCCAGCGATTCTGGTTCGCCAAACGCCTTTCCTTCTTCTAAAATAGGTACTCGCCAAAGATCTAATCCTCCTATACTTCCAGGTTGATTAGAAGCAAAATACAAATAATCCCCTTTCGCGGTAACGAAGGGATTCGTATAGATATATCCTGCTTGTACAAAAGGTAACACTTTTATTTTCTTCCATTTTTTTCCTTTGCGTTCTGCCGAAAACAAACTCATCAGCCCTTGTCGCTTTTTTACTTCCTTATTTTTTCTAAACTTCCGATGACGGTAACTTTCGGAAGTAAAGTAAATCAAGTTATGGGAAGGATGCATAACTGCTTGTCCCTCCATAAAACGACGGTTAATACGCCCGCGAAGTAAACTGTGTTCATATAGTGGTTCTTCTTTTGATTTGATGGTGGTTTGATAAATCCCCGTATTGGGTACATTCGTGCCTTTTTCTTTTACTTCAAACCAACGACGAATCCATTTTTGGTTGTATTTCGTACGATTGGATACGAATAAGAGCGTATCCGTTGCAGACCAAGAAAGACTGTGGTCTGCGTAAAAAGGGTCGTTAATTCCAGATTCTTCCACATAGTATATTGAAGGATTGGCTCCTGCCTTCGGATATTCTTTCTCATGTTGTAAGAAATAGCGCGCTTTAGCATCCTCTGCTGCTCCATGAGCAAACTTTCGCATGGCAGCTTCTGCAGCTTCATATCGACCATTCTGCGTGAGATGATAGGCCAATCGATAGTAAAACGCTACATCTAAACTTGGATCTTGTTCTAATGCCTTAGCATAGTATTGAGCCGCTTGAACCGAAAGTCCTAGATGATCATAGCACAAGGCCAATTGCTGATAGATATACGTAGCGGTATGTCTACCTCTCAACAAACGTGTATATTCATCTTTTGCTTTGACATAGGTGGTTTGTGCGAAATATTTATCCGCTTTTTTCAGACTGGGTTTTCGCTTTGCTTGAGCCGTTACAGCTAGTATAAAAAACAAAAACACAATTGCTTTTCTCATCCTGTTATTCTTTCTTGTTAATGCTATACTGCTAACGCAAGAATTTCTAGTAGATTGCTGATTGCTTTGCAGTTTAATAGGGAATTAACACGAAATTTAATTTACATTTAGAATAAAACAACAATTGTACGGGTTTATTAGCATTCCTTTACTTCAGAAGAAAAAAGCAGTTTCTCCTTTGGCTTCTTATGCTCCCCCTCCCTTTCCCCATTTTAAAACGTTAAAACCCTAGTATATACGAAATCTATTTGTAATTTTAATACATCGTAATCCGATTTACCTGGAAGTAAATCACTCAGCAACAATTATAGCATGAAAAAATATGTTTTGGCCTTTGCATTACTTGCAATGAGCCCATCAATGGTAAAAGCTAACGAATACATAAAACAAACATCAACCATGAAAGAAACTGTAAAAAACCAACAAACCATCTACCAATTCAAGGTAAAAGATTTGTATGGAAATGATTTTGACTTTGCCACTTTAAAGGGAAAAAAAGTAATGATTGTCAATACCGCCTCTGAATGTGGGTTAACGCCTCAGTATGAACAATTACAAAGTCTATATGAAGAATTTGGTGGAGATAATTTTGTTATTATTGGATTTCCTGCCAATAACTTTGGCAATCAAGAACCAGGAAGCAATGCAGAAATCGCTAGTTTTTGTCAAGCCAATTTTGGAGTAACCTTTCCGATGATGGAGAAGATATCCGTAAAGGGGGAAGATATGGCACCTATCTATCACTTCTTAACCGAAAAGAGAAAGAACGGATTTGCTGATAGTACCGTAGAGTGGAACTTCCAAAAATACTTAGTGGATGAAAAAGGCCATGTTGTACAAGTAATTAACCCGAGAATCTTACCCAACGACCCTGAAATCAAGGAATGGATTAAAAAGAAATAAGCTAGAATAAGGAAGCCATAGTAATTTTATTCGTAATTTTATCTTTTTGAAATTACTATGGTTTATCCTACTATACCGCTTGCACAAAGCATTATTGAACTTTGTAAAGCAAAAAATCTAACAAACGTTGTTATTTCTCCTGGTTCGCGTAATGCCCCGTTGACTATCGGCTTTGCGAATGATCCTTTTTTTACCTGTTATAGTATTGCAGATGAACGTTGTGCTGCCTTTTTTGGAATGGGACTTGCCCAACAAATGCAAATTCCCACAATCCTCGTATGTACTTCTGGTTCTGCCTTATTAAACTATTATCCAGCTGTAGCAGAAGCCTTTTACAGTCAAATTCCCTTGGTTGTACTATCTGCCGATCGACCTTTACACAAAATTGACATTGGAGATGGACAAACGATACGTCAACAAAACGTGTATCAAAACCATATTTTATACAGTGCCAATTTAACGGAGGAAGCAAATGCATTAAATGACCAAGAAGTAAATGCAGCTATTAACGCGGCCATCACGCAACTCGGCCCCGTACACATCAATGCGCCTTTTGAAGAGCCTTTATACCAAACAACGGAACGTTTAAGTGTCAATCCTCTTGTAGATCAGGCTGTTTTACCAGCCTTACCTCTACTAGATTACCCCCATTATATCCAAGAATGGAACAAAGCTTCTAAAAAACTTATTTTAGTCGGTAGCCTTCCTCCTCATAGCCTAACAACAAGTGTTATAAAAGCCTTAACTAGCGATGATTCGGTTGTATTTTTAGCCGAAACAATCAGCAATATTCAGGCTCCTGGAGTTATTAACGCTCTTGATCGCTTGGTTATTCCGATGGATGAGGAAGGCTTACGCCACTTCCAGCCAGATATTTTATTGACTTTTGGGGGAATGGTGGTCAGCAAAAAAATCAAGCAAATTTTACGTCAATATGCTCCTAAACAGCATTGGCACGTAGATAAAATTCGTCATTACAATACTTATGATTGCTTGACAGATTCTATTCACACTGATCCGCAATCGTTTTTAGCGCAACTAACCCAAAACGCAATACCTCAATCTTCAGCGTACCAAACATGGGTTAATGATCTAATGATTAAGCGGGAGACCAAGCATCGTCAATATCTAAACGACGCTATTTTCTCTGATTTTACCGCTATTGATTACATTGTACGTCAATTACCTACAAACAGTCAGCTACAAGTGAGCAATAGTGCTGTTATTCGCTATGTGCAATTGCTAGCGATAGATCCGAGTATAACGATATTTTGCAACCGAGGAACGAGTGGAATTGACGGCTGTACATCAACCGCTATTGGGGCGGCTCTAGGATCAGGTAAATCTACACTACTCATCACTGGGGATATTAGCTTCTTTTACGACAGCAATGCGTTGTGGAATGCGTATGTACCACAAGACTTTAAAATCGTTATCATCAACAACGGCGGTGGAGGCATTTTTAGAACCCTACCAGGACATCAAGAGAATGATGTTTTCAATACGTATTTTGAAACTACCCATGACCATACAGCACAACATTTAGCCGCTATGTACCGTTGGACCTATTTTCAAGCCGATACAACAGAAAGCCTTGCTAAACAAGCAAAAGCCTTTTTTAGCCACTCTCATGGCCCAGCTATTCTAGAGGTAAAAACACCTACCTTCTTGAATGATGAAGTATTTAAAAAATATTATCGCAATTTGTAATTTTTTTCACGCTATCTCTTTTATTTTTAGTAACTTGTAGGGAACAAAAAAAAATAAAATTATGAGTAAAAGAGCTGAATTAATTGAGAAGTACGCTGCTGATTTGAAAGACAAATGCGGTGTAAAACCCAACATGGAGTTATTAGAAAAAGTAACGATTGGTTGTGGACCTTCGATTTACAATCAAGATTCCTCCACGGTTTCTAGTTCATCTGAATCTGAAATGGCAACTGTACGCACGAATTTCTTGATTAAAAAATTGGGATTAAAAGACGATGCAAAGCTAGAGGAGGGATTAAAGAAAGTCATTGAGCAATATGGAGTGTCAAACAAGCATAAATATAGAGCTGTAGTTTATTATTTACTAACCGTTCACTTTAAAAAAGAATCCGTATACTTAAAATAATACATACAATATATAATCAAAGAGCGAGGAATATCCATCGCTCTTTTTTTGTTCTTGTTGTTTGTTGTTCCTATTACTACTAAAACAGCTGTCTTAGATTTGATAGACTAATTTTCCGCTGTTAAAAACAGCGCTTCTTTGTGGAGTACGTGCAACAGCCTCTGCGGAACAAGAAGCTTCAACTAAAACAAAGCTCGCTTCATCTCCAACTAAAGGCCAAGTTTGCTTCCCTTCTTCATTTAAGGGAAGAATCTGATCCTTTGTTGCAATACGTAGTGCCCTAGAAAGGGTAAACTCATCCCGCCAACCGTATAACTCTGCCGTTAGCTTTGCTTTTTCTAACATATCACAAGAGCCAAAGGGAGACCAATGATCAATAATACTATCCGTTCCTGTCATCAAAGCCACTTGGTGCTTATACAACGAAGGAATTGGCATATTCAATTTGCCTATGGGAACTGTTGAAATGACGCCAATGCCTACCTCTGCTAGCTGTCTGCATATGGCTTCCGTTTCTTTTGCATCTAACTGTGCCAAAGCAAATCCATGGCTAATAAAAGTTTTTCCGCTTAACACGGGATTTTCTCTTACTTTAGCAATCATATATTCAATAGCGGGTAATCCTGTTGCGCGACCTTCGTGCAAATGGATATCTACACCTTTATCGTAATCCAAGGCAATTTGAAACATCACGTCTAAGGATTTCTCCATCTCTCCATCCACTGTC
Source organism: Myroides sp. DW712 (assembly GCF_046557355.1). Taxonomy (NCBI): domain Bacteria; kingdom Pseudomonadati; phylum Bacteroidota; class Flavobacteriia; order Flavobacteriales; family Flavobacteriaceae; genus Myroides; species Myroides sp. DW712. The sequence continues at coordinate 93,007 of NZ_JBKFDO010000009.1, forward strand.
GTTGGATCCAATCCACCAATATAATCAACCCCCATTTGAGCGGCTTCACGAAGTAAACCTGCGGCGTCAGAATACAGGATTCCATGCTGTGGAAAAGCAACAATCTCCGTTTGAATAGTATCTTTCTTTTGGGTTAACGCCTGTTGTAGTTTTTCTAAGCTTTTCAACCCACTTGTTGGTTCTATATTCGTCTGACAGCGAGCAAAATAAGTACCTTTACTATTCATCAAATCAATAGCTTTTTCTGCTTTCTCCGTTGCATTCACTAATAATTCAGGTAAAATACGACGCTCTAAATCAATCATATCTTTGACTGTTTTACCTCGCAGGGGTTCTGCCTGCCAAGGTTCGCCATAAAACGTTTTATCAATGTGAATATGCATGTCGCGCAATCCAGGAAGTAACAGTTTCCCTCCAGCATCAAAAACAGGAATAGCATACATCTCCTTTTGAGCAGGCGTAATTTTAGCAATCTTACCTGATTGAATATGAAGATCGTATAATCCAGTTTTCGTTGCTTTTACCTGTCCTACATCATTATATACAAAACCCTCCTCTAAACGAGCATTAATCAACACAAAAGTCAATGTATCTGTCAACACCGTTTGGTTTTCCTTTTTCTCTTCTGCCCAAGCATTTCCAGCCAGGAAAAGTCCACCCGCTCCTGCTGTTGTCAATTGAAGAAATTCTTTTCTATTCATCGTATACTTATTCTTTTGCACCGGCTGCTTCTAATAAGCGAACAATAGCGGTAAATTTTCTTGATTTTGCATGATACAACGGTGTTTTACCCTCGTGATCAGGAATGTTTACGTCCACGCCTCCCTCGATTAATGCCTTTACAATCGCAACGTGCACCGTTCCTCCATCACTCAAAACAATGGCTTCCATTAATGCTGTCCATCCTAAGCGATTCACGTGATCAATAGGAAAATTAGGAGTTGCCACTAAAAGTTGAACCACTTCCAAATGTCCTTTCTCCGCAGCTGGAATTAAAGCTGTACCGTTATATCGATTGAATACCGTAAAATCAGCTCCATGTGCTAAAGATTTTCGAACGATTGTTATATTTCCTTCCGCCCCCGCATATAAGAATGGACTATTCAAACGATCATCTTGGGCATTGACGTTAGCTCCTTGATCAATCAAATATAGTGCTAAGGCATTGTATTTTTTATAAGTGGCCATCATCAAAGGTGTTTCTCCTTTGCTGTTTTTCACTTCCAGATTCACTGTATGATTAGCTAAAATTTCTTTTACTGTTGCAATATCATTAGCAGCAATGGCTTGAAACAATTCTTTTTCTGTGAAGTTTTTCATTGTACTTTCTATCTCTTTGGTTTGATTATCTGAACAGCTCGCTAGTAGATTTGTTGATAACCCCATCACACAAATCAACAACAACGAACGTCTTATATATCTAGTCATAAGCGTTATGGATTAAATGATTCAAATACAAAGATAAAAAGAGTCTAGTACATAGCTGTTGTGTTTTTACGCTCCATTATTGAGAATATTATAACTTTTCCGAAATTGACCTGGTGTTTTATTGCTCCATTTCTTAAAGTAGTGATTAAAGTAACCCGTATCGTGAAACCCTAAGGTATAGGCAATTTCTTTAATCGACAGATCCGTAGTGGTTAACAAACGCTCTGCTTCTAAAATGACGCGTTGTTGAATGCAATGACTGGCAGACATTCCCAATACTTTCTTGACGCGTATATTGAGATAATTGGGTGTTATATGCAATTTTTCTGCGTAAAAAGCGACTTGATTCTGCGTCTTAAAATGGGTTTCTAACAACATTTTAAACGCTTGAACTTTGTTGTCCTTTACTTGCGCTTCTATCCCTGGATTTAGTTGGAAATAATAGCGTTGAATCGTTTTCAATACCAAAAAAAGTTGTAAGACACTTATTTCTTTTCCTAAGGTATCTTCTACTGCCAATAGGCGCTGTAGTTTTTTCAATTCCTGTTGTATGTTTTCATAATCCACTTGATTTAAAGACAATACAGGAGGAACATCCAGTTGAAAAAAAGGCAATGCACTTAAACGATCCATGAGATGGACGGTATTCGCGGAAAACATCAGTTGATACCCTCTGGTATCTGGTGCTAATTTCCAATAATGCACTTGTTGTGGACGAAGAAAGTGAATTTGAAAGGCGTGTACATCCAAGGGTATAAAATCAATTTCGTGAATTCCCGTCCCCTGCTCTACAAAAAAAAGAAAATAAAAATCGTGTTTATGGGGGCGAACAAGATCATTTTTCCCTTTTTCGGCATGCTCAAATAAGGTAATATCCCAAGTCTCTGCTCCGATTATCTTGGCTTGACTCCAAGTTTCGATTTCCTTTGTTTTTTCCATTGGAACATGCGTTTTTGTTTCCTTTACTTGATTACAAGATAAGCAAAAAAAACTCGCTTCCTTGGGGAAGCGAGCACAATATAACTCCTTGTATTAATTTTTTTCTTTTAAGGCAACTGCTTTTTCATATAGTTCTTCATACTTGGGAAGAATTTCACTAATCTGAAAGCGTTTGGCCGTTTGACGGGCTCCTTCTTTAAAACGGCATAAAGTATCTTCATCTTTCAAGATAGCCAGCGCATTTTTAACCATATCGGCTATATCCTTTACGTCACTTAAATAACCCGAAACACCGTGTTCATTTACTTCAGGTAATCCTCCTGTATTACTGGAGATTACAGGCACTCCAACAGCCATTGCTTCTAGAGCTGCCAGACCAAAACTCTCCGTTTCTGAAGGCAGTAGAAATAAATCTGAATAGCCCAAAATTTGATTGACTTCGTTACTATTTCCAAAGAAGATGATCTTATCATAGATACCTAACTCCATCGCTAGACGCTCTGCTTTTTCCTTTTCTGGTCCATCTCCTACTAACATTAGTTTGGCGGGTACAGCCTGCTGAATACCGTAGAAGATTTTCACAACATCTCCAATGCGCTTTACTTTTCTAAAATTGCTGATATGCGTAATAATAAATTCTCCCTTTTCTGCCATAGCACTACGTTTACACGGAGTTTCTGAACAATCAACTTCTTTTACTTCGATAAAGTTGGGGATAACGCAGATTTCTTTTTTACTTTGAAACAGCTCATAGGTTGATTGTTTCAACGACTCGGATACAGACGTAACAAAGTCAGATTTATTAATACTAAAGGTCACCGCGCTTTTGTAATTAGGGTGATTCCCGACTAGGGTAATATCCGTCCCATGTAGGGTGGTAATCATCGGTAAATCAATCCCTTCTTCTTTGAGCATTTGCTTAGCCATATACCCTGCATAAGCATGAGGAATGGCATAATGTACGTGTAAGACATCAATATTGAATAGCTTAACAATATCTACTAATTTACTAGACAACGCCAATTCATAGGGTTGATAGTGAAATAACGGATATTCAGGCACATTTACCTCATGGTAGTAAATCTTAGGATTTAACAAGGCTAAACGAACGGGTTGACTATAGGTAATAAAATGTACTTCGTGATCTCTTTTTGCTAGTTCCAAACCTAGCTCTGTAGCTACAACTCCACTTCCACCGAAAGTTGGGTAGCATACGATTGCGATTTTCATAGTTGAATAATTTGGTGCTTAAAGATACTTCGAATTATTTATACTCAATATAAACTTTACCCTCAGATTTCAACTACTGTTCGAATTTAACACAAACTAGAGCGACAATTAAGGGATAATTGATTCGTAGATAACCTGTTGAATATTCTCACGCACATTCTCTTTGGACAAGCGATTGACATTCGAATCGGGATAGGTACGGTTGGAAAGAAACACATAAATCAGGTCCTGTTCTGGATCGGCCCAAGTCATGGTTCCAGTAAACCCGGTATGTCCAAAACTTGTCATTGAAGCGCATCCACAGGTCGGACCAGGTTTTCCTTGTTGTTGGGGTTTATCAAATCCAATGCCTCTGCGGTTTCCTTTAGCACAATACACACAGGCATTAAAGGTTTCAAAAGTAGCTTTTGAAAAAAAGTGCTCGTCTCCATATTCTCCTTCATTCAAGTACAGCTGCATCATTTTTGCCACATCTAAGGCCGTACCAAAAAGTCCTGCATGTCCTGCTACTCCACCTTGCATAGCGGCTCCCATATCGTGTACATACCCTTGGACCGTTGTATAACGAAAATAGGTATCTTCTTCTGTAGGTGGAATGTCGTTGATATCAAATTTTTGCAAAGGCAAATACGTCAAACGAGTGGCTCCTATTTTCGCATAAAATTTATCGTGAACCAATTGATTCAAAGGTTGGTGATAGCTCGATTCAATATATTCTTTTAGTGAAATAAAACCTAAATCACTGTATTTATACTCAATTTTATTTGCTAATTTACTTTGGGCTATTTCTTCTAACATCACTTGGGTATAGCCTTTCTTCAAGAATAGATTTTCACTAACTTGGGTAGGAAATTCGGGCGAATATTGCAAGCGATATAAGGTTTGATCAGGATGTCTGGTACTATCTAGGGTACTTTTATAAAAAGGCAACCAAGCAGGCAACCCCGACTGATGAGTCAACACATCTTTTAACGTAATATCTTTTTTATCCGTTTTTTTAAATACAGGCATTAAATCCCCTAACTTTGATTGCATGGTAATCTTTTGATCATTATACAACTTAACTACCATCGGTAAAGTAGCTAAGATTTTAGTCAACGAAGCTAAATCATATAAATCCGTATTTTTAACAGCAAAATCCGTTTTATAGGTATGGTAGCCAAACGATTTATTGTAAACCACTTTGCCGTGACGTGCGACTAAGATTTGCGCCCCAGGCATCCATTGGTTGACAATTGCATGATTGGCAATACTATCTATTTTTGCCAATACTTTGGGATCCAGTCCTTCATTATATGGGGTGGAAAACCCAAGGCGATGAATGGGTTTTGTTTTAATTCCCGTTCCTACATCGTATTTATGGGTAATTGTTACGGGTAATTCTCCTTTTGCTCCTAAAGCACCAAAAATGACTTGGGCTGCGGCCTCTTCTGCGAACGAATTATTCTGATAACCGACTACTAATGCCTCTAACTCTTTTATTTCTGTCTCAAGTCCAGAAAGGGCATAGGGTTTAGCGAAAGAAACTAGAATTGTACGATTATTTTTTGCGATTGTATGGATGATGGTCTTTTCTTCAGCTGAAAAATTGTGATTTCTCCAAGGGTTATCTATCTTATGATAGCCAACTATCACAAGGGAATACGCTTTCAAACGCATTAAATCTGCGCTATCAACTACATCAACGTCCGTAAAATTGCGCATCATGTCTAAAAAAGGGGTACTATCATCATCACCCAATCGAACATAGGCTATCTTCTCTTGATCCAATTTTCGAATCGGAAGCACCTTATTACTATTTTTAACCACCGTAATAGCTTCCTGGTACAACTTAGTATTCAAATCATCATATTTCGGAGCATTTAAATCCTCAACGAGGTTCTTCGTATTGATTTGCAATGGCTTGTTCAATCCTACACGGTACTTATACTCCAATATTTTTTTTACTGAATATGCTAAGCGTGGTTCAGTAATAGTTCCTAGCATATAGGCTTCCTTTATTTTTAAAGCGGCTTTAGCTACATCCTCTGAAAATAGCAAAAGATCATTTCCAGCCATAAAGGCAGCAAAATCTACTTCACCTGGAGACAAATAAGAAGAAACGCCTTTCATATTCAGCGCATCTGTAAAAATCAAGCCTTCAAATCCCATTTCCTCACGCAATAGTCTGGTTACCACATTGTAAGACAATGAACTCGGAATTGCATTGTCTGGTTCATAGGCTGGCAAATTCAAATGAGCTACCATAACACTCGATAACCCTTCTTTAATCAACTTTTTGTAGGGATATAACTCTACACGTTGTAAACGATCCTTATCTAGGTCAATAAGAGGTAATTTATAATGAGAGTCACTAGACGTATCTCCATGTCCAGGAAAATGTTTAGCTGTAGCAAACAATCCTTCCTTTTGATACCCATGCATAAAAGCCAAAGCACGATCTGTTACAATTTCTCTAGTTTCTCCATAGGCACGCACTCCAATAATAGGATTAAGCGGATTGATATTCACATCGACTACGGGGCCAAAATTAAAGTGAATCCCCAAGCGTTTGGATTGCTGAGCCATTGCCTTCCCCACTTCCTCGATCAAATCGAGGTTTTGAATGGCTCCCAAGGTCATATTATACGGGAATCGATAGGTAGAATCCAAACGCATACGCAATCCCCATTCCCCATCAATTCCCACTAACATCGGCAATTTACTTTGTTTTTGTAAACGATTGGCAATATCCGCTTGTCTTTGAGGTCCACCTTGAAAGAAAATTAAACCACCAACATAATTAGTATTTACTAGACTCTCTAATTCCTGTATGTGTTTTTCATTTTTATTCGAATAGGCCGCAACCATAAATAATTGACCTATGCGTTGTTCCAAGGACATAGAATTGTAAACACTATCTACCCATTGGCGTTTTTGAAGTTCAATCGTATTCGAATTAGTTTTATATTGTCCATAGGACAACAAGGGCAGTACCAACAGTGTTAACAATACTTTTTTCATATATTTTTTTTAGCTTTTTAAAAATTAGAAAATCATCACCCTTCGGCTTGAATTCCTATACGTGCAAACTTAGCAAATCTCCTTTATTTAAAAAAGAATATATCCTAAGTTTATTTTACGATAACCTTACAATTTTATCAATTTTATAAAAAAAACATCAATCTTATATACTAAAAAATTAAAATCACTACTAATTATCAATTGGTTCCCGATTATTTTAAAAAACACCCCTAATTTATTTTTACTTTACTTTTTTACCCTTTCGGAGAGGAAAAAAGAGTCAAAAAAAAATCGTCAAGTATTGACGATTTTTTTATGCTATATAAGCTTGATTACTTCTATCTAAAAAAGCGACTATGCCAACTTTCTTCTGCGGGCACTTCCCAAAACTCACGGTATTCACCTAAATCATTCACCAGGTTGTTGAATACGATTGTATTAGCAGATACTGCTTTGGTTTTCACCATCTGTTTAAATTCCATCACGGTTTTAAACGCTATAAATTCACCTGTTTTATACGTTACATTCATTTTATCCAACAAATCTACGTTGTATTTCTGTTCGATATCTTGAATGACACGTACAGAGGCATCAATAGAACATCCTGAAGCAGGGTGAATATCTTGGTCTACCGCTAAAATAATAAAGCGATTGTATTTAATTTCATAGGAAGCTGTTAATGGCGTAGCATGAGCCACCCATTCTTCCGTGAATTGGCTTAATACCTGATCGATATCTTGCACTTCTTCATCGGTAAACTTCCTATTTGACTGATAAATCCAAACTCTGGAATGATCAGGCATTTCTTCAAATGGCTTAAACATAATTATAAATCTTCTGCATTTGCGATTAATTCGGCCACGTCAAGTACTTTAACTTCGCCTTCTTTTTCTTTAAACTTCACACCATCGGTCAACATCGTATTACAGAATGGACATCCTGCAGCAATAATTTCTGCATTCGTACCCAGTGCTTCTTCTGTGCGTTCTACGTGTACTTCTTTTGTTCCGTTTTCAGGTTCTTTAAACAGCTGGGCTCCTCCTGCTCCACAGCAGAACCCATTCAATCTTGAACGTTTCATTTCCACCAATTCTGCATCTAATTTTTCAATTAACTGGCGAGGTGCTTCAAACACACTATTGGCACGTCCTAAATAACAAGGATCGTGAAAAGTAATGCGTTTTCCTTTGAAGCTTCCACCTTCAATGGTTAATTTTCCTTCATCTAACAGAGATTTTAAGAATTGGGTATGGTGAACCACTTCGTATTTTCCTCCCAAATCAGGATATTCATTTTTCAAAGTATTAAAACAATGTGGACAAGCTGTTACAATCTTCTTTATCTCATACCCGTCTAATACTTGAATATTCATCATGGCTTGCATTTGAAAAGCGAACTCATTTCCTGCGCGTTTTGCAGGATCACCAGTACATCCTTCTTCTGTACCTAATACAGCGAAAGAAACCTTAGCTTTATTCAACAGTTTTACAAATGCTTTTGTTATTTTTTTTGCTCTATCGTCAAAACTACCTGAACAACCCACCCAAAATAAAACATCCGGTTGTTCTCCTTTTGCCATCATTTCGGCCATTGTAGGCACTACTAAATTTTCTGACATAATTTATTGGTGTCTATTTAAAATCAACAGCTGTTGTCAATTTATTTTGTTAGTTACTTAGTTTTCGTCCTTCCAGTTTAAGCGATCCATTTGGTTATACTGCCATGGCGCTCCGTTGTTTTCAATATTCTGCATCATATTGTTTAACTCAATTGGTGCTGCACTTTGTTCCATTACTAAGAATCTTCTCATATCCATGATGATGGACAAAGGGCTAATATCGATTGGACACTCTTCCACACAAGCGTTACACGTATTACATGCCCAAAGTTCTTCTGGGGTGATATAATCGTTTAACAGTGTTTTTCCGTCATCTACAAATTTGCCGTTATTTGCATCTAATATCTTACTTACATCCTCTAAACGGTCACGAGTTGACATCATGATTTTACGAGGCGATAATTTTTTCCCTGTTATATTTTGTGGACACGAAGAAGTACAACGACCACATTCTGTACACGAGTATGCATTTAGCAATTGAACCCAGCTTAAATCCATAACGTCTTGTGCACCAAATTTCTCTGGTTCACCTACAGGCTCAGCAGGAGCTGCAAATGGATCTGCATTGGGATCCATCATCAAAGCCACCTCATTTTTTACTGATTCTAAGTTATCGAATTCGCCTTGTGGCTCTAAATTAGCGTAATATGTATTCGGGAAAGCCAAGAATATGTGCAAGTGTTTGGAATAATATAAGTAGTTCATAAAGAACATTACTCCTACAATATGAGCCCACCAACAAAAACGCTCAATAAAAGCAACAGTAGCAAAATCCATTCCGTTAAATACAGGCGTAATAAAGCCTGAAATCGGAAAAGATCCTGCGACACTATAGTGTGGATAATTATTTACTTGTAAATAGTGATCGGCTGCATTCATCACCAAGAAGAATACCATCAATATTGTTTCAATGTAAATAATGTTATTGGCATCGCGTTTGGCCCATCCTTCCATTTCAGGTTGGTTGAAACGCTTTAATTTAATGATGTTTCTTCTAATCCAGAAAACAACCACCCCAAAGATGACTAAGAAAGCTAGTACTTCAAAGCTTCCAATTAACACATCATAAGCAGCGCCTAAAAAACTAAAAGCACGGTGGGTGCCAAATAATCCGTCAACGATAATTTCTAACATTTCAATGTTAATAATGACGAATCCTACATACACAAAAATGTGCAAAATAGCAGGTATTGGGCGTTTAACCATTTTCGATTGCCCTAGAGCTACGCGAATCATGTTGCGCCATCTGTCTTTAGGTCTATCGGTGCGGTCAAGTTTTCGACCTAACTTAATGTTGCGAATTAATTTCTTTACATTTCGAATAAAGAAGCCAAATCCAGCGATAAGTAATACTAAAAATAATGCTTGCCCTAAATACTGCATAGTTGTAATAAATTGTTTCTGTAAAGTTGTTAGTTTTTTTGGTTAGATTGATTCTAAATTTCTGTTATTCCGTTTTTTCTTCTTTTTCTTGGTAAGGTGTCGCCTTTTTACCAAAAAGAGAGAAGTGAACATAGCGCTTCGGATTTTCTTTTAAATCGCGCATTAACTGCTCTAATTCTTTAGAAGCCCCCGTTAGGTTTTTGTAGAGTTCTTCATCCTTTAACAGCTTACCAACCGAACCATTTCCGTTCTCAATATCAGCTAACAACTTATCGATATTAGCCGAAGCACTCTGTAAGTTAGCAAATGTTCCGTTAATATCCAACTCGCTTAACTCTTGAGAAAGACCGACAAAGTTTTTACTCATCACATTTAAGTTGGTCATTGTTCCTTTCAATTGAGGTTCAACTCCTTGTATTAATTTATTTGCACCAGCTAAAGTTCCTTTTAATTCAGACACACTCGTTTTTAGATCCGCTTGCATTTGCTCATCTAAAATACCATTAACCGATACTAACATGGCGTTTGCATTAGTCAATACTGCATCCAGCTTATCTTTTAGTGGCTCTAACTCCCCCACTAATTTTTCAGTAATATCGAATTGAACGTCTCCTTTTAAGTATTGTCCTGATTCAGCATAATCAGTCTCTCCAAATTTAGGATCAATAGAAATTCCTTTTCCACCTAATAGTCCAGGCGAATAAATCGTCGCTACACTTGATTTTGCAATATCGATCGGATGCGTCATCATCAATTCCACCACCAGCTTTCCAGTCTGTGTATTGATATTGATACGAGAGACCTTTCCGACTACTAAACCATTAATTGTTACATTTGAAGATGTTGTCAGTCCTTCAACATTATCATACTCAACATAATATTTAGTACTATTATCAAAAAGATTTCTTCCATCTAAAAAAGAATACCCCCAAATAAATAAAGCGATTGCTCCTAATACTAAAACAGCTGTTTTAATTTCTCTAGATATTTTCAAAACTCTATATTTTTATATAACACGCAAAATTAAACTTTTATTTTTTAAAAAGCAGTGTTTATTTCAATGCCTCCTCTACAGAAATGCTCTTTCCGTCTTTATATGCCACGATAAAAGAAGAGTTATGTCCTTTTGCCTTAGCTTCTTCTAATCGTTTTTTTGCTTCGTTGTAATTGGCAGTTTGTCCATAAAAATACTTATTGATTTTTCCTGCTTTTTCCATTGTCACGTTAGCCAAACCATTAAAATTCTTTGGTTTTAATTCTAAAACGCGAGAGCTCGCAGCAATTTGCACTTTAAAAATCACTCCTTTTACCGTTTTCACTTCTTTAGTGCTCTCCTTATTTTCTTTGCTTTTTTCCGTTTTTGTCTGGGTAGGCTTGGATGAAGTTGTTGTTTCAGAAGAAGAACTTAGATTAAGAGTCGCATCTCCTCCATAGTAGGCATTTTTGTACTCAATAATTCCTTTGGCAATAGATTCAGCTAATTCCTTTTGTCCTTTTTTAGACGATAGATAAGCACCTTCGTCCTTGTTTGAAACGAATCCAAGCTCAATTAAAATACTTGGCATAAATGCGCCGTGTAGCACCCAGAAAGGCCCTTGTTTCACTCCTCTATTCTTGCGTTTTAAATCATAGGTAAATCCATCCTGTACTCTACTAGCTAAATCAATACTTTGATGAATGTAATCCTCTTGGATTAACGTCAATCCAATAATAGATTCAGGAGCTTTAGGATCAAACCCCGCATATTTAGTCTTATAGTCATCCTCCATCATAATTACGGAGTTCTCTTTCTTTGCCACATCTAAATTCGACTTATTCTTACTTAAACCCATCACATAGGTTTCAGTCCCATAAGCAGCATTTCCATCTACTCCATTACAGTGAATCGAAACAAAAACATTTCCTCCCTTATCATTAGCGATCACCGAACGTTGCTTTACCTCAACGAAAACATCTTTATCTCGCGTGTAAATCACCTCAATATCTTTGTTCTTTTCTAAAATCTTACCGGTTTCTAAAGCAACCGCTAAGACAATGTCTTTCTCTACGTTACTTGAATGGTTCGTACCCGAATCCTTTCCTCCATGACCAGGATCTAATACTACTTTAAATTTTTTATTTTGTCCCAAGGTAGTAACCGTAATACATAGGAAAGAAAAAACTAACAGCAATTGAGCAAGTCTATTGTTCATAAAAAAGTCGTTTAGAATTCGTTTAATATAAATTAAATTACATTTTTCAGAAAAAATATATGTAAGTTTGACACGTTAAAAACAACGGGTTTGATTTTACAAAAATAGCACATATTCATAGATTTGCGTACTAATATTTTCAATATCGTCATAGTTTTGTTTGTTTTAGGGGTATTTTCATTCCCTAGAGTTAAAGCTCAAGAATTCAACAAAACCACTACTTCACTGAAAGTCAACAACAAAGACTCTAAACTATTACCTGGTTTAGACACGGATACTATTGTTCCAATTCAAGATTCCTTACCCGCCCTAGCGAATCCAAAGGATAGCATCAAACCACCCGTTAAGGGTTTTCTAGAAGACATTGTCTATCGCAAAGCTAAAGACTATAATAAACTCGATCAAAAGAAAAAACAGATTACTTTATTCAATGAAGCAGAAATAAAGTATCAAGATTTTGAATTAACTGCAGGGATTATTGTTTTCAACTACGAACAAAATCAAATTTACGCTGGTCGTATCAAAGATAGCTTAGGGAATTTAAGTCAAGCACCTGTTTTCAAACAAGGAGGGCAAGTAGTAGAGCCTGATTCTATTGTATACAACACCAAATCTCAACGCGCATTAGTATGGCAATCGAGAACATCACAGGGAGAGTTCAACATCAAGTCAGGAATGACGAAAAAGGAGAATGACTCGGTGTATTTCATGGAAGATGTAATTTTTACGACAGCGAAAGATTTAGACGATCCTGAATATTACTTCAAAACCAAGAAAGTAAAATTCGTTCCCAACAAAAAGGTTGTTGTTGGACCAACAAATATGGTTATTGCAGATGTTCCTACTCCATTGGGATTGCCGTTTGCTTTTTTCCCTATGTCAGAAAAGGCTGAATCTGGTTTTATCATTCCCAGTGTAGGGGAAACCAATCAACAAGGGTATTACCTTCAAAATGGAGGATATTACTTTGCCTTAAGTGAGAAGGCCGATTTAACCTTACAAGGAGATTACTATACCAACGGTAGCTGGGCCATGCGATCGAGCAGTAACTATGCGAAGCGCTATAAATACAACGGACGTGTATTAGTTCGTTATGAAAATAACGTATTCAGTGAACGAGGACTGCCCGATTACCAAAAAAGCACGATTTACAACATCCAGTGGAATCACGCACAGGATGGAAAAGCCAATCCAGGTTCTCGTTTCTCTGCCTCGGTAAACATGGGTAGTGGTCAGTACTTTAGGCAATCGAATAACTCCTACAATGTAGGTGCCTCGTTAAACAATACGATGAACTCCTCCATCAGCTATTCTAAAACCTTTGAAAGTACACCACAAGTGAATATGTCCTTGTCGGCGACCCACTCTCAATCCACCAATACGGGTCGTGTAAATATGTCATTACCGACGCTCCAAGCTAGTGTGGATCGAATGTTCCCTTTTGCTCCCAAAAATGGCTCTAAGAAAGGGTTAATCAAAAACTTAAACCTTTCCTATAACTTAAGAGGGGAAAATCGCGTGGATATTCACGAAGACAACTTCTTCAAACAACCGATGTTTGACAGTTTGAATTCTGGATTCCAACACACTATTCCGATTACTACAAACTTTAAGCTTTTTAAATACTTTTCTGTTTCTGCAGGGGGTACGTATAATGAAACCTGGGTATTTAATACAATTAAGAAACAGTACAATCCAGAGACCAATCGCGTAGAAGATATTCGCGTTAATGGATTTGATCGTTTTAGTACCTATAACCTAAACACAAATATTGGGACAACCATTTACGGTACATTTAACTTTAGCAAAGACAGTAAAATTCAAGCCATTCGTCACGTGATGCGCCCAAGTGTGGGATACTCCTACACCCCTAGTTTTGAGAAGTATTACGACACCTATAGTATAGACGCTACTGGCTTAACGATGCAGGACTATACGCGTTTCCAAGGCGGACTATTTGGTGCACCTGGAAAGATGAACTCCAATATGTTGAATATGTCTTTGAGCAATACGTTTGAAGCCAAAATACGAGATGATGAAGAAAAAGACGGTTTTAGAAAGTTAATGCTATTAAACAGTTTAAACCTTTCGACGAGTTATAATATGTCAGCAGACTCCTTGAAATGGTCTCCGATGCGTATATCCACGGGTACTGCCCTTTTTCAAAACAAGATGCAAATTAACGTAGGAGCTACTTTAGACCCTTACGCTTTAAATAACAACAATCAACGTATTGATGTTTTTAATATCAACAACGGCGGAAGTTTATTCCGTTTAACAAGTGCTAACGTAACGGTGAACTGGTCATTAAACAGCAATGACCCATTATTTGGCAATAGAGAAAATCCCAACCAGAACTCCATTGACAATGGTGGACGTGGTGATGATTTATTTGGACAAGCAGGTAATTTAGGAGACAATCGCGAAAGTATGTTTGACAACAACAAAGAAGATCGTCCCTTTGAAGGATTCTATAATGCTAAACTCCCGTGGGACTTAACCTTTGCTTATTCTTTGACCTACAGTAACTCGGCTCGTCAAAATGAAATTTCCAATAACTCAGTCATGATGTCTGGAAATATTGAGCTAACGCCTCGTTGGAAAGTTGGTTTTTCTTCGGGTTATGACTTTGCTCAAAAAGGAGTTACCTTTACTCAATTCCGCTTTGAACGAGATTTATTAAGCTGGCGCATGGACTTTACCTGGGTTCCTATTGGTACGTATACCAGCTGGGGCTTCTTTATCGGAATCAAATCGTCTATGTTAAGTGATATCAAGTGGGAAAAACGAAAAGCACCAGATAAACGCTATTTTTAATTCAATATCAACATGAAAAAAACAATCATAAATTCAAATCAAGCCCCTAAGCCTATTGGCCCCTATAACCATTCGGTATTAGTTGGTGACCTGCTGTTCATCTCTGGTCAAATTCCTTTTAACCAAGCAACAGAAACCTTAGTAACTACAGGTATTGAAGATGAGGCAAAACAAGTAATGGCCAATCTAAAAGCTATTCTTACCTCAGCAGACATGACGTTTGAAAACGTTGTAAAATCAACCATTTTCTTAACAGATATGAATGATTTTGCTAAAGTAAACGAAATTTACGGTAGTTTTTTCCAAGCAGAAACCGCTCCTGCAAGAGAGTGCATTCAGGTGGTAAAATTACCGCGTAACGTCAATGTTGAAATTTCAATGATTGCTACAAAATAACAAAAGAGGGTGTCCTGATCAAGACACCCTCTTTTGTTATTTTAGTTTACCGTTTACAGTTATCGGTGAACTGTTCGTTTCTTCTTCAGAAACAAAAACTATCTTTCATAGAGAAAAATCCCCATACCCCTTAAGTTATAAACTGTCAACCATTATAGCTTTCAACAACAATTGCGCACTTGCTTCGTTTGTTGCTAAAGGCACATTGTGTACATCACAAACGCGAAGCAACATATTAATATCGGGTTCATGTGCGTGTTTTCCCAGTGGATCTTTAAAAAACAAGACCATATTCGTTTTCCCTTCTGCTACACGGGCTGCGATTTGAGCATCCCCACCTAAAGGCCCGGAAAGCATACGCAAGACTTCAAAGCCTTCTTTTTGTGCAATTCCACCCGTAGTTCCTGTGGCAATTAATTCAATACCATCGCTAGACAAAAGGGCTCTGTTTTTTTGAATAAACGCCAACATTTCCTCTTTCTTCCCATCGTGGGCAATTATTGCTATTTCCATCTTTATTTTATTTGTGATAATCAATTAATCCATCCAGTGGTTTCTGAATGATTTTTCCAACTGTAATCCTGTGCTCTTTGAGGACTGCTTTAAATTCATCTTGGAGAAAATAAGCAACTGAACCAACAAAATGAACAGGTACACTACTTGATTCTGGATGACTTTTAATATAGTGTGTAACAAAAAATGCCACTTGTTCTTTAATCATTCCTTGAGAAAAGGCATGATCCTTATGTTCAATTAAGAAAGGCAAAAAAGAAGCCAAATAGGCATTCGGGTTTTCTTTTTTATAAAAATTATACTTGACGACATCCGCATCTAAATCATACTTTTGATTGAACTTTTTCGCCAATTCTATTGGCATATAATTGAGAAAAAATGCTTTAATCATCAATCGTCCGAAAGCACTTCCACTGCAATCATCCATCGCCATATACCCCAAAGATTGCACTTTTTGATGAATGGCACCTCCATCATAATAGGATACATTAGACCCTGTTCCGTTGATACAAACAATGCCTTTTTCTCGTTGCCCCACCGTAGCATAAACTGCAGCATACGTATCTTCATGCACATGAATCGATTGGCAGTTCACAAAATAGGAGGTAAAAAAATCACGTACAGTAGTTTTACTTCGGTTTGATCCACAACCTGATCCATAAAAGTACAATTGTGTAATTTGATCCTTATTCCTGGCAATATCTGGCACGGTATTTACTCGCGTATGGAACTCTTCTAAAGTAATAACTTCGGGATTAAGCCCAAGGCTTGTCACCGAAGTTAGTACATTGTTATTTTGATCAAAAAAGATCCAATCTGCTTTTGTAGAACCGCTATCAACGATTATTTTCATCTACTTAATCTATTACTTTACCGTAGTTAACAATACAGCCATGTCTATCATTTTAGCAGCATATCCGTATTCATTATCATACCAAGCAACGAATTTATAAAAAGTTTCGTTCAAAGCAATACCAGCCTTTGCATCTACGATACACGTATGTGGATCAGAAGCAAAATCTTGAGAAACCACATCGTCTTCTACAAAGGCCATGATTCCTTTTAGTTCGTTCTCACTTGCTTTTTTAAATACTGCCATAACGTCTTCGTATGTGGTAGGTTTCGCTAATTTTACCGTTAAATCCACAACCGATACATCTGCCGTTGGTACACGCATAGACATTCCAGTTATTTTTCCTTTTAACGCAGGGATTACTTTTCCAACAGCTTTAGCTGCTCCAGTAGAAGCTGGAATAATATTCACTAAAGCAGAACGCCCACCTCTAAAATCTTTTTTAGAAGGACCATCTACCGTATATTGTGTTGCTGTAGCTGCATGAATCGTTGTCATTAACCCTTCAACAATACCAAAATTATCATTCAACACTTTAGCTAAAGGCGCTAAACAGTTAGTCGTACAAGAAGCATTGGACACAATCGTATCGGTTGCTTTTAATTCTTTTTCATTTACTCCCATTACATACATTGGTGCATCTGGTGATGGAGAAGAAATTAATACTTTTTTCGCTCCTGCATCCAAGTGTTTTTGACAACCTGCTAAATCTTTAAACACCCCTGTACAATCTGCTACTACATCTACGTTTACCTCATCCCATTTCAACAATAAAGGATCGCGCTCTGCTGTAACACGTATCTCTTTTCCATTGACTAACAAATGTCCATTCACCACCTCAACTGTTCCGTCAAAACGACCGTGAACCGAATCATATTTGATTAAATAGGCCAATTGTTCTACCGCCATTAAATCGTTTACTGCAACGATTTCTATATCGTTTCTCTTTACTGCTTCTCTTAACATTAGACGTCCAATACGTCCAAATCCATTGATACCTACTCTTGTTTTCATATTTGCTTTCTTATTAAGTTCTTATACTAAATTGTAATGATGTCTGATACGCGTAATAATTCTGCATCAACAGCTGTATGACCTTTAACGATATGTTCTAAGGGTGTTAGTGCTACTTGGTCATTGATTAACCCAACCATAAAGTTTTTTCCTCCTTCTAGTAGAGTTTCTACCGCTTTTACACTCAAGCGACTCGCTAACACACGGTCAAAACACGAAGGTGCTCCCCCGCGTTGCATATGACCTAAAACGGATACACGAACTTCGTATTCAGGCAAATGTTCTTCTACATATTCCCCTAATTCAAAGACGTTTTTACCCAATTTTTCTCCTTCAGCAACAATTACAATACTTGACGATTTGCCAGATAACTTACTCTTTTTCAGCGATTCCAATAAACGCTCTAAGCCCAAATTTTCTTCTGGAATAATAATTTCCTCCGCTCCTGCTCCAATTCCTGCATTTAGGGCGATATGTCCTGCATCACGTCCCATTACTTCTACAAAAAACAAGCGTTTGTGTGAACTAGCGGTATCTCGAATTTTATCCACTGCATCCACAACCGTATTCAATGCGGTATCAAAACCAATGGTATGACTCGTTCCGTTGATATCATTGTCAATGGTACCCGGAATCCCCATCACAGGGATATCGAATTCTTTACTCAACATCATTGCTCCTGTAAAACTTCCATCTCCACCAATGACAATCAACGCATCAATTTGTGCATTTTTCAAATTTTCATAGGCCGTCTTTCTTCCTTCTTCTGTTCGAAAGGCTGCACTACGAGCCGTTTTTAAAATCGTTCCTCCTTTGTTAATAATGTAATTTACATCGCGAGGTCCCAACACTTCAAAATCCCCCTCCACTAATCCTTGAAATCCTCTAAATACACCTACACACATCACATCGTGGTAGGAACATGTACGAACAATCGCTCGGATTGCTGCATTCATTCCAGGTGCATCACCCCCAGAAGTTAAAACCCCTATCTTTCTTATAAGGTTACTCATAATCACTTTTATTTTTAGTAAATTTAAGGAATACCCCAGATTAAATCAATCCATTCTTGCGATTTATTTAGCCAAATGTTATTATTTTTTTGTTAAAATCTAACTATATTTTTATAATGTTCGCTTGATTTGTATTTTTACCAGCAACCGTTTCTTTTTTTTCCTCCCTAACCCCTTGACTTAGTGTAATAAGACACAACTAGTTCTTTATTCCCAGCTCCACGACGGCGCAATTTTCTACGTGAAAAAACAAAGGACTATTTATCTTTACTCTTGACAAAACGCAATTTTTACACTAAAGTGCAAATCGTATATGCCTCTATGCATCATTAAATAGAATCAATATAAATTACTAGATTATCTCTTTTAAAAAAACACAATCCATTGAAAATAAACCACTTAAACCCATACAAAATCATCTTCAGAAAAAGTAAAAAATAAGTAAGGAAACGAAATTAAAGCTATTTTTGTGGCATGAAAAGAAAGAGAACAGAACGAATCGTATTCGAAAACGTAGAAGTCCTTGATGCAGGTGCAAAAGGCGTTTCGGTAGCTAAAGCTCCTGACGGGAAAGTTATTTTTATTCCCAATGTTGTTCCAGGAGATGTTATTGATATTCAAACCGTTAAAAAGCGTAAAGCTTATTATGAAGGCATCGCTATTAACATTCACAGTTACTCTAAAAACCGAATTGAACCCGTGTGTCAACACTTCGGTGCTTGTGGTGGATGTAAATGGCAAAACATGTCTTATGAGCAACAATTATTTTACAAAAATCAAGAAGTTCAAAACAACCTCAAGCGAATTGGAAAAATTGAGCTTCCTGAATTTGAGCCTATCTTAGGTTCTGAAAAAACGCTATTTTACAGAAATAAAATGGAGTTTTCTTTCTCTAATGCCCGTTGGCTAACTCCAGAGGAAATTGCGAGCGGAGACGAGATTGGCAAAGAAAATGCTTTGGGCTTTCACATTCCAAAAATGTGGGACAAAATATTAGACATCCAAAAATGTCATTTACAACAAGATCCGTCTAATGCGATTCGCAATGAAATTCGCGCCTTTGCCAATGCCAATAACCTCTCTTTCTTCAATCCGAGAGAGCAAGAAGGGTTGTTGCGTACCTTGATGATTCGCACTAGTTCCATTGGTGAAATTATGGTGATGATCCAATTCTTCCATGACCACAAACAAGAAAGAGAATTGCTTTTAGATCATTTAGCAGCTCAGTTCCCAGAGATTACTTCATTACAATATGTAATTAATGGCAAAGCTAACGATACCATTTATGACCAAGATGTGGTACTATACAAAGGCCGCGATTATATCTTAGAAGAAATGGAAGGTTTAAAATTTAGCATTAATGCAAAGTCTTTTTACCAAACCAATTCAGACCAAGCGTATGAATTGTATAAGATTACACGTGATTACGCTGAATTAACAGGAAATGAATTAGTATTTGATTTATATACAGGAACTGGAACGATTGCACAATTCGTTTCTAAAAAGGCGAAAAAAGTTGTGGGCGTTGAAGCCGTTCCTGAAGCGATTGCCGATGCAAAAATCAATGCAGAACGCAACGGCATTACGAATTGTGATTTCTTCGTTGGAGATATGAAAAATGTATTCAATGATGAATTCATTGCTACACATGGACATCCAGATGTAATTATTACCGATCCTCCGCGCGATGGTATGCATAAAGATGTTGTGGATATGTTACTAAAAGTTGCTCCGCAACGCATTGTGTATGTAAGCTGTAACTCAGCGACACAAGCCCGTGATTTAGCACTCTTAGACGCCAATTACAAAGTAACTAAGGTTCGTCCTGTGGATATGTTCCCTCAAACCCACCACGTTGAAAATGTGGTTCAATTGGAACTAAAATAACAGCTAATCTTAAAGTATAAAAAAAACCAGTGTAAAATTACGTTACACTGGTTTTTTTATGTTTATCGTTTTCTCTCCTTAGAAATTAGGTTTCAACGTGTACTTTTTATAGAAAGCATCAATGCGCTCCACAACCTCATCTGCCGTGTCTACCAATTGAATTAAATTCATATCTTCTGGTGAAATAGTCGCATATTTATCCAACAAAACGCTTTTAATCCACTCCAACATCCCTCCCCAGAAATCAGTTCCTACTAATATAATGGGAAACTTCGCGATTTTTTTAGTTTGGATTAACGTGATTGCTTCAAACAATTCATCTAATGTTCCAAAACCACCTGGCATCACAACAAAACCTTGTGAATATTTGACAAACATTACTTTGCGTACAAAGAAATAATCAAACTGAATATTTTTATCGTTGTCAATATAGGGGTTAAAATGTTGTTCAAAAGGCAATTCGATATTCAATCCTACCGAAACTCCTTGCCCTAAGTGCGCTCCTTTATTACCTGCTTCCATAATTCCGGGTCCGCCCCCAGTAATAACACCATAGCCTGCTTTACTTACTTTGAAAGCAACCTCTTCCGCCAATTTATAGTAAGGGTCTTCTTTTTTTGTTCGAGCTGATCCAAAGATAGAAATACACGGTCCGATACGACCCATTTTTTCATATCCATTGACAAATTCAGACATAATTTTAAAAATCCCCCAAGAATCATTTGTTTTTATCTCCGTCCAAGACTTTTGCTTGAATTTTTCTTGAATTTTTTCTTCTTCATTTCCTAAAATTTCTTTCATAATGCAATCATTTTTTTAGTTCATTTTTTAAAAAATGAGCCGTATA
This sequence comes from Myroides sp. DW712, assembly GCF_046557355.1. Lineage (NCBI taxonomy): Bacteria > Pseudomonadati > Bacteroidota > Flavobacteriia > Flavobacteriales > Flavobacteriaceae > Myroides > Myroides sp. DW712. The sequence continues at coordinate 114,140 of NZ_JBKFDO010000009.1, forward strand.
GCTCTTCTTTACTTTACTTATTTGTTCGGGTGTTCCCTTTGCTAATACTTCTCCGCCATTGGCTCCTCCTTCATATCCAATATCAATAATATAATCCGCTAATTTAATAACATCTAAATTATGTTCAATAATCAGCACTGTATTCCCTTTTTCAACTAGGGTATTGATGACTTGCATCAAGACGCGAATATCCTCAAAATGCAATCCTGTTGTAGGCTCATCTAGAATATAAAACGTATTTCCTGTATCTTTTTTAGAAAGCTCGGTTGCTAATTTAATGCGTTGTGCTTCTCCTCCTGATAAGGTAGTACTCTGCTGACCAAGGGTAATATAGCCCAATCCAACATCATTAATCGTCTTTAATTTTCGGTATATCTTCGGAATATTTTCAAAGAATTCTGTTGCATCTGCCACGGTCATTTCGAGCACATCAGAAATCGATTTTCCTTTGTAGCGAATCTCAAGTGTTTCTCGGTTAAAACGTTTACCTTGACAAGTTTCACATTCTACGTATACATCGGGTAAAAAGCCCATTTCAATGGTACGCACTCCTGATCCTTCACAAGTATCACAGCGTCCACCGCTAACATTGAAGCTGAATCGACCAGGTTTATACCCTCGAATAGATGCTTCCGTGGTTTGTGAAAACAGGTTTCGAATATCCGAAAAAACATCCGTATAGGTTGCAGGATTCGATCGGGGCGTACGTCCAATTGGACTTTGATCAATGCCAATCACTTTGTCAATATGCTCTAAACCGCTAATTTTTTTATACGGTTGTGGTTTAGCCACAGCGTTAAAAAAGTGATTATTTAGAATAGGATATAGCGTTCCGTTAATCAAGGTTGACTTTCCTGATCCAGAAACTCCTGTTACACAAGTTAGCGTTCCTAAAGGAATCTCAACCGTCACATTTTTCAGATTATTTCCCGTTGCTCCTTCTAATTTGATAGATTTACCATTGCCTTTTCTACGTTCTTTGGGTACAGCAATCGCTAGTTCTCCATTCAAATACTTTGCCGTAAGTGTATTTTCTTTCAATAATTCTTTGGGTGTCCCCGTACTAATGATTTGTCCACCTCTTTTTCCTGCATAAGGACCAATATCAATCACGTAATCTGCGCGTTCAATCATATCCTTATCGTGCTCTACCACTAAAACGGAATTTCCAATATCACGAAGTGATTCTAAGGATTTGATTAAGCGTTCATTATCTCGTTGGTGTAAACCAATACTTGGCTCATCTAGGATATACAACACCCCAACCAATTGAGATCCGATTTGTGTTGCCAAGCGAATGCGCTGTGCCTCCCCTCCAGAGAGTGTTCTTGAACTGCGGTTTAACGATAAATAGGTCAATCCAACATCTTTCAAAAAAGACAATCGCGTATTAATTTCTTTGACTATTTCCTCAGCAATATTTTTTTGTTTATCGGTAAGCTTTGCTGTTATATCAGAAAACCATGCAATCAAATGTTCGACATCCATTTGAATGAGCTCTCCTATATTTTTGTCTGCGATTCTAAAATACAACGCCTCTTTTCTCAAACGTGTACCCTGACATGATGGACAATCAATCTCATCCATGTATTCTTTCGCCCAACGCTTGATAGACGCAGTTTCACTTTCTTCAAATTGACTCTTAATAAAGTTTGTAATTCCTTCAAAATCAATCTTATAGTTTTTAGAAATTCCCGCTACTTTATGTTCCACTGTAAAGCTATCTTGTCCTCCGTGAAGGATGACGTCCATCGCTTCTTTGGGAATATCTTGGATAGCATCACTTAACTTAAAGGCATAGCGCTGTGCAATAGTTTCCATTTGTTTGAAAATCCAGGTATTCTTTTCCGGCCCAAGCGGCGCTAATCCTCCTTTTTTAATAGAAAGAGTAGCATCTGGAATTACCTTATGTAGGTTAATTTCATGAACGGTTCCCAGTCCATTACATACCTCACAGGCTCCTTTTGGAGAATTAAAGGAAAAATTATTGGGTTCTGGTTTAGCATACGAAATTCCCGACGTAGGACACATTAAATGACGGCTAAAAAAACGCACTTCTTGAGTATCTTGATCTAAGATTACAATCGTATCATCGCCGTGATACATAGCTGTTTGAATACTTTCAGCCAAGCGTTGTACCGTTTGTTCTTTTGTATCAATAGCCAAGCGATCAATGACAATTTCGATATCATGGGTTTTATATCGATCGGCTTTCATACCGTATTCTAAATCTTTGATTTCACCATCTAGGCGCACTTTTAAAAACCCTTGTTTGGCAATTTGTTCAAATAGCTCCCGATAATGTCCTTTACGCGAACGAACGACTGGCGCCAAGATATTTATTTTTTTGCCGTTAAAATCTTGGAGAATTAGTTCTTGAATTTGACTATCCGTATAACTGACCATTTTTTCCCCTGTATTATAACTATAAGCTTCTCCAGCTCTAGCGTATAATAAGCGCAAAAAATCATAAATTTCGGTAATTGTTCCTACAGTAGATCGCGGACTGCGGTTTGTTGTTTTTTGTTCAATAGCAATTACGGGCGATAATCCATCAATTTTATCAACATCTGGTCGTTCCAAACCTCCTAAAAACTGTCTGGCATAGGCAGAAAATGTTTCGATATAACGACGTTGACCTTCTGCATATATTGTATCGAATGCCAAGGATGACTTACCAGAACCCGACAATCCCGTGATAACAACGAGCTTCTCTCGTGGAATACGGATATCTATATTTTTTAGATTGTGAACTCTGGCTCCTAAAACTTCAATAAAATCTTCTACTTTAGACATAATTTTGTACAAAACAACAAAGATACATATTAATCTCATTTTATGTAATCTGTACTTCTATTGTTTTGATGTGATTTAGCATTATTTAACAGCTCAATACCTCTACTTTTTTTAATTCATTTCAATTTCCACTTCTACTTTTAAAAATCGTATTTTTATCACGCAAAAGAAGATTCTTATGAAAGGAGCCATTTTATACGCATTAGGTCAAGCCCCTCAATATGGAGAAATTGAAGAACCTGGTGCACCAGACGAAGGTCAACATATAATTCAGGTAACCGCTGCAGCAGTCAAGAATTTAGACAAAGCACGAGCCAGCGGCAAACACTATGCGAGTTACACCCATTTACCCGCCATTGTAGGCAATGACGGCGTAGGCTATCTCGCCGATGGCACAAGAGTATATGGGCAAGGAATAACGGGTATGATGGCAGAAAAAGCCTTAATTACGAGTAATTACACCCCAATTCCGAAGGGGTTAGATGATGTAACAGCTGCTGCCTTACCCAATGCGGTATTAGGCTCCGCCATGCCTCTTATTATTCGCGCTCGCTTGCAACAAGGCCAAAACGTATTATTTAATGGAGCTACGGGAGTAACAGGGCAAGTAGGCGTTCAAATTGCTAAGCATTATGGAGCAAAAGAAATTATTGTTACAGGGCGAAATCAAGCCACTCTAGAGCAACTCAAAGCCTATGGAGCGACCCAAACGCTCGTTTTACCTGAAAATGAAGATGAACTAACGACTCAAATCCAAACCATTCACCAAAAAACTCCTATTGATGTAGTCGTTGATTATTTATGGGGAAAACCCTTTCAGGCTATTTTAAATGCGTTTAAAGGAAGTGATCTTCATCCTTTGACTTCTACAGTAAAAATTGTAACCGCAGGAGATATGGCTGGAAAAGAAATTCAACTCACCTCAGCTATTCTCCGAAGCACCGATATTCAACTCATGGGCTCTGGATTTGGTAGCTTAACGAAAGAAGAATTAATTGTATTTAACAAGGTTATTCTACCTGAAATGTTTTTATTAGCGGAACAAGGAAAACTACACATTCAAACCGAAGTACACCCGCTAGAGGACGTGGAAAAAGTTTGGAATAAATCGATGAGCCGTGGCACTCGATTAGTCATTAAGATATGACCTACCTGTCACTACTTCTGGTTTCTAACATTTTTTTAAAGAAAAACTCGCTACTTTTACACGCTAATTTAACAACATCATGAAAACCTTTTTAGACAGTTACTTTCAGCTAAGTAAGCATCAAACTACGATTAAAAAAGAAATGATGGCTGGGGTAATTACCTTCTTGACCATGTCTTATATTTTGGTTGTGAACCCCAATATCCTTGCGGATGCAGGAATGGACAAACAAGCGGTTTTTATGGCTACAGCTTTGGCAACTGTTTGTGCAACACTATTAATGGGTATTATGGCTAAATTACCTATTGCGCAAGCACCTGGTATGGGACTCAATAGCTTCTTTGCCTATACCGTCGTCTTAACTATGGGCTATAGCTGGGAATTTGCACTGACTGGCGTTTTTCTAGCAGGATTGATTTTTCTAGCGCTGACCCTCTTTAATATTCGAGAACTTATTGTAAACAATATACCAAAAGTATTAAAAGAAGCTATTCCTGTTGGAATTGGGCTATTCATTACCTTAATCGGCCTAAAAAGTGCGGGTATTGTCGTTAGCAATCCCAATACGTTAGTAACCTTAGGCGATTTTAGTCAGCATACTGTTTGGATTGCACTAGCTGGTCTTTTAGTCACAGGTATTTTATTAATTAAAAACGTCAATGGCGCAATCCTCATCGGAATTGTCGTAGCCACACTTTTTGGTTTTATCCTGGGAGATGTGCAACTCCCCACGCGTTTTATTACCGCCCCTCCTTCTATGGAACCCACTTTTGGAAAGGCCTTATCTTTCTTATCTTCTCCACAAGCTGCCTCAAATGTTTTTTCAATTGATATGGTCATTGTGGTATTTACCTTTTTATTTGTCAACCTTTTCGATACCATTGGAACGTTAATTGGTGTTGTTTCTAAAACGGGAATTGCAGATAGAGAGGGGAATTTTCCCCAAATGAAAAAGGCACTCTTAACCGATGCTTTAGGGACAACTTTTGGCGCTATACTCGGAACAAGTTCCGTAACTTCCTATGTAGAGAGTGCTTCAGGTGTTGCATCTGGAGGACGTACGGGATTAACTGCTGTAAGCGTAGCCAGCATGTTTGCCTTGTCTATTTTTTTAGCTCCTTTGTTCTTAATCATTCCTGCAGCAGCCACAGCACCTGCACTCATAATTGTGGGATTATTTATGATTAGCGCTGTTGTTCATATAGATTTTACTGATTTTTCAGAAGCCCTTCCAGCCTTTATTACCATTGTATTCATGCCTTTTACTTATAGTATTGCAGAAGGTATTGTATTTGGTATGTTGAGCTTTACACTATTTAAAGTGGGCACCCAAAAATACAAGGACGTCAGTCCAACACTTTATGTCTTATCCATCCTATTTTTACTCAAAATAATCCTGGATGCACTATAAAAAACAAAGCCCTAAAACGCCGTTCGTTTTAGGGCTTTGTTTTTATTTCATTTTTACTGCAGCCATTTGCGCTAAATTGGATTTCTTGTCAGTCTCCGAAAGATTGTCATACACCTCTTTCAGCTGATAAAAATCTTCTTTACTCGTAAAATACAAATAGTACAGAGCAGTTAATGATGACTGATTTTGCTCTAAAAAATTGGCAATAAAAATTTGTTCATCCTCTTGTAGCTTCTTATAACCACGTAAGATTTGCTGCATTTTTTCCTCATCCTCTTGTTGCATAGCCTCCATATAAACACGTTGCTGTTGCCCTTGATAGGTAAGTAAATTGTATTTATACATACTTAAATTTCGCTCAAATTCACTCAACGCTTCGTTATTGGTTGTTCCCTTTAATGCAAAAGAAGTAAAGTTTTCTAAATCAATATGCACCTCTGTTTTTCCGTGTTCAATAAACAGAGGAATACGCCCCTTCTGATTGCGAAAAGACAAATACCCCAACGTTGGCTGCTCAATTTTTCCAACAAATTTAAATCCTTCGTTATGGACCACAATAGAATCTAATCGGATTAATTCATCTGCCTTATTTTCGTCTATTTTGCTCAAATAAACCATTTCTCCATCAGGGATATGAGCCAACACCCCTTTTATTTCATATTGACTAGTTGAAGTACAAGCTGTCAATAGGGCTATCATTGCCACCAATAATCCGAATTTCTGTATTTTCATGCTATTTTTTTTACGTATTCCCCTTACTTCAGTAAGTTTACAAAGACAAGAAAGAAAGGAACAACATGACCCATCCCGCAACTAAGGCCAACCCTCCTATAGGCGTAATAGGCCCCAGTATTTTTATCTTTTTACCAAAAGTAGCACTTAAAACTAACCCATAAATACTAAACGAAAACAAAATCACACCGATAATTATCAAATTTGTAGCAAAATAGGTATATTCTCTTTGAGGCAAAATCCCAATAACGAGTAGTAAAATAGCGTGATACATTTGATAACGTACCCCTGTTTCAAAACTTTCTAGGCGCTCTGTGTCCATGTGCTTTTTTAAAGCATGTGCTCCAAAAGCACCAAAAATAATCGCTAATGCACCGAAAATACTTCCTGCCAATAGCGCTGTTGTATTAGTAATATCCATTATATTTTATTTTTCTCATTTAATTCAAAGTTAATTGTCCGAGAATTTCTTCTGACATAAAAGGTCCTCCAGGATAACGAGCTGTATAATCGAGATTTAACCAGATTTGTCCGCGTTCATCAACGTGATAATGTACTTCTTTCCCTTTACTTTCTTCAACAAACAAGACCTCTTTAATCAAGAAAATCACTTTTTCTAAATGGGCTTTATTTTCAATTAACATTTCGGGATACATATGTTCTTTGGTGTGTATCAATCGTGGGGTTCCACCAATTGATTGTATCAAAGCAGCCATGAGAATGGAATAATCATCACAGTCACCAGAGAAGTGAATTAATGATTCTGAAGCCGTAGCAATATACTCTCTTCCCTTGGGATCATTGACATAATTCCAACGAGTCCGCACTTCTTTAAAAATAGCCAAGCACTGGATAATTTGGCGGTATTCCCCATATCCTTGAATTTTAGAAAAATTCTTGGTGGTAGCTAATAAGGCAAAATTTCGAACCTTGGGATTATCGTATTCAATAGCCTTAATTACTTTAGATTTATTAGGGAAAGGCAATAGTTTAGAAATAATTAAATCCTGCGGGTTTTGTGTACTTGCCATAGCGTAAATCATCACGCGATAGTCCTCGAAAATAGATTCTAAATCATAATCATCATGAGCAGTTCCAATAAAGAATACCCCTAAATAAACCAAGATACAGATAAATAGGATGGTTTTTAATTTGGATAAAACAAACTGAAAAACAGCTAAAATGACTATCCCCAATAAGATACGATCTAAATGATAAGGCCATTCTGGATCCACAATATTTTGATGTACAATAATAAAAACGGGAATCGTAAGGAGTACATTTAGTATAAAAATGATGATATAGTCCCATGGAGAAGGAATTCTCAGGTACTCATACCATTTCTTTTTCTTTTTAATAAGCTGTACTTCTTGCTTGTCCATCTGTAAATCAGAAAAAATTACATTTTACTTTCTTCGTATTGCATGGGGGAGTCAACCAAGTGCAGATCGACCAACTGTTGTTGTATTTTATTGTAATTGACTTCAGATAATTGCCTTTGTGACCAACGGGTTAAAGACAACCAAGCTTGAATATCTTCTATTTTTTGGTTGTAGCGTTCAGCTAGGGTGCGATCTATACTCGGTATCAACTTAAATTCTTCTGTGGTTGCATTGATTACCTCGACTATACTATCTACTAAGGCTGCGTTATTTTGAACAAAATCACGACGCCCTACTAGGAGAAAGGATGGCCACGGTGTTGGACAGACTCCGATTCTTCTAAAGATTTGTTGATCCACTAAGGGTTGTGTCATAAAACGTTCCCACATAAAGTAATCTGCTTCCTTGTTTTGTAACGCAAGAACTGCTTTATCTAACATGTCTACAACAACAAACTCCAACTGATTCACCTCCCAATTCATTTGCTTGGCATGTACAATAGCCATCAAATGAGACCCTGACCCAAATCGACTAATAGCCACGCGCTTGTGTTCTAAGTCCGCTACAGTTTGAAAGGAAGAGTCTGCTGCGACGTGAATGCCCCATACTAAGGGAGAAGCTACATATTCTTGTATAATAACCGTTGGGTTTCCAGCAGCTATATCTTTGATAATTCCTTCCGATAAGATAATCGCTAAATCCGTTTCCTCTTGGCGAAGCATTTGACACATTTTACCTGTACCTTCGGGAATATCACTCCATTGTAAATCAATTCCAACTGCATTAAATTCTCCGTTTTCTAAGCATAAATGCCACGGTAAATTAAAGTGCTCTGGCACACCAACAATTCTAACTTCTTTCATTTTTATCTATCCTATACAATTTACTGCTAAGATAGTAAAAAGTACGTCTTGGCGATTGGGAAATCACACAGAAGAAAAAAAAATCTCTACAAAAATTGCAGAGATTTTAGTGGCTATGCTTGCATAGAACCTGTTTGTTTTAGACGAGTATGAAATTTGAACGCTTCTTCTAAAATATGAGGCGTATGTCCTCCTATTGCTTTGGCGCGTTCAAAGTAATCGCGAATTTCTTGTTTGTAATCTGGATGGACGCAGTTTTCAATAATGACTTCTGCCCGTTCACGAGGTGATAACCCACGTAAATCGGCTAATCCTTGATCCGTCACTAAAATATCTACATCGTGTTCTGTATGATCCACGTGAGACACCATAGGCAAGACGTGTGAAATCTTATTCTCTTTGGAAGCGGCCTGAGTAACAAAAATACTCAAATACGCATTTCTTGCGAAATCTCCAGAACCTCCAATACCATTCATCATTTTATTTCCACTGATATGTGTTGAATTTACATTTCCGTAAATATCAAACTCAATAGCCGTATTAATAGCAATAATTCCCAACCTTCTAATAACCTCTGGTGCATTACTAATATTTTGTGGACGCAAGACTAATTTGTCCTTATACTGCTCAAAATTATTGATTATTTTTTCATAACAAGCTTCTGTTACAGTGATAGAAGAGCCTGAAGCAAAAGTCATTTTTCCTGAATCAATTAAATCAAAAGTACTATCTTGTAATACCTCAGAGTACATCGTTAAATCTTTGAATGGTCCATCAATAAAACCTGTTAATACAGCATTGGCTACCTTTCCAATTCCCGCTTGTAAGGGCAACAACGCTTCTGTCAGATTTCCTTTTTTCACTTCTGCTTCAAAGAAATTCAATAAGTGCGTTGAGATAGCCGTTGTTTTCATATCTGGCTCTGGTAAGATAGCAGGTGTATCCTCAATACTAGAAAACACAACCCCAACTACGCGATCTGGATCTAAACGGATAAAAGATTCACCTATACGATCCTTCACTGTATGAATGGGAATCATTTCTCTACGCGGTTGCTTCTTTGGTACGCTGTTATCGTGAATACCTTCTACACTCAATGGAATAGCGGTATTGATTTCAACAATAATCTTCTCTGCTACACTGGCAAAATAAGCCGAGTTACCAATAGAAGTTGTTGGAATAATAAAACCTTCCTCATTGATATAGGTAGCTTCAATAATCGCAATTTCGACTTGTGGAATATGTTTTTCTTGTAATTGTTCAATCGTCTCACTCAAATGTTGGTCGATGTATTTCACCTGACCACTATTAATGGCATGTCTTAAATCTGAATCTGCTTGGAAGGGCATTCTTCGGATTAAAGCATTGTTCTTTGCCAAATCAGCATCCGTAGTTTGTCCTAAAGAAGCCCCTGTAATTAGGGTAATGGCTACTTGTTCTTTGGCTGCTCGTTGAGCAAAAGCAGGTAAAACGGATTTACTATCTCCTGCTTTGGTAAAACCACTAGCCCCTACAATGGCTTTATCGTGAATTAATAAGGCTGCTTCTTCAGCAGATAGAATTCGACCTCTATAAGGAGCGAATTTGATTCTGTCCAAATTAGAATCTTCTGTTGTCATTTCTCAATCGTTTTATTAGCTGCCTAAAAATAGAGCTTTTTTATTAATATTTGATATGTATATAATCACTTCGCATTATTTATACGACAATCCATTATAATTATCATAAAATATTTACACAAACACCTTTATTTTAAGACGATAAAATGATAATGATAATTTAACCTTAGTATTTTTCCCAAAAAGCAAAAAAGTTTCCACACTATTTTTTACGATTACTATTTTTTATCTATTTTTCCCCCTCAATTTGCGTGAAAAAAGAAAAAAACACCAAATGATCCTCCAATTTTTAACATTTTTTCTTCTTGGCAAGCTTAATTCTTTTGCATAAAACTATCCTTAAAAATTCAATTTTCAACTAATTTCACCTCGTTGGAGAAAAAAAAAGCAGCCGTAGTGTTCTACGGCTGCTTGATATTGAAAACAACTAGTTAGACTAGTCACTTTTTATTTTAATAGTTCTTCTACTTTTTGGTACAATTCTTCACCATAAAGGTTTATAGCTAAAATTTGTCCTTTTTCGTCGATTAAGTAGTTTGCAGGAATTGCTCTTACTCCATATTCAGCAGCAATCTCGTCATTCCAGAACTGTAAGTTTGAAACTTGTCCCCAAACTAATCCGTCCTTATCAATCGCTTGTAGCCATTTTTCTTTTTCTTTATCTAAAGAAACACCAATGATATCTAGTCCTTTGTCTTTGAATCCGTTGTATAATTTTACCACATTTGGATTTTCTACACGACAAGGACCACACCAAGACGCCCAGAAATCAATTAAAACTAATTTTTTTCCTTTTTTGAATTCTTCCAATGATAATTCTTTATCATCTGGTGTTTTACTTGTGAAGTTTGGAGCGATATCTCCTACTTTTAAACCTGCAGCTTCCTCTGTTAAGCCCATCATTTTAAGCATAGAATCGATTTTCTTTCCAACTTTTGATTCTTTTAATTCTGCTGAGAACTTATCAAACTCTTTTACAAAATCAGTTTCTCCATCTTGAGAAGACATCATTTGTTGAGAAAGTAACAACAATCCAAATGCATTATCAGCATTTGCTTGTTGGTGTTTTTTATACACCTCATTGATATTCTCTATATAACCTGTATATTCATTTTGAAGTGCTTCAAATTTAGCACGATCTGCTTCTTCTGCTGATTGACTCAATTGCATTAATTGCATTTGATTCTCATCAATAAACGCTCTTAATTTTGTAACCGTTGGTTTTACTTCATCTTGTAATTTTTGAAGCTTTTGGTTGTTTTCACTTCCACCTAAAACCGTTTCTGTAGGTTCGTCTTTTGTATATGAAATAGTAATATGTCCAGGCTCACCAATGAAAAACACATTGTTTTGCATTTCTCCACCTAACACCATATACGCTTCTTCAAATTCTGTAAATGGGTTTTCAAAAACTAATTTATTGTCTTTTACCGTTCCTGTGTAAACAACAGTTGGAGAAGGATTACCCAATTCTGAAGTCATGATTTCTACTTTTGTATCATCAGCTACATCTTTCGTAGTAATCTCTATTGTATTATTTTGCTTACATGAAAACATTCCTAATGCTAGCAAAACAACTGCTAATTTCTTCATATTAATGATTTATAATTTTACGTTCTCGTAAAAGTATTAATAAAATCAAGATATCAAAAAGAAGTTGCGTTAATAAATTAGTTAATATTCCTTCTGAAGGCACAATAGTTGAATTTTTGCTTTTTTTTTCAAAAGTCACAGGGAAAATTAACTCAACCAAAGCTTAAAATCATTCACTTTTTCTCGACTGACAATCAATTCTTCTTCAACCTCAATCTGTAAGCTTAATTTGAGACGTGAATTGCTATAGGCCGTAATCTCTTTGATTGCATCAATAGCAACGATATGTTTACGACTAATCCGAAAGAACTGTTCTGCCAGAATTGTTTTTTCAATTTCATCCAGTGAATAATCTAGAATATAGTCTCTCCCCTCTTTTGTTTTAAGGTACGTAATTTTATTGGTGCTGTAAAAACAGGCCACTTCACCAACAGGGATAATTTTTAGCTGGGTGCCGATTTTAATCAGAAAGCGTTCCTTATTTTCTTTGGGTGTATTGGATAAGAAGGATTTAAATAGATTTAGTTGTTCAGTAAACGCAAAGAAAGAGGCGCGTTGTTCCTTGAATTTATCCATAGCTCCTTGTAAATCAGCCTCACTAATTGGCTTTAACAAATAATCAATACTATTGAGTTTAAACGCGCGTAAAGCATAGGCATCGTAAGCGGTTGTAAAAACAATAGCACTTTTAACCACGACTTGATCAAATATTTCAAAAGACAAACCATCTGACAATTGAATATCCAAAAAAATTAAATCGGGTTCTTCATTTTGTTGAAACCAATGTACTGCATCTTCTACACTCGTGAGTTTTTCGAGTACTTGATACCCAAATTTTTCTATTTTTCGTTCCAGCAATCGCGCAGCTGGCTTTTCATCTTCAATAATGACTATTCGCACGGGTTTCATTTTTTTCTTTCAATTGATATTCGTAGGTAAATTTCAAGCGCTCAAATTCCTTCCGCTCTAAAAAATCCTGCCATTTTGCTAAGCAGGGAAGCTTCTCGGCATAATAAAAAACAAACTGCACGCCAATAAGTAACAACCACCCCAAAGGTACTTCATAAAATGGTCGTTCTACACTAGAATATGATCCAGCTTTAATACCTATAAAGCTAACCCCTTCTATCCCCACGTATCGTTCATAAGCCATCAATCCGGTAAATAGCAACCATATGCAAAAATGAAAGGCAATTCTTCTTCTGGATTTCAATCTCATTTTAAGATAGTGGACATACTTTCTCTCTACCTCTTTTGTATAAAACTCCATAACATCTACTTCCAATTTGCACTTCGTTTATTTTGCTGCTCTATATACTCTCGAATCTTTTTATCCTCCCAGTTTTTCCCTAAGAAAAGCGTGTAGTTATAGGTCTTCATCCAATCAGCGACTAAGCCAATTCCCCAAGAAAACACAACGATTAAACTCCACATAAAACTAGCATCTGTCATCATATTAAGGATTAATAGAAAAGAATTCACCATAATATACATCGTAAGATGTGCGTAAAATCGCTTCATTTTCTCTACATTTTTCTTCGCTTGAATCAATATTTCTTGTTCATTTTCTTGTACATCAATAATTCGCATAGGTTCAATAATTTTAGTTAATATAGGGATTCGTATAGTAAAGGTTGTTTCTGTCTGATCAATTTTGATGGGTTTATTCGTCAATAAAGCATAGCGATCCGCTATGTTGGTTAGACCGATTCCCTTTCGATCTTCGTTGACTTGACGTAAGTTCAAATTATTTTCAACTGCTAGATACCCATTTTCTTGCTTAATAACAATATGTAAAGGTTTGGCAGAAGTGGCCTTGTTGTGTTTAATGACATTTTCTAACAATAGTTGCAAAGACAAGGGAACGACTTTAGCCCCATCTTGTTTAATTTCTTGGTCAATTTCAAACGTCAAGCTTTCCTCAAAACGCATTTGAAGCAGTTCAATATACGTTTGAGCAAAGTCTAACTCTTCCTCTAACGGCACTAATTCTTTGTTTTTTTGATCTAAAATATAGCGGTACGTTTTAGACAATCCACTGGTAAATTCTTGCGCTTTTTCTGGATTTTCTTCAATTAAAGCATTGAGGACATTTAGGCTATTAAATAAAAAGTGAGGATCCAATTGGTTTTTTAAACTTTCAAACTGAGCCGATACACTTCCTGTAATTACCTTTTGCTCATTAATACTCATTCTCTTGTCCAAAGACGTAAAATAGGTATAGTAGTAGATATACACGAGAATACTAAAGAAAAAAGCCGTACTAAAAATGGAGCTAAAACTACTGGAATCCATGAAATAGTAGAAGTTTTTATCTCCGATTAAGTGGACGTCAAATATTTTCAGCGCCAAACAAGCCAACCAGATAAAGCCAAAATTAATAACCGTTACAATTGCAGTTACCTTGTGTACACTGTTTTCTTTACCGTCCAATGACTTGGCCATTTTTTTCCAATAGCGCTCTTTCCAATATTGATTCACGAGTACAATAATCCCTACAAAGGAAACGAGATAGCCTAAAAACAAAGATAAATCCATGAAACGCAGTTTCAATACTTTGGTAAAAAGGATGAATACAATAAGAGCTAAGAGGACTAGTTTGACGTAATTATTTCTCATGTTGTTTTGTATCCGTTTTGATTCTTTTTTCAGACGAAAGTACTTCTTCTTTTTCTGTTGTAATTCCTTTACTTGTTTCTTCTTGGCTATAGGATGGGCTCACCGACCAAACATTCCCTAACTGAAGAGCAAATTGCGTGAGCATTACAATTATCAAAAATATAAATTTCATAAGTATTTTGGTTGGTTTACAGGGCAAAGATTCATCGAATATACTACGTATAAAAATAAGAATGGACGAACCGTAGATTTCAGTGGATGAATTGTAAAAGATAGTAAGGTTTTGATTTCCAATCAAGAGAAACCCTAGGTTTACCTGTTAATAAAAAGACAGTATTTATACCGAAAGACTTAATAATAATTATAAATTTGCATTTCTAATTGGTTTAAAAAATTATGGTATATAAATTCAGAGTTATCCTTGATACTGAGGAAGATATTTTTCGCGATATTGCTATTTTAGAAGACGATACATTAGAAGATTTACACAATGCTATTGTCAATGCTTTCGGCTTTGACGGTATGGAAGCGGCTTCTTTTTATGCTTGCGATGATAGCTGGACGCAACAAGAAGAAGAAATCTCTCTTTTTGATATGGGGGATGATCAAGAAGCAGGTAAAACAATGGGGTCTACACCGATCAACACAGTCTTAGATGAAGATCAAACGAAGATTATTTACGTTTATGATTTTCTAAATATGTGGACTTTCCTCGTTGAATTAGCTGCTGTAGAGGAGGAAGAACCTGGTGCTTTATATCCGGAACTATTGTTCTCACATGGAATTTTACCAGACTATATTCCAACTAAATCTTTTTCGGCTGATCCCGTGTCTAATGACGATATTTTCGGTGATTTTGACGACGATTACGACGAGGAAGACTACGATATGTTTGAAGGTGATGACAGCTTTACAGACTATGGGGAGGATAATTGGAACTAATATTTACTATTAAAAATAACAGATCTGCAACGGATCTACTACATATTTAAATCTTATGATCAACCTTTTTAATGCACACGTAGAAACTTTATCCATCCACCGCGTAGGAAATAAAAGTAGAAACGAAGCCATCTTTTTATCAGATGAACCGTATAGCTTAAACGATGAAATTGCTCCTTTGTTAAAAGAGTATTTTTTCAAACCTTTCCGTGAGAAAGAAGAGAGTTATTTTCAATTTGTTCATGATGTTGATTTAGAATTCAACGATATGTTTAACTATGCAGCAGATTTATTTAACGCACCTTCTTCAGAAAAAGCGCATGAGATTTCTCAGAAAATAACCAAACACTTATTTGAACAATCCAACCACCCCCACATCAAAAATGGAGAGGTTTACGTAACGTATTTAACAAATACGTCGATTGACAATAATGTGGTTGACGCTATTGGAATTTTCAAAAGTGAGATTAAATCTGATTTCTTGCAATTTCAAGAAAATGGTTCGAATCTAGAGATGATTTTACAACAAGGGATTAACTTGAATAAGTTGGACAAAGGTTGTATTATTTTCAACTACAAAAAAGAAGAAGGATACAAAATCCTGACTATTGATAGTAACCGTTATGATGCGCGTTATTGGTTGGAACACTTTTTAAGTGTGGATATCTTCCAAGACGAAGCATTTATGACGAAGAAATATTTAAAATTCTGTCAAGATTTCGCTAAAGATGTCGTTTTACCAGCAGAGGATAAAAAAGAAGAGGTGATGTTCATGAACCGTTCTGTCAACTATTTTGCTAAAAATGATGAATTCGAAGAAACGAATTTCTTGAATGAAGTAATTGACAATCCTGATTTAATTTCTGAATTTAAAAACTACAAAGTAGATAAAGGAGAGAAATACAGCATTGAGGATACAACTTCGTTCCCTATTGCTAATAATGCCGTTTCTGATGCACGTAAAAAGATTAAAAACGTGATTAATTTAGATACGAATATTCAAATTAAACTTGACTTTATTAACCCTGAAAGTGCAGATAAATTTGTAGAAAAAGGTTGGGATGAAGAAAAGCAAATGTACTATTACTTAGTCTATTTCAATAAAGAACAAAAATCATAAATTATAAAAAAAACCGAGACGATGTCTCGGTTTTTTTTATAATTTATTTCACTACGATTTTCTCTGAAATCTTGCGTTCTTTACTTTCATAAACTACGATATAGTTTCCTCTGCTCAATTGCGTAATATTCAATTTATTTTCTCCTTTTTCAACAGGGAAATCGCGCGTTACTTTTTGTCCTGCCATATTGTAGAAAGCTACAACACCTTGCTCATCTTTTGTTAGTACAGTTAATTCCCCATTTGTTACCGGATTAGGATACAAGCTAAACACATCCTCAGCAAGTTCAAAATCTTCTACTCCCATGTTCGGGCGACGTTCACCAAAGCCAACAGCATACCATGCATCATATACTGAGAAATATTCTTCTGAATCAGCTCCGTATAAATCTTCAGCTACCATTTTACTAGTTTCTACTGCATTAATATACTGTGCATTATTCGTAAGGCGCATCAATGTTTCATATGCAATTTTTTCTGCTCTTTGAATTCCAATACCCGAAACTACATAATCATCTCCTATATCATTCACTCCAGTTCCTCCTTCGCTTACTAAGTAATACCAGTAATTCAGCACACCACTATTGGTATGTACTCCTCCTGCGTCAGGAGCTCCTAATCTTGTATTAGCCCAATGTTCGCCTTTATACGTACTGGGTTGTTCGGAACCTGGTCCATTGTGTTTTGGATTTTGCATATCACGCATAAACGTAACCGAACCTCTTTTCATCACTCCATCACCAATTAACCAATCAGCGTCATTTACCGCAAAATGTTCCACAGAGGTACCAAAAACATCAGCAAAACCTTCATTTAACGCACCTGATTCTCCTTGGTATTTCAATCCACCATTTCCATTATTATCCACGACTAAGTGTGTAAATTCATGAGCCGCTACATCCAACATCACTAGAGGATTAAAGAAATCACCTCTACCAAACACCAAATAACTCATCGTACCATAGGGCATAGCATACGCATTATCAGGAAGTCCAGACATTTCATCATTATCTAAGAAAATAGGATTATAGTAGGCTTTAATTGCTGCACCACTTCCGTCATAGCTATTGCGATCGTGAATTTCTTTATAGTAATCATACGTTCTTGCTAATCCCCAGTGTACTTCATTTGCTGGATTTTTTGGAAAGGTAGTTGTTGTATTTTGAAATACAGGACCTCTACCATAAGGAAAATCACGTTCCCTAGTCATCGTTCTCGCATCATAGGTTGTGATTTTTCTTTCGTTATCATACATTTGATACGTCCCATTTATCAGTGATAATCCCAACGGTAAATTATCGCGGTACTGTCCATCTCCTACACCAGGTACGTTGGCATGTGCAATCAAAGACACCTCATTGATTACTTCTCCATTTTCCACACTGACAAAGACATTTTTGCTCATTACGCGTTGCGGTGACATTTCATCTACTCTAACTTTGTGTGCTAAAACAAACACTCCCTCTTCCTTCGCTGATAGCGCAAATACCGTTTCAACAGGATGATCTTCTGTATCCATTACAGCAATCTGATTAGCCTTAAAAGCAATTGTTACGGCATCTTTCGTTGTTAGTGCAGGTTTTCTATTTACGTTTGCTCGTAAACTATAGGGACTTTTCTTGTTTTCAATATTAATAATTGTACCCGTGACAGCCGTTACTTTGCCCTTTTTACTGTGTATAATAAACATTTGTCCATCTACAGGATATTTCCCAACGTAATGTTGATACGTATTGTGTACTCCTCCTTGAGCATCTGTATAACTATTGCGCAGTTCAAAGGTATTGGTTTCATATAAACCAAAGAAAGTATTGGCTTTGGCTAAAAATTCTTGTTCTGTTAACTTACTCTTTTGATCCATGCGGATTGCAAAAGATCCGTACTGATTTAAAGGCGTATAGGTTGGTAAATCTGAAGCATAGACTTCAACGTGATGTCCTATTTCAACCTTAGTTGTATTCGCATAAGCAGTCCCTCCAATAAGTAAGGAAGCGAGCGCAACATACAAAAATGGGGTTTTGGTGTATTTTTTTCTCATGGGCTATACGGGCTATTTAGATTAGATTTAAATTATGTCGAAATATACCAAAAATTACCTAATAATCGTTTAACAAAACAACATCTCCAACAATTTAACACCATTACTAGACAGTTCAGGTCGTTTTTTTTTATATGTTAGATAGTAATTCAAACTTTTAAAAGACATTTATTAAAAATAGACAGGATTAAAAAGAAAAAACATCTTATTTTTTAACATCTTATTTCATTTTAAAGCTTTCAAAATTAGTTTTATCTCCCTATTATTACAGACAGATAGAAAAAAATCGTTGTTAATTGAAAGTAGTACTTTATCAATCGGACTATAAAAAGACTTGGAATTCTTTTTTAGAGCAGGTCAATGCGGCCAGTTTTTTATTTAACCGTCATTTCATGGAATACCACAGTCCACGGTTTCACGATCACTCACTTTTGTTCTATGACGAGCACCGGTTAGTTGCAATTTTTCCTGCACATGTCCAGGAAACAATTTTGTGTAGTCACTTCGGTTTAAGTTATGGGGGGATTCTACATGAAGCAACACTGTCCCTAGAAGTCTATCTTTCCATCTTACAAGCGTTAGCAGTACATGCGAAGGAGTGCGAATTTGAAGCTATTATCCTCAATGAAATTCCTACCATTTATCAGCATACGGCGAGTCATGGTTTAGCCTTTGTGGGCCATGCCTTAAGTGCTACAGTTCAAGTGCAACTACTTTCTACCTTGGATTTCAGAACGCCACTGTCCCTGAATACTAATCGCAAGCGCATGATCCAAAAGGGAGTAAAAAACGGCTATTGGATTCAAGAGGATACCACTGCAACTGCCTTTTGGCAAGAAATTTTACTCCCGCGCTTACAGGATCGTTACCATACGGCTCCTGTGCATACTGTTGAAGAAATGAATGGCCTAATGCAAGCATTTCCACAAGCGATTAAACAACTGAATGTTTATGATGGAACAGGCGCTCTTGTTGGAGGAACCACCCTTTTCATTCACCCTCATGTGGTGCATTTGCAATACATTGCAGGAAGAGAATCCGATAACCATAAAGGCGCATTAGACTTCTTGATTCACACCTTAGTGGAACAATACAAAAACGAGGTGCGCTACTTTGATTTTGGCAGTAGTCATCTTAGTCCCAAACAGCTGAATAAAGGGCTACTCTATTGGAAGGAAAGTTTTGGTGCACGAAGCGTTCCTCAATATTGCTATACCTTTTCGGTCGAAAACCTTTTACAAGTACGCCAGCTAATTAATGGATAATGTTTATTTTTGCTGGTGTTGAT
Organism: Myroides sp. DW712; assembly: GCF_046557355.1. Taxonomy (NCBI): domain Bacteria; kingdom Pseudomonadati; phylum Bacteroidota; class Flavobacteriia; order Flavobacteriales; family Flavobacteriaceae; genus Myroides; species Myroides sp. DW712. Next base: position 133,690 of record NZ_JBKFDO010000009.1, read on the forward strand.
TTAGGTTTTATTTTCCATGACACAATCATTTACTATACCGTACAATCGCCTAATTAAGTTAGATAAAACCTCTAGCACTCCTATTTATATGCAAATTGCCAATCAATTGAGCAATGCGATTCAGCGCACAATTATACCGATTGACACTAAATTACCTGGGAGTAGAAAACTAGCCACCTTGTTGCAAGTAAATCGCAATACGATTATTGCAGCCTTTGACGAATTAACCACCCAAGGTTGGTTGATCAGTCTACCTAACCAAGGAACATTTGTTCAACAGAAAAAGAGTCAGATTCAGTTAAAATCACAAGTATTTCCCTCTGTCACAGCTTACGATTTTCCCGTAGATAATCGCTTGGATTTACCCAATCACCAACACGGTTGTACCTACTATTTTACGGATGGCACCCCTGATATTCGCTTGGGGCTACAAGAGGAACTAGCGGCTATTTTCAGTGCTAATCTCAAGCGAAAGCAACATAGTAAATACTTTGATCCCTATTCGGTTAAGTCACGGCTTACCTTGGCTAAACAAGTGGTTACCTATTTGAATGTCACGCGAAATATACAAGTAAGACCTACCAATGTGTTGCTAACCCAAAGTGTTTCTTCTGCCCTTTCGTTATGCACTCGCCTACTTTTAAAAGCTGCAGATCAGGTTGCCATTGACGCCTATAGCTATTATGGAAGCAATATTATTCTACAACAAACAGGAGCTGAACTACACCGTATTCCCTTTGATCACGATGGACTTGATTTACAAGCCTTAGAGAAACTATGTCAACATACGCCTATTCGTTTATTGTATATTCGTGCCAACCATCAATATCCAACCACACAATCACTGAACATTCAAAAGCGCGTTAAATTACTACAGCTTGCCCAGCGGTACGATTTTATTGTAATTGAGGACGATTCTACATTTGATTTTCACTATAACAATCATCCTCCTCTACCTTTACTTAGTGGCGATGCAACAGGCCGTGTCATTTACTTAACAACGTTGGGAAAAGCCCTTGCTTCTGATCTTTCGACAGCCGTTATTCTGGCTCCAGAAAACTTGATTAGCGAATTAGAAAAATATAAGGCGCTTATTGAAGAAAACAAGAATTACTATACTACTCATGTGCTAACGGAACTAATTGAAGAGGGTATTTTATTTCGCCACCAGGTCAAAGTGAACAAAATTTACAAGGAACGCCGCGATTATTTTTGTGATATGCTTCAACAGCTTTTTGCCGATCACATTGAATTCACCATACCTGAAGGAGATTTAGCCGTTTGGGTTACCTTCCGCACACCTGTTAATTTGATGCGCGTGCGTGCCTTTTGTTTACTTCGCGATTTGTATATTCCCACCACCTTATTGTATCAAAGTAAAATATTAACAGGAATACGCTTAGGGTTTGCCCATTTAACTTTGGAAGAAATGGATCATTGTCTCCCTATTTTTCATCAAGCTAGTTTGGATTAGTTCTCTTTTTTAGCAAAAAGCGAATCAACATATACAATAAATGAATAACGATTAACCCACCTAAACCAAAAAACAACATGGCTAGAAACACGCCCAAAGCAGGCATTGCACATTTAATTTCCATTTCTTCGTACTTGGGCATATAAAAAGGCATCAGGACGAAGAAGTAGGTAAAGGCAAAAACAATAAGCAATACCCATTTCCATCTGCCCCATCCTTTTTGGTCCAAATAGAGGTATCCACCGATTTGGAGGAATGTAACAAACACTATGGGAACAACTAAAGGCATCTGCTGATTAAATAAGTTACCCTAAAGTACAAAAAAAACCGAGCCTTTGTAGACTCGGTTCTTCCTTTATAACAATAAAACCTTTGGGTTCTTATTTTACTTCTTCGTACTCTACATCTTGAGGACCTTCTGCATCTCCGCCACCTTGACCTTGGTTTGGTTGTGCTTCTTGTGCCCCTCCTTGTTGAGCTTCGGCTTGTGCTTTGTACATTTCTTCTGAAGCTGCTTTCCAAGCCTCATTGATTTTGTCTAAAGCTGGAGTAATTGTTGCTACGTCTTTTGTTTCGTATGCTTTTTTCAATTCCTCTAGAGCCCCTTCAATCGCAGTTTTATTTGCTGCTGATAACTTATCTCCAAACTCTGCCAATTGCTTATCTGTTTGGAAAATCATTGCATCTGCCTCATTGATTTTATCTGCTGATTCTTTTGCTCTTTTATCTGCATCTGCATTCGCTTCTGCTTCTTTTTTCATTCTTTCGATTTCTTCTTCTGTCAATCCTGATGAAGCCTCAATACGAATGTCATGTGATTTACCTGTTCCTTTATCTGTAGCTGATACTTTGATAATTCCGTTGGCATCAATATCGAAAGTTACTTCAATTTGAGGTACACCTCTTTGTGCAGGTGGAATACCGTCCAAGTGGAAACGACCAATTGTTTTGTTGTCGTTTGCCATCGGTCTTTCTCCTTGTAATACGTGGATTTCAACCGAAGGTTGGTTATCTGCAGCCGTAGAGAATACTTGTGATTTTTTCGTTGGAATCGTTGTATTGGCCTCAATTAATTTGGTCATTACACCTCCCATTGTTTCAATCCCTAAAGAAAGTGGAGTTACGTCTAATAAAAGAACGTCTTTCACATCTCCTGTTAATACTCCCCCTTGAATAGCAGCACCAATCGCTACAACCTCATCTGGGTTTACTCCTTTATGTGGTTTTTTACCAAAGAATTTTTCTACTTCTTCTTGGATTCTTGGGATACGTGTAGATCCTCCTACTAAGATTACCTCATCAATATCAGATTTTGACAATCCTGCATCTTTCAATGCTTTTTCACAAGGGATCATAGAACGACGTACCAAGTCATCTGACAATTGCTCAAATTTTGCTCTTGTTAATGTTTGTACCAAGTGTTTCGGTCCTGAAGCAGTAGCCGTGATATACGGTAAGTTTATCTCTGTTTGTGTAGCAGAAGACAACTCTACTTTTGCTTTTTCAGCTGCTTCTTTTAAACGTTGTAATGCCATAGCATCTTTACGTAAATCTACCCCTTCAGCTGAGTTAAACTCCTCTGCTAACCAGTTGATGATTACGTTATCAAAGTCATCCCCACCTAAGTGAGTATCTCCATTTGTAGATAATACTTCAAATACTCCATCTCCTAATTCAAGAATCGAAATATCAAAAGTACCTCCACCTAAGTCGTATACGACTACTTTTTGATCTTTTCCTGTTTTATCTAATCCATATGCTAACGCAGCCGCTGTAGGCTCGTTAATGATACGTCTTACTTTTAATCCTGCAATTTCACCAGCTTCTTTTGTTGCTTGACGTTGTGCGTCATTAAAATAAGCGGGTACAGTAATTACAGCTTCTGTTACTTCTTGTCCTAAGAAATCTTCTGCTGTTTTTTTCATTTTTTGCAATGTCATAGCAGAAATCTCTTGAGGCGTGTATAAACGTCCGTCAATATCAACGCGAGGAGTATCGTTATCACCTTTCACTACGCTATAAGGTACCGCAGTAATTTCTCCAGGGATTTGGCTGAATTTTTCCCCCATAAATCGCTTGATTGATGCTACCGTTTTTGTTGGGTTAGTCACTGCTTGACGTTTTGCAGGGTCTCCCACTTTAATTTCTCCTCCTTCAACAAACGCTACTACTGAAGGTGTTGTTCTTTTTCCTTCTGCATTTGTGATTACTACAGGCTCGTTCCCTTCCATTACAGAAACACATGAGTTTGTAGTTCCTAAGTCAATACCAATTATTTTACTCATAATATGTTTATCGTTTATCTTTTATACTTAATTATTGTTTCCTTTTTTAAACCTCAGGCTCGCTTACTAGTAGTCAATCTTTGTGCCAAGAACAATCTGTGCCATTTCTACGCTATTTTTGCCCAAAAAGCCCCTTACAGAATGTCACTTTGTCACGTAATCCGTCATCCCTTCTTTTTTCTTTGCTTCTTTCGTCAGTTTTCCTGACATATATTTTCCTTTATCCGTTGTCTTTCCTCCTCTCATATTCCTAATCTCGCATTATTATCTTCCTTTTGTACTAAAATTATGGTGAATTCTCAGGCGAATGAGCGTTGACAAACGATACGTTAAATCCTTTTCTATCATTTGTGACTCCGCGGTTTTTACTTATCTTCGTAACGATTAAATCATGCAACATTATGGAATGTATATCTGTTTTTGATATGCTCAAGATTGGCGTTGGGCCCTCGAGTTCCCACACGCTAGGTCCTTGGCGAGCAGCAGAACTTTTTTTGAAAGAGCTGAAAGAGCGTCAACTATTTAACCAAGTGAAAATTCTAACAGTGGACTTATATGGTTCGCTTTCACTTACTGGCGTTGGACATGCGACAGACTTAGCTGTTATGCTAGGGCTGAGCGGTGCGGATCCAGAATACGTTCCCGTCGAAAATATCGGTGCTACAATTACCGAAATTAAAACGACTAAATCCCTGCTACTAGGAGCTGAGTTGCCTATTACCTTTGATCCAGCCATTCAAATTGTTTTTAATAAGAACTTTTTGCCTTTCCATGCCAACGGTATGACCTTTACGATTGAAACGCAAACTGGAGAACTGTATAGTTCTACGTTTTATTCCATTGGTGGCGGATTTGTAGTCAAAGAAGAAACAGCGGAAAATGAGAAGAACGATGAAATTAAGGCGAGTTTTCCCTACCCAATTGATAAGGCTACGGAACTTCTAGCCTATTGCAAGGAGCAAAATATGACAGTTTCTCAATTGGTGTATGAAAATGAGAAATCCTTGAGAAGCGAAGAAGAAATTCGCAAAGAACTATTGCGTGTTTGGCGTACGATGCTGGAGTGCATGTACATTGGCTGTCATACTGAAGGGGTGTTACCTGGTGGATTAAATGTTCGCAGACGCGCCTATGATTCGCATCAAAACCTAAAAAGTACCTTACCCTACTCGACTCCCCAAGAATGGTTGGAGACGATTCGAAAAACCAAAGTATACTTCCGTCAAATCCTGAAATGGGTGAGCTGTTTTGCCCTAGCGGTCAATGAGGTAAATGCCTCTTTAGGACGCGTAGTGACAGCCCCAACCAACGGTAGTGCGGGTGTTATTCCCGCCGTATTGATGTACTATTTGGTGATTGAGAACCACAAAGCGGGAGAAAAAGAGATTCAACAGTTTTTACTTGTTGCAGGAGAAATAGGCAGTATTTTCAAAAAAGGAGCGACTATCTCGGCAGCTATGGGGGGATGTCAGGCAGAAATTGGCGTTTCCAGTGCTATGGCAGCAGGTGCACTATGTGAATTGATGGGCGGTTGTCCAGAACAAGTGATGATGGCAGCTGAAATTGCCATGGAACACCATTTGGGATTAACTTGTGATCCCATTGGTGGATTGGTACAGATTCCGTGTATTGAACGCAATGCCATGGGTGCAATTAAGGCCATTAACGCAGCGGAACTAGCTCTTGATACGGATCCTAAAAATGCCAAAGTACCTTTGGATAAAGTAGTAAGTACAATGTGGGAAACCGCTAAAGACATGAACAACAAATACAAAGAAACCTCGGAAGGAGGATTAGCTGTAGCCGTGAACTTGGTAGATTGTTAGGTTGGTTGACAGTGAACAGTTGACAGTGAACAGTTGACAGTGAACGGTTGACGGTTAACAGTTAATAGTTAATGTCTGTACTGTTCAATTTCTATCTTAAACCAATGAAACTGCAACCTATAGATAAAACAAAACCCGCTAACCAAAAGATTAGCGGGTTTTTATATTACAAAATTGATCCATTAACAAAACAACAATTCGCCTAAAGCTACGTTTTATTCTTGAAAATAATTGATCCTTATCATGCACTCCAATCATATTATTCTCTTTATACCTTTGATGCGCCAATCCAAATGGATAGTAATTCGTTTCTTCAATGATCTCACCAACGTCAATCTTGTCGTTTTTGTTGGCGTCAGCATAACTCAAGCGGACATTACCGAGGTGGTCACGGTATTGATACACATAGTTTTGTGTTTCTGCATTGAAATACCCCTCTGCGGTAGGAAAGAATAGTAATTTCCCCATAAAATACTGGAAACCATCAAAATAATTCACAGTAAAACCACCACCTCCTTGGATTACTACTTTATTTATTTTCTCTCCTATCGCTGTATAAAGATAAGTGATTTTCCCTCGATCGAATAGAATTTCCACGGGTAAATTCAGGTGGTTGTACTTGATTCCCGTAATTCCTTTGTTTCGGTCTACTTTCAGATTACCAAAACTATCGTAATCGTAATGTTTAGCGGCAGTACTTCCCTGTTTGAAGCCATCGGTATTGTTGGAGCTATCCACCACCTTTTGAAGCTGATTGCCTTCGTAACTGTAGGCTAACTGATCCAAATCCAAGGCAATCCAAAAATTCCAGATGATAAAAAAAATGTGGTCCTAGAACTGCTCGATTCCTTCCTTAAACAAACCAAACTGAAAAGTATTATGTAAATATAAAACCCGCTAATCAAGGACTAGTGGGTTTATATATACTTCCCAAGTAAAATATTCATACCTGTTTGAGTACCCGTTCTTGTAAAATAAACACTATACCAAAAGTCATGACTATCTCAATATTACCTACTCCAATTAACCCCTTCAACTACTCTTACTTTATTTCCAATTATTGTCATTTCATATAGGTCTTGGCTATTAAAATTAGATAGTGTACTATCTTTCCAAACTAAATTAACACTACTCACTTTTCCAGTGTCTAAGATTGAATAGTATAAGATATAATGTCCTATTAATATATTTTTTAAGATTTTTTCTAAAACATCATTTTCTACTTCATCTATAAAGAAATTTAGTTCAACATAATTAAATCGTATATCTAAAAAATTATTAATCAAATCTATATCCAGCTCTTGTTCATATTTTTTCAGTGAAATATAAATACTTGTTTTAGAACTTTCTACACTAAAATCTATATCGTCAGAATATAAATCAGACAAATTAATTAACAAATTAGCCAGTACTGACCTATTTATATTTTTTTCATTCTTAAAATAGCTTATCCCTTTTAAAAAATCAACTTTATTCATATTAATTTTATTCTTTTACATAAGGTTTATATCTACTTGAATTAAATGGAAAATAATGTTTTTTTCCTTGGATACCATAATTAATATGAGTACCTAATTCACCTCCATTAGCCGTTTGTAATCTATGCCTTTCAATTCTTATTTGGTAGTTTGTTTTTGTGTTTCTTAATCCATATTGAAATTTACCATGTTTTGGCAAACCTGAATTCAGTATCTTCCAATCAGAAGTATAATTAGTTGCTCGCTGGGCACCTTTAAGAGTTCCTCCAACTATAAAAAAAGGAGAATCAATTCCCATGGCTTCTATTCCCTGACTTTGAGCTTTATACTTTACATCATGTTTAAATCCAGGGCCTCTTTCTATAATAGCTGTCTCTCCATTGAGGACAGATTTATTTGTTGGGACTGTTGATTCGCTTGTCTGAACAAATTGGACTTCAGTAGTTGTCTCTGGCGCATAGGGAGCTGGTGTATCTAAATTAATATAGGTTACATAATCAACAAAATCATCTCCTTTTTTACTAATTTCATCAACCTTTTGAACTTTCCCCCCCGAAGTATACACTTTATACTCATTATCCAATCCTTCAGGAGACATTCCTGTAGGATCAGTTAGATTTACAGGATTATTCATTGTATAGTTATACGGATTCCACCCCGGAAAATCTTCCGCCAACGGGTCCACATTCATCCATCGACCGATAGCCGCATCATAATTCCTTGCACCGTAATCATACACATTGAGTCCTAGTTCATCTTGTAACTCTTTGGCATTATACTGGTATCATAAGCATTATAAATCAGAGCGGTAAACTATGTACATCAAGTATCGCTTTTATATATTTGTATTAAATGTTTTTGCGCTCTGAATGAAAGTTTGAAAATTTGCAGTTTTTATGTTATAAAGTAATATTTCGTATTTACCATTGGTATAAAGCTTTGAAACTCTCCCATTATGTGCTTTATAGAGATAATTTTCGTTATATTTTCTTTTATCCCAATACTCTCCTATATATTTTAAAACTTCATTATAATCAATATCTTCTAATTCCCAATTCTCAGATTCCTGTCCTTCATTTTTATAAGAAGAGTAAATATAAAATATCTGTTTGTCATCATATTCAAAGAAAAAATTATTACTACTTACATTCCAGTTAACAATATTTTTAGGTAACATTATTGAAAAATGCGTTGTGTAGTAAATGTCGTGATCAGCTGAAGCATTAACTTTATTAATATATTTAAGTTTATTTCCATTGCTACCATAATCGAATACCATACTATTATTATTGATACTGTTTTTTGGTACATCTATATAAGATGCACAAGAACTCATCAAAAAAACCAATAAAACACAAATTGAATATTTCATAATTATTTATTTACTTTTTTCATTGCTTTTTTAAAGGCTGAATAATCAATTGTAATAATAGAACCTCCTGAATTATAAAATCCTACTGTAGGAGAATATCTATTAGGAGAAGGGGTTCCTCCTATTTGACCTGGAGGCAATGATCCTGGAATTTCCGTCCACCCCAAAATCATAGATGGCTGATTTCCCTGCATATTTTTAGGATCTGTATCTTTGCCTGCTCCCATTGAAGGTGTTGGCTTCCCGTAAGCAACCACATTACCTTCACTGTCATAATCAAGTGGGTGTAGGTGTACATCAGAAGCAACAGTATCACCTTTGTCTCGTAAATCTTTTCTTGCTTCTGCCCATGCATTTGGTCCTACTTCACCAGCCTTTTCTCCTGTTACAGTTTTTGATGATTTTCCATTCTGCCCAAAATAAAACCCTTTCTCAGTACCCGTTTTGTCTGTTTTACCAAAAGTATATATATCATCGATCTGTTTAATTTCATCATTAGATATCTGATTAACAACATGACCATTGCTTATTGCAACATCTGTATCAACTTCCTTTTTACTAGTAGTTAATACTATTTTCTTATCCGTTTTACCATCTTCAACATGTTTTGTGAGTTGCCCTTTCAAATTATAGTAATCAGTAAGAGGAGCTCTACCGTCTGGATCAATAAACCTAATCGGATTATTAAATGCATAATTATAAGGACTATGACGACGCATCATTTCCGCTAACGGGTCCACATTCATCCATCGGCCCAGTGCAGCATCATAGTTCCTTGCACCGTAGTCATAGAGATTCAATCCTAACTCATCTTGCTTCTCTTTGCCATTATATTGATACTTATATTTTTGGGCTATGGTATTATTCTTCTCGTTATACCCTTGATGCGCCAAGCCAAATGGATAATAATTCGTTTCTTCAATGATCTCGCCAACGTCGATCTTGTCGTTTCTATTTGCATCCGAATAGCTTAAACGGACATTACCGAGGTGGTCACGGTATTGGTATACATAGTTTTGCGTTTCTGCATTGAAATACCCCTCTGCGGTAGGAAAGAATAGTAATTTCCCCATAAAATATTGGAAACCATCCAAGTAATTCACAGTAAAACCACCACCTCCTTGGGTTACTACTTTATTTATTTTCTCACCTGTCGCTGTATAAAGATAAGTGATTTTCCCTCGATCAAATAGAATTTCCACAGGTAAATTCAAATGGTTGTACTTGATTCCCGTAATTCCTTTGTTTCGGTCTACTTTTAGATTACCAAAACCATCGTAATTGTAGTGTTTCGCCGCTGTACTGCCTTGCTTGAATCCATCGGTATTGTTGGAACTATCCACCACCTTTTGAAGCTGATTGCCTTCGTAACTGTAGGTCAACTGATCCATATCTAAGGCAATCCAAAAATTCCAGACGATAAGAAAAATGTAGTCATGGAACTGCTTGACTCCTTCCTTAAACAAACGAAACTGAAAAGTATTATGTAAAATAAAACCCGCTAATCTAAGGACTAGCGGGTTTTATATTCTTATTCTTTTTTGATATAGGCAAAAATATCACTTCAAAAGAGTGATTTTTTAAATAAAACTATTATCACTTCTTTTTCAGTAAAATATCAATCGTATTCTTTTTATTATATATCTCCCTAGATTCATGTCCTTTAATATATCCTCTCAAGGCAACTTGTACTTCTACAAAAGCTCCTTCAGCAAAATGAACTTTATATTTACCTTCACTATCCGTCCTAACAATTTTAGTTTCATTTTCTGAATAACTTTCATCAGGACTATTTTTATACTTCCAACAAACTATTCCAACTTCTATTCCACTAATTGGTTCTTTATTTTCAGCATAACGCACTATTCCCTCTACAGTAATATCCTGCACATCTTTATTACAAGAAAAAAAAAGGATTACTAATGGTAAAATATAATTTCTCATAACTTTATCTTTGGTCTATTGTACTATTTATTAAAGGTTGTATTATATTTTCAGATTTTTGCTGGATATTACCATGATTAACATCTGATCCTATTATTTTTTTATTTAAAATATTAGTAGAATTAGAATTTACCGCCTTGTTGGGACCTCCTTTCGAACCTGGCGAATTACTACTCCCACTATTACTTCTATTACTGCTTCCACTACTATTACTTCCGCTACTACTACTGGTTGCTCCTGAAGAAGAACCTGTCGATCTAGAAGAACTAGAAGCCCCTGAATTATTAGTTTGATATATGTTTAAATTTGTTTCAACATTTTTAGGAATGGTGGTATTTACTGTCATATTTTGAAATGGTCCATCTGATCCATCAACAGTAACAAGTAAATTAACCCCTATTCCTGATTCGTTAAGATTATGAGTTAAATCAACAGCTACATCAACTCCATAACTATACCCATAGATAATAACTTGATCACCTTCCTGATAATTTTGATTAATAAAATCATACCCAGTTTTAACGCCTGAAGCAGAAGTCAAGCCTGGAGCGATAATGGTTCCTGAAAAACCTCTTCCCGAATTTGATGCTGCAGATTGAGTATTGCTATATATTTGACCTGTATATCCCGCATTAGAAACCGTAGTTTGTTTTCCTCCTCCTGTTGGTCCACCATGATAAAATACGGCTATCACTTTCCCTCCACCTGGATTTTGCGCACTCATCCCCGTTGGATCCACCAAATTAATCGGGTTATTGTGTACATAATGATACGGATTCCAGGCAGGGAATTGTTCCGCCAACGGGTCCACATTCATCCATCGACCGATAGCCGCATCATAATTCCTTGCACCGTAGTCATAGAGATTCAATCCTAACTCATCTTGCTTCTCTTTGCCATTATATTGATACTTATATTTTTGGGCTATGGTATTATTCTTCTCGTTATACCCTTGATGCGCCAATCCAAATGGATAATAATTCGTTTCCTCAATGATCTCACCAACGTCAATCTTGTCGTTTCTATTTGCATCCGAATAGCTTAAACGGACATTACCTAAATGGTCGCGGTATTGGTATACATAGTTTTGCGTTTCTGCATTGAAATACCCCTCTGCGGTAGGAAAGAATAGTAATTTCCCCATAAAATATTGGAAACCATCCAAATAATTCACAGTAAAACCACCTCCTCCTTGGGTTACTACTTTATTTATTTTCTCACCTGTCGCTGTATAAAGATAAGTGATTTTCCCTCGATCGAATAGAATTTCCACAGGTAAATTCAGGTGATAAATACGAACGCAACGAGGTTTTTTCCTCTATTGACATTGCGGCTAAAATTGCAGATGTATTAAATGTATCCCTAGATTATCTAGTAGGCAATACGGATATCGTAATAGAAAAAGACCTACTTAACAAAATTACGGATATCCAAAAACTCCCAGACGATAAAAAAAATGTAGTCATGGAACTGCTCGATTCCTTCCTTAAACAAACGAAACTGAAAAGTATTATGTAACATAAAACCCGCTATTCAAAAGACTAGCGGGTTTATTTTCTTATTTAGGCACTAACAAGATGCTCTCACTAGCTGCGGGAGGAGGAGGTCCATCACTATGAATAAAATTAACAAATATAGCTTTCCTATCTTTACACGCTTCTAGCAATTCAATTAATCTAGTCAATAATAGTATAGCTTGATTGTCAAAAAAAGAAAATTCCGTAATACTACCCTTTTCCTCCAAAGAGATAAAAACTTCTATATAATCTCGATAACCAGAATTCTCCTCTCCTTCTTTTATCTCTTTCTTTATACACTGAATTACCTTCAAAATTTCCTTCGCTCTTTCTTTTGAAATCTTAATTTTATTGAATTCTCTTGTATCTCTTGTTCGATTTACATCTTTATAAAATAGCAGCGTTGGATCTGAATCAATATAATACGTAAATATTGTATCTCTAACCTCATAACTAAGATCTATACTCCAATCTTGAGCGAGTAACACATTGCTTTTTATTAAAATAAATAGAATTAATATTATTTTTCTCATAACATTTTTCTCATAACATTTTTCACTTACTTATTTGACGTCCTCTTAGTAGTTCTTCTTTTATACTATCATCACTCTTTCGAATTCCCTTTTTCTGATAATAACTTTTCATAGAATCAAAGAAAGTTTTAAATAAGTAATTCTCTCTATCATCTTGAAAATGTTGCTTTAAATTTGCTCTTTGAGGATAATACCCTTTTTTATCATCATTATTTTTATAATAATCATCCACATACTTAATTAAATCCTTATCTAAACTACTTAAATCCATTAATCCATTATCGTAATAGTCCTTTCCATCTAACCGAACATGAATAAAGCTTTCATGAGCCATATCCTCTAAATGTCTTTCCGTCAAGCCTCCATTTTTAGACAAGAATATTGTACTTACAAACCGTCCATTTTCCATAACAGACCTTGCACCCGCATCTCTATTTCTATTGTTATTTGCCTTATAAACTAAATCCATTTTTTTATTATGATACTTCCCATTCTCTTTAAACGTATAACCTCCTATTGTTTGTCCTTTTTTGGCATAATCTGCTAAAAACTTACGACCCTCTTCCGAACCTGCGAAAAATTCAAAAGCATCCACTAAACTTTGATTTACATAATTTCCTTGAGCGTTTTTACTATATATCCAAGAAAAATCTATTTCTTCTCCTTTGGGATCTATAAACATCAAAGGATTATTATTCACATAAGTATACAAGGAAATATTATGATACTTCTCCGCCAACGGGTCCACACTCTTCCACATCTACTCCTTCTTTTTCTCGCGCGAACTCAACTTTTGTTTTCAAAGACCAACTGTCCATATAAAAATAAAGTTTATTTCAATTGAAAAAAATAATAACTCACTTTTTTATA
>NZ_JBKFDO010000010.1:0-136698 GCF_046557355.1 Myroides sp. DW712
TCATATCAAAAATCTCTATTGAAACTCCTTGAACATTCACCTCCTCTGGAATAGTAACATGCAATACATCTACCACTGGGTTTGGCCAAATAGCAAATGACGATTGATCCAATTCAAACTCTTCTGTAGATAAAGTATTAAAATCATTACTAGTTGCAACCAAAGAAAACTCCTGATGCCCTTCTTCTAGCACACCTTTATGGGATACTTTTATCACATAGGTTCCAGCTTCTGCTCCTTCTATCTCAATTTTCTCTACATTATCCACATCATTATCTGCTAGTACTGCCACTAGATTATTAAAATCTTTGTTTAACCTCCAAGGTAAATACTCTACTCCATCTTTATACACGCGTAAATCAAGGTCATTAACTAACATCGGATTATTTCGCGCATAAGTTTCATTATAATTATTTCTTGAAAACTCTGCATATGGATCAGTCCAAGCCAACGTCACAATAACATTACTTCCACTTTCTTTAACCACCAATTCTTTTTCATAGGTCGCTCCTTGCATTAATTCTCCCTCCTCTAAAGTAGCTAAGCCTTCATTGGCTCCAAGTAAGACTTGAATACCTGCTTTAGCATTAATTAATCCCCATCCGAATATGTGGTCTGGCCCTTGGGACACTCCAGTTCTATCTGCTGTATGAATCATCAAGGCACGAATAGATGCCGACTTCAAAGGCATTTCTCTATTCTCCATTGCCCATTGTTGCCATAAAGCAATCACCCCAGTCACTGCAGGTGCTGCCATTGACGTACCTCCGAATGTGGCATAAGCATCAATTCGAGGTGTTCCAGCTATAGGTGTAGGTAGTATATAATTACTTGAATATACATTGACCCCTTTGGCGGAAATATCAGGCTTAATACGAAAATCATTGGTCGGTCCATTACTACTAAAGTTAGCAATAATCACACTAGCCGGTCCTGTATAATTAGATACTTGATTGACTGCCGCAACAATAATTGAGTTTTTTGAAACAGATCCTCCTAGCAGTAAATTTGCTCCATTTTTGGTAGGATTTAATTGTCCGTAGTACTGTTGATCATTCCCTGCTGCCACAACAGGTTGATAGTATTTGTTGTTATAGGTTACCCAATCATAAACTTGAGCAGTCTGATCATAAGCACCAAAATAATTAGGTCTTACATATATGGTCCCGTCCTCTCCAATAGCCGCCATACCGTAAGAATGATTAGAAACGAGTAATGCATTTTCAGAAGCTTCGTATTCCATTTCCTCGGAATCGTCATCCCAATCATAACTAACCACATGAGCTTCAGGAACCATTCCCTGGGCCTTAGCAGTAATTCCTTTTGCAACTATGGTACCTGTTACGTGGGTAGCATGCGAACGACCTTTTACAAATCTATTTCTCGCATTCTGATTCAGTCGTGTCAAGTCTGGTAACGTATTTTTCATTTCAATTCGAGTTCCTCCTTTACCATCAGTAAATTCCACATGCGTATCTAGTGCTGGCGCACCATCCCATACTCCGACTGTGACTCCTTTTCCGTTTAAATTTAATCCTAAGCTTCCACCAGGCGCAATATCATTTACTCTTGCCGTTTGACGACTCCCATCATTACTTGTTACATAGTAAATATAAGTACCAAATTCATCAATTCTTTGTAACGAAAAAGCTCTTCCGTCTTCAGTTACACCTGCTATTGGTTTATTATTTGCTTTAGCTATTTCATGAGCCTCTTGTTTTTGAGTTGCTAGTTTTTTTGCAACATTTACAAATCCCGCTTTAGCAACGCTTTCTTTATAGCTATTTACTATTTTTCGCTTTTGCTCTGGATTTTGTGCGTGCATGCTAAAACTACAAAATGCAGTAAAGCTTAATAATAAAACAATATTTTTTTTCATGATCTTTTGTTTAACTTCTATAGGGTGATTTTTTCACAGGGGGAAAGATAAAATTTATATATCAAAAAAGAATACCCTTTGGTTAATTTTAACAAAAAAAAACCATAACTTGTTTGCTATTTTCCTTTAGAGCACATGTAAGGGAGTTATAAAACCAATACTTATGCGCCCTGTATTATCGTTAACTTGACTAAACTCTTCTTTAGCATAAGACGAATTCTTACTCCAACGCCCCACATAAGCGGCATAGAATCGCAAATCCAATTTTTTAAATGGACAATACTGTACTGTAGGGATAACACCATACGTTGTTCGCACGTGTTTATTTCCCTTCGACTCAACTGCTGTATTTTTTACATAAGCACCACTTGTCATTAGCGTTAAAGAGAGCGTTAATTTGGAAAAAAAGGAGTAGTCCACTCTAGTCCAATGATCAATATAAGATACCTGTTCTGCCATGATAGGGTGTTCTTCTGGAAACATAGCACTCATTATTCCACGGGTATCTAAGGCATCATGACTGTATTGAAAATCATACATCCAGATCCAGTTTGTCCTTTGAAGTTTATTTCCCAACGCAATATAGTACATGCCTTTATTTTTGGCTTGCGAAAAATAGCTGTAACTATAAGATGTTTGAAACTGATTATGCCAAAAGCTTCCTCTCCAATTACCAACAAAAGCTAGCGGAACCTTCGTTTCTTCAAGTCTATCAGGAATGGTCATTGTAGAGATGTCTTTTAATTTAGATGTGCTCGCATTGAGCACTTGTCCAGTGACACGGTGTTTCTCATTGATTTGATATCCCATCCCAAATCCAACCATGTAATTTTCCGAATGACTCAATATATCATTATAGGCTAGGACTTCAATAGGATTTAAATCGTATTCATATCCTCCCCAATCTGCGGAGAGTTTACCAAGGGTCACATTTAATTTTTCTGTAGCCTTAACATCAACAAAGGCGATATCTACGGTTGAATTTACGTGATCAAGCGTTCCTGTACTTGGTGGTGCTGTAAAACGATGTCTAAATCTTACCCCTACTCGATCGTGGACTTTTGCACTCAAATCAAGGCGCAGTTCATTTCCATTAAAACGACTAGAAGTGAATTTACTTTCGCCTATATCTGAATCAAGCGCATATCGCATAAAAAAAACCAAATCCAAATCAGGCAGAAGATTTTGTTTTTCTACAGGAATTAAGGGGTTAGTAAGAGAATCATTACCCTGTTTCTGCTGTCCAAAAGCAAAAAGGGACATCCCTAATACTACAACATTTACTAAGTGTTTCATACCGTCATCATTATTATAATTTCCAATCCATTACTGGTGTTAAACTTGAATACCACTCTGTTTTTTACAAAAACAAAACAGTCTTCCTAACACACAATCGATTAAAAATCAAATAACATGCCGTTTTCCTTTTTTATTTGAAATACAACTGACTTAAAGATATTTTATATGAATACTATAACAAAAACCATACAAATTACAATCTCATTTTTCTATTCCGATACTATGACTTACTTTTTTATAAATTTAATCTGATACTTTTTAGTATCTCCTCCCTTAACGGTAAGAAAATACATTCCACTAGGCAAAAAAGAAACATTTAAACTCTGTCTTGGGGTTGCTTTCATAGGCACTGTTTTAATGTACATTCCCTTCTGATCATAAATTGTAGCTTCTAAAGTTGAAAAAACAAGAGATTTAGGAATCTCAATATTTAAAATTTCACTGGCAGGATTGGGCCAAGCCAGTACTTGTTCGAGTATTTCTTCTTCCTCTGCCGATGTTAAAGTAACCCCCTTATACGTATTTCCATTAATCAGGATACTATAATCTTGCACTTGATTAACCAACTTTCCTTTATGTGAAACGACAACTTCATACAGACCTAAATCCGGATTATCTATATCAATTCGCTCCACATTGTCTACTTGATTATCCCCTTGAACAGCTTTGCTTCCCACGAATTGTTCTGTCAATTTCCAAGGAAAATATTCTTTCCCGTCTTTATATACCCGAAGGTCTAAATCATTAACCAAGTTTCTATTTTCTTTTAATTCCAGAAAATTTGTTTCACTGTATGTCCCTGCTACATCGGTCCAACAAATAGTAAAAGACAGCTGTTCCATCTGTTCAGTTACGTTAATTTTAAGCGTATTGGATTTAGCATTCAACAAGGTTTCTTCTCTCAGAACAGCTTCTCCATTATCTACAGCATTTAACAACTGAATTCCGCTCCAAGCATTAATAAGTCCCCATCCTGTTTTTGCACTAGGCCCTTTTTCATCCGAAAATGCTTGGGCGCTATTAATCATTACTCCTTTTATCGTAGCCGCTTTGTAAGGAAAATTGTGCTGATTAAGCCCCCATTGCTGCCAAAGCAAGAGAATTCCTGAAACTGTAGGTGCAGCCATCGACGTGCCACTTAAAGAAGTGTAGAGATTATTTTTTTCAATTTCCCCATCAGTAAAGCGATATTGATAAGCCGACGACAATACCTCTAGCCCTATTGCGACGATATCGGGTTTAATTCGAAAATCATTCGTTGGTCCATTACTACTAAATTCCGTTTCATGAAGTATTCCTAAAGCATTCAGTCCAATAGCTCCAACTACAATTGCATTTTTAGCCATAGCATGTCCTAACAATAAATCCATTCCTTTCTTCTCTGGATTGACAATATCTGCATAAAGCTTATCATTCCCTGCAGCTACAACGGGTTGTAAATACGGATACAAGTACGTTACTCGATCCATCGTAGCCGCATCAATGGAATAGGTCCCGAAATATTCACGTGGCAATAACGGCTGTTTTTGTTCATCTACAGCGGCAATACCATAAGAATGGTTGGATACCAAAATTCCTTGTTCTCCCAAGTTTCCTAACTTAACCATATCGTTTTCCCATTGATAACTAAGAACCTCTGCTTTTGGAGCCATGCCCTTAGCCTCTTTTTTCTTTCCTTGAGCCACTATTGTTCCTACCACATGGGTGGCATGATTTCTTCTTCTTTCAACACCTTCAAATTCGTCACTATCTTCCGCTACACTCTCCCACTGATCCATATTTTGCACGCGTGATTGCGTTGTCCCTTCAAACTCCATGTGCTTAGCAAAGGCTAAATCACCATCAATTACTCCCACAAACAGTTGCTGTCCTAATAAAGTATTGAAAGCGGGATTCGTTGCTGTATTTAATTGGTTCACGCCGCTCACTTGTCTCGAAATTGTATTATGCGTTTTAAAGTAAATAACTGTATTTCGCTCTATGCGTTGTACTTGATAATAGTTAACCTCATCAGTAAACTGCGCTTTGAAGTAGGGCTTATCCTTTTGATAGTCTTGAAGCTTTTTAGTTTCAAGTCTTGCCGTTTGAGCTATTTCGCTTAGAATTTTCTTAGTTGCATCCGATGTATATTGCTGTTGTAATTGCGCTCGAATAGCAGGTGATTGTGCGAATAAACGTACCCCTACTAGAGCAAAAAAAACAGTCAAATGGAAATTTAATTTAAACATGACTTACATTTACAAAAATCAAAGCTCCATATTGATTGGTCTTTTGATTCCAAAGTGAGCTTTAAATTTATAATAAATTAAGTCAATTACAATATATTTTTATCTTTGACTTTCATTAAACTAAAAACTATTCAACCTTATGTATGTAAAGAAAGTGATTATGAGCGTTGCCTTAGGCGCTGCCGTATTTTCTACCTCTTGTCAAGATAAGTCAAAATGGGAGGAAACTAATGCTTTTTTCAACGAAAGTGAACTACCTTACCATACGGCTGATTTCTCCAAGATACAGAACAAAGATTTTAAACCTGCTTTATTGGAAGGAATGCGTCAACAAGCCGCAGCGATTGAGCAAATTACCTCCAATTCAGAGCCCCCAACATTTGTCAATACCATTGAAGCCTTAGAACTATCTGGCTTGCTTCTAACGCGAGTAAGTAATGTTTTTCACTTGCTAACCAGTGCACATACCAATGCAGAATTAATTGCACTTAACAATGAGTTTGCGCCAAAATTCGCCACACATACGGACGAAATTTATTTAAATGAAGCCTTATTCGAGCGTGTTAAAAAACTACAGGAAGAGCGAATGCTCCTGGGACTAACTGAAGAACAAATCAGATTAATTGAGGTATATTACGAGCGATTTTTACAGGCAGGAGCGAATTTAAATGCCGAAGATAAAAAGCAATTAAAACAACTCAACCAGGAAATTGCGAGCTTAACCAATGATTTTAGTGCCAAACTTTTAGCAGCAACAAAATCAGGATCGGTAAACTTCACTAAAGAAGAACTCGTAGGTTTAGCTGAAGATGAGCTTGTATCACTTGAACAAAAAGATGGAAAGTACAGTATTCCTTTAAGTAATACCACCCAACAACCTGCTTTGAGTCAATTACAGCTAAAAGAAACTCGAGATAAGTTATTCCAAGCAGCGTGGATTCGAGCAGAAAAAGAAGATAAAAATGACACGCGTTCAACTGTTCTAGCCTTAGCGAAAAAGCGTGCAGCTAAAGCAAAATTGTTAGGATTTAATACGTATGCAGACTGGAGTCTTCAAGGCACGATGGCACAAAAATCAGAAGATGTATTTGCTATGTTGTCTACTTTAACTCCGTATGCTTTGCAAGCCGTAAAAGAGGAAGCGCAGCTCTTACAAGAGGCAAACAAATCAGGGGATTCTTTGACTGCAGCTGACTGGACCAATCTTGCAGAGCAAGTACGTAAAGAAAAGTTTGACTTAAACCAAGAGGAATTAAAGCCGTATTTTGAATTAGACAAAGTCCTTAAAGACGGCGTTTTCTTTATGGCGAAATATTTGTATGGGATATCGTATATCGAGCGTACTGACATTCCCGTTTGGCATGAAGACGTAAAGGTATACGAGTTTTTCAACAAAGACCACAGTAAACTAGGACTATTTTACACCGACTATTTCCAACGTGATTCCAAACAGGGGGGAGCTTGGATGAGTAATATTGTTGATCAATCGCATTTAACGAAGCAATTACCTGTAATCTACAATGTAGCTAATTTTCCTAAGCCTGCTGCGGGTCAAGCTACTTTATTAACGATGGACCAGGTCATTACTTTATTCCATGAATTTGGGCATGCTTTGCATGGTTTATTTGCTGATCAGCAGTACCCTACTCTATCGGGAACGAATGTATCTCGTGATTTTGTTGAATTTCCGTCACAGTTTCATGAGCATTTTGCCTTTGATCCAATTATCTTAGACAATTATGCCAAACACTATCAAACAGGTTATGTATTGCCGCAAGAATATGCTGACAACATCAAAGCTGCCGCAGGATTCAACAAGGGATATAGTCTAACAGAAGCATTGGGTGCTACCTTGATTGATTTGGCGTGGCACAGTATTGATGTTACCACAGAAATTACCGATGTGGATGAATTTGAAATAAACACATTGAAAAAATATGGTATTTATACTGAAATGGCTCCTCCACGCTATCGTTCTTCCTATTTTAGTCATATTTTTGGCGGTGGATATGCTGCGGGATATTACTCATATAAATGGTCCGAAATGCTTGATTTTGATACTTATGCTTGGTTAATGGAAAACGGAGGTATTTCGCCTGAAAATGGAGAGATTCTGCGTAAAAAGATATTTTCTAGAGGAAACACCGTGCCTTTAGATAAACTCTATCGCGATTTTAGAGAAAAAGACCCAACTATGGATGCATATCTACACTATAGTGGTTTTACCAAACCATAAGTGACATACACTAAACAAACAAAGCGACCCTCACCGGTCGCTTTGTTTGTTTTATCTCGTCTTTTTCACTTCACCCTAAAATACTACCTTTGCCACAATCAATATTTTTCAGATGAATATCAAACTACTGGCCATTGGCAAAACAGACAACAAGGAATTGCAATCCTTACTCCATGACTATATGAAGCGCTTGTCGTTTTATGTCAAGTTTGACTTAGAGATTATTGCTGACATCAAGAATGTCAAAAACTTATCCGAGGCACAACAGAAACAAAAAGAAGGCGAATTAATTCTAAACAAAATTAGCCCGACTGATTTTTTGATTTTACTGGATGAAAAAGGAAAGGAATTCACGAGTATAGGATTCGCAGATGAATTACAGAAGCGAATGAACGCAGGTATCAAGACCTTGGTTTTTGTCATTGGGGGTCCCTATGGCTTTTCAGAGGAGGTGTATAGCAATGCAAAAGGGAAAATATCACTTTCAAAAATGACATTTTCCCATCAAATGATTCGCTTATTTATGGTTGAACAGCTCTATCGCGGTTTTACGATTTTGCGCAATGAACCATATCATCATCAATAGATTAATAGATTCGATCTTGATTGATAAATTGTTTACTAACCTGCAGCTCTTCTAACAAGATTCGCATTTGTACATATTGTTCGAAGTTTAATTCTTTACTGAACCCCAACTGCACACTATCTCTGTTTTGCATGAGCTCTTGTAATTGATTGCGTTCGATGGCATTTCCTTCAAAGAAAACATCATTGGACGCATTAACATAGAGTAAGCGATCGGTTGAACTTGGGCGTTCAAATACATAGTCTATAGGCTTAAAAGGAAAGAAAGACAAATGTTTGTTTAGCGTATCAGCATAGCTGTAAAACACATCTTTATCATCTGGGTGCATGCTATTGGGATCGTATTTTTTTTCTTTTATTTTAGCTACCATTTCCAACACTTCTTTTGCATTGAGCCCTCGTTCAATGTGGAAGATAAAATTGGTTCCTCCTATTCTATTGTTGTCGTTTACGTGCGCATGAATACCATCTTCTCCATATTCAATATAGATGGGTGAATGGTCCTCTACGTTCTCTTCAACTGTATAAGCTGCACGCGCTAATTTCATTTCTTTTTTATCACAGCTCATCAACAAGCAAAGAAAAGGTAATACAAACAGTAATTTTCTCATATCATCAATTGGTTTAAAATTTTTCTAACTTCATTTGCTTCTTTTACATCGTGTACACGTAAAATCTGTGCTCCTTTTTGCAAGGCAAAAGCATTTAAAACACTCGTTCCATTTAAGGCTTGTTCAGGAGTAGTATCCAACAATTTATACAGCATGGATTTACGAGATATCCCTACAAGTAAAGGCAGATTGAAACAGTGAAAATGTTCTAATTTAGCCATTAATTCGTAGTTTTGTTCCCTTGTCTTAGCAAAGCCAAAGCCCGGATCTAAAATAACATCATTAATTTTAGCTGCCCTAGCTTGTGCTAATCGTTCGGAGAAATAATACCGCATATCAACGACTAGATCTTCATAAGTTGTAAGTGTTTGCATGGTTTGCGGATTTCCTCTCATATGCATCATAATGTAGGGCACTTGCAATTGTCCCACCACCTCCATCATGCGTTGATCTAAAAGACCCGCAGCGATATCATTGACGATAGCACCACCTACTTCAATACCTTCTTTGGCAACGTTGGCGCGAAATGTATCAATCGACAACTTTACCTTGGGAAATTGATTTACTAATAGAGCCACTACCCCAACCAAACGTTTGATTTCTTCTTCTTCGCTGACAAATTCAGCACTAGGTTTAGACGAATAGGCTCCTAAATCAATGATATCAGCACCATCTTCCAGCATTTTCTCTGCTTGTTTTAGAAAGTCTAGATCCGTTTTGTATTTGCCGCCATCATAGAAAGAATTGGGAGTTAGATTGAGGATTCCCATAATTCGAGGCGTAGATAAATCCATTAATTCTCCCTTACAATTAATTGTCATACAGCACAATTCAATATTTTATCTTATTTTTATTTCCATTTAATTCACCAAAAGGTGTAACATTATTTTCACCAGCATAGTATTATTACTATTTTTGAAGAATAATCCATTACAAATATAGTTTAAATGAGTACTACTTCTATACAATATGATCAGGTAATTGCTAGTTGCAAATCGCTATTTCAAAAAAAAATGCACGATTATGGATGTGCATGGCGTATCATGCGTTTAAGTTCGCTAACCGATCAAATTTATATCAAAGCCCAGCGCTTGAGAAGTATTCAAGACAATACGGTACGCAAAGTGGACGAAGGAGAAATCCCTGAATTTATTGGGATTATTAACTATTGCGTTATGGCGCTAATTAACGCGGAAATTGGTGTAGGGAAATATCCTGATTTAACAGCTGAAGAAGTGGAGCGACTGTACGACAAGCACGTATTGGAAACGAAAACCTTAATGGAAAATAAAAATCACGACTATGGAGAAGCTTGGCGTGATTTACGCGTTAGCTCGCTAACGGATTTGATTTTACAAAAATTACTTCGCGTGAAGCAAATTGAAGACAATAAAGGAAAAACATTGGCCTCAGAAGGCATCGAAGCGAATTATCAAGACATGTTGAATTATGCTGTTTTTGCGTTGATTCACCTTGAACTAATAAATGAATAAATAACCATCAACCACTAGTTATGAAAATTATCACGCAACTGTCGCGCATATTTGTAGGCGTATTATTTATTTTATCCGGTTTAGTAAAACTGAACGACCCTACTGGTTTCTCTTTTAAACTAGAAGAATACTTTTCGGAAGCCGTTCTAAACTTGCCTTTTTTACTACCCTATGCTCTTTCCTTAGCAGTCATCCTTGTGATTGCTGAAGTCATTTTAGGTGTTGCCTTATTGATTGGTTTTATGCGCAAATTGACGTTGACGTTATTATTTTTAATGATTGTATTTTTTACTTTCTTAACCTTTTATTCTGCTTATTTCAATAAAGTAACTGACTGTGGTTGTTTTGGAGATGCAGTACCTTTAACTCCGTGGGGATCTTTCACTAAGGATATTGTACTCTTAATTTTCATTTTAATTCTCATCAAATTCAGAACCTATATTCAGCCTTTATTTCAAGCGAAAACCAATAATCTCATTATGATGCTTACCCTTATATTGTCTTGTTTCATGGGATATTGGGTATTGAATCACTTGCCTTTAAAAGACTTTAGAGCTTATAAAGTAGGTACAGATATTCAAAAGGGAATGGAAATACCTGCCGATGCTCCTAAAGCGGAGTATCAAATGACGTTTTACTACAACATCAACGGTAAAGAAGAAAAATTTACCGACAAAGAATTGGGTAATATTCCTGAAGGTGCGGAGTTTGTACGTCGAGAAGATATTCAATTAAGTGAAGGTTTTCAACCAGCTATTCACGATTTATCCATGGATTTAGACGGAGAAGAGCATTTAACTACAATGTTAGAAGCGCCCAAATTAATTTGGATTATTTCATATGATTTAGAGCGTGCAGATGCTGAAGGACTACAGGCAATGAAAGACTTTGCCAATAAAGCGATTGTCAAAGGCTATGTTGTAGCAGGACTAACGGCTTCGAGTAGTGCTATTATTGACAATGTTATTAAAAAATACGAGCTTCCTTTTCTTTATTATACTGGGGATGCTACTACATTAAAAACAATTGAACGAGCAAATCCAAGTATTGTAGTATTGGAAAAAGGAGTTATTGTGGAAAAGAAACACTGGAAAGATCGCAATCAAGTTACCTTAAAATAGAACCGTCTTGTTGACTTATTTCATCAAAAAAATGGGGTATGCCTTACTCACCTTATGGGGAGTAGTCAGCGTTGTTTTCTTTTTGTTTACGATTCTACCAGGTGATCCTGCGCGGATGATGTTAGATCAAAATGAAAGCCCAGAACAACTAGAAGTCATCAAAAAGAAATATGGATTTGATCAGCCCATCAGTAAGCAGTATGTCTTGTATCTGAATGACCTATCTCCCCTTTCTTTGCATAGCACCCACCCAGAGGACTATAGTTTCAACCGTGCAAACAAGTATAACGGAATTGTTTTACTTTCTTTGGGTCAAACGGAGCTGATGCTAAAAACCCCTTATTTACGTGAGAGTTTTCAAAAGAATGGCAAGGCGGTCAGTAGTATATTGGCTGAAACTTTACCCAATACAGCACTATTAGCAACATTGGCTATTGGGATTGCCCTGTGTATTGGTGTAGTTTTAGGCATCATTTCTGCCCTTTATGTCAACACCTGGTTGGATCGTCTCATTTCCGTTGTAAGTACCTTTGGGATGAGTATTCCTTCGTTTTTTAGTGCCATTTTGTTTGCCTGGATATTTGGTTATTTGCTGCATACCTATACCCATTTGCCTATGACAGGTAGTTTGTATGAGGTTGATGATTATGGAGCTGGTCGATATCTCGCTCTAAAAAACAGCATTCTCCCAGCAATCGTATTAGGTATTCGTCCTTTATCGGTTGTCATCCAATTGATGCGTAATTCGCTCCTAGAAGTATTGAGTTTGGATTACATTCGAACCGCCAAAGCCAAAGGGATGCGTACCACACAGGTGATTTACAAACACGCTTTAAAAAACGCTTTAAATCCAGTTGTCACAGCATTATCAGGGTGGTTTGCCTCCATGTTAGCTGGTGCAGTTTTTGTGGAGTATATCTTTGGATGGAATGGTTTGGGTAAAGAAATTGTAGAAGCATTAAATACGTTAGACTTACCCATCATCATGGGTGCCGTACTTACAATCGCAACTGCTTTCGTAATCCTAACAATTTTAGTAGATTTGATCTACGCTTATTTAGACCCAAGAATAAAGCTAAATGAATAAATAATAATCCATTATGAAAAAAATTTTTATTACCCTATCTATACTTGCTTTAACAGCGACTGCTTGTAAGCAACAATCCGAGAAATTGGAAGTTGTTTCCACAGAGGAGTCAACAACTGCAACACCCTCAGAAGAAGTTTCAGGAGAGACAACGGAATTTGCACCAGAGGCATTGGCTCAAATATTTCACCAACTAGACGGAAATACACTTACCTTTCAAGAAATTTTGGCACAATACAAAGGAAAAAACATCTTAATTGATGTTTGGGCTGCTTGGTGTCCAGACTGCATCAAAGCACTGCCTGAAATAAAAAATATCAAGGCTGAGTTTCCATCTGTTGTATTTGTCAACTTATCCTTAGATAAAACACCAGAAGCTTGGAAAGAAGCCATTGAAAAATACGGAATTGAAGGAGAGCATTTTCACTTAAAGGACGAAAAGCGCATGAAAGGAGTTTTTGGACAAGCGATTCAATTAAACTGGATTCCACGTTATATCGTAGTAAACAAAGAAGGAAAAATTGAGCTTTTTAACGCAACAGAGAAAAACTTTGAAGAAATAAAAGCCTTATTAAATACCATACAATAATGATGAGACACCCAATTGTTGCAGGAAACTGGAAGATGCACAAAAATCTTTCAGAAACCCATGTACTATTAGATGAACTAATTGAACTATTGCCTACAGGTAAAGAAGTAGAAGTTATTGTGGCACCTACTTTTACCAATTTAGCTAGTGCAGTCAATCACTTAGAAGGAACGAACATTCAAGTGGCCGCTCAAAATATGCACCAGGCAGAAGGTGGTGCTTTTACAGGAGAGATTTCTGCTCAGATGTTGTTAAGTGTTGGTGTTGAAACCGTAATCATCGGACACTCAGAACGAAGACATTACTTTAAAGAAACAGATGCAATTTTAGCAGATAAAGTCAATACGGCATTGAGACACAATATGCGTGTGATTTACTGCATTGGTGAAGAATTAAAAGACAGAGAAAGCAAGCAGTACCTCAATGTTATTTTCAATCAATTACGCGATGGATTATTCCATTTATCTAAAGCACAATGGGCTAATCTAGTTATTGCTTATGAACCTGTGTGGGCCATTGGAACAGGAGAAACTGCTACACCAGAGCAAGCACAAGAAATTCACGCTTTTATTCGTCAAGAAATTGAACGACAATACGACAAAACAGTTGCCGACAGTACCTCTATTTTATACGGGGGAAGTGTTAAACCGAGCAATGCCAAAGAGATTTTTTCTAAGCCCGATGTCGATGGTGGCTTAATTGGTGGTGCAGCTCTTGTTGCCGCTGACTTTGCTGCTATTGTTCAAGCTTTTTAAGTAAGTGTTTTAATCCACTATACCTAGCCTATCCAAAAAAGGATAGGCTTTTTTTTTATCGTCAAGAAATACTTATTTATAAACATTCTAAATAATTTAGTATATTTGTTGCACACAAATAAAGCAGTCTTATGCAACATAGTCAAGACATTGTAGTTTATCCACAAGATAAATCAGTAAAAAATGGTGTTTATTTAGGAGAAATACTTCCCGAAAATTTAAAATATGACCTTTTAGGGGTTACCCATCGTCACGATTGTTATGTGATTATTCTTGTACTTAATGGTGTACTAAAAGTGAATTGTGAATTTCAATCATTTACCATTGGTGCAAATCAACTTTTTATTACCAAACCCTATCAAGCTCATACCGTAGAAAGCTTTGGGGAAAACTTTTATGCTTATTTTTTAAGTGTACAAGATTTTCGAATTCCTGATGACTTAACCTATCAATTTTTTAATTTACCTGTTGCAAAACAGTTAGTAAAGTTAAACCCTTCTTCTTATCAAACCGTAATTGAGACGATTAGCCTCTTACTGAAGTACCAGCTTCAGCAAGACTTGTATACCGCAGAAATAACTAATGGTTTATTTCAGGCTCTTATTTACAAGATTGGCTCTATGCTTCATACAGATCCAACTCTACCGGACGTATTGGTACCCAATCAATCTAATGTAATTACCTCTAAATTCAAGCGTCTGATTACTACCCAAAGTCATTTAAAACAACCGTCTTATTTTGCTGACTTATTATTTATAACCCCTGCACATCTAAATGATTGTGTAAAAAAAACAACGGGACAAACCGTTAGTTATTGGCTAAAAAAATCGATTATTGATGAGGCGAAGCGACTACTATATTATACAACAAAATCAGTCAAGGAAATTGCGTTTGAATTGGGATATGAAGATCACACCTATTTCTCCCGTTTATTTAAAAAACACGTCAAACAAACCCCTTTACAATTTAGAAATGATTTTATAGCAATAATACAGTAATTTTTTAAAGAAAATAGGCGAGTAAAGCTTCATAGGGATCTCCATCCAGATTTAATACCTGGGCAAAAGCGGGTTCTGTTTTGAGTCCTGCTTTTTTATAAGCAATGATTTGAGTTTTGAACTCCTCCCCTTTTTCTTCCAAAATTCTATGCTCAATAAGCATATGCCGATAACCATACTGCTCGGTTACAGGTACGGCTTGCGCAAAAATTTCAATGGGAAAACCACCTAACACAAAATTTGCTACATAGGTTGGGGTATTACAACAATTGAAAACTGTCGTTGTAAATCCTTCAGCTCTACCAAAATTAGTTTGGACAACGTGTTGAAAAACTTCTAGAGTATCAAATTGACAGGCAATATCAATATCACTCGTTTCGATAGCAATATCCAAAGGATAAGTCCCTACCACAACGGGTGTGAATACTTGTAAAGGCCTTAATACCTGTTGCTGTGTTAAAATTTGATATACCTGTTGCTGAACCGCCGATCCTCTTTTTAAGTAGGCAATCGAAGTAAAATCATTTTTCATCTAATGGGCACTCATTTTAGAAAATAAGTTGATAATAACTACTCCTACTACAATAAAAGCCATACCAATGATTGCGGGCAAATCAGGTTTTTGTCCATAGACTAAAATAGCGACTACTGTCACCAATACGATTCCTACACCAGACCAAATAGCATAGGCAATTCCAACGGGAATTGTACGTAAAGTTAAGCTCAAGAAATAAAAAGCTACCCCATACATCGCAATAGTAATAATACTTGGAACGATTTTAGTAAACTCATGAGAGGCTTTTAACGCACTAGTAGCAATGACCTCACTCACGATAGCAATAAATAGGAAAAGAAAATTTTTCACAGTTCACTTCTTTAAAAGACAAAGGTAACTAGATTCTTCATTTGCAAAAAATCCACGTTGTATTTTATCCCGTACCAGTGAATCAATGCATCCCTATTCTCTCATATACCAATAATGATCCACTCCATCTAAATCAAACGTATAGGCAGCGTGAAAACCAATTTTACCCAATACGCGTTTAGAACTTTCATTCTCCACTTCTGAAACCGCAAATACCGGATGATGTTGAAAATTTTGTTCTGCATAAGCTAAACAAGCTTGTGTCGCTTCTGTTGCATAGCCTTTTCCCCAAGCATCAAAGCGAAACCGATAGGCTAAATCCAGATACTCACGAAGGCCATTTAATCCATTTTCCACCAGTTTAAATCCACACCAACCGATAAATTCACCTGTGTCTTTTTCAATAATTGCCCAACGTCCAATTCCAAAATCACTGTATTGCTTTTGAATAAATTCAATAATCTCATTAGCTTCTTCCAAGGAAGTAATTACCATACTTCCCACGTATTTTACTACGCGCTCATCGCTATCTAAATTATAAATTCCCTGAGCATCCTCTTTTGTTATTTCACGAATAATCAAACGATCTGTTTCAATAATTGTAGTCATAGTTGTTTTGTTTGTTACTAATTTACTAAAATTATTCTTATAAGATGAGGGGTATACTAAAAACTACTTAAGGAGAGGGGTGTTTGTTTGTTGTTTGGCTTTTGTTCTTTGTTCTTTGTTGTTTGTTGTTTGTTGTTTGTTGTTTGTTCTACGCGCGGTTTGCAAACCGTTAACCGTTAACTAGTAAATCGCTTAAAGATGATACTAGCGGTATGGCCACCAAAACCAAATGTATTATTCATGGCTACATCGACCTTTTTAGTCTGAGCTACATTCGGGGTTAAATTTAAAGCAGCACTAATTTCGGAATCAAGCGTTGTCAAGTTAATAGTAGGAGGAATGATTCCTTCTGTAATACTTTTGATACACAAAATAGATTCTATTGCTCCTGCTGCACCTAATAAATGTCCAGTCATTGACTTAGTAGCACTGATATTCAACTGATTGAGATTATCCTTAAAAACTTGTTCAATGGCCTTACATTCACTAATATCTCCCACTGAGGTTGAGGTTGCATGTGCATTAATATAATCCACTTCATTTGCTGTTAGTTTAGCATCATTTAATGCTTGTTCCATTGCAGTAATGGCCCCTTCTCCATCTGGGTGTGTGGCTGCTACGTGAAAAGCATCGGAAGCTGATCCGTACCCCACCAATTCGCAATAAATCTTCGCTCCTCTTTGGTGGGCGTGTTCCAGTTCTTCCAGCAGTAAAATACCCGCTCCTTCTCCTGCCACAAATCCAGTACGATTGGCATCAAAAGGGCGTGAAGCTTGGGTAGGTTCGTCATTTGTAGTTGCTAACGCCTTCATCGCATTAAATCCTGCAATAGCTGATTGACAAATCGTTGCTTCTGTTCCTCCTGCTAGCATCAAATCTGCTCTCCCTAAGCGAATCGCATCAAATGCACTGCCAATTGCATTATTAGACGCTGCACAAGCAGAAGCTACGGCATAACTCATTCCCTTTAATCCATAGCGGATAGAAATTTGCCCCGCAGCCATATTAGAAATCATTTTCGTAATAAAAAAAGGATTGAACTTCGGTTGAGTCATCTCTCGTCCGAAGTTTAAAACTTCTGATTCTAACGTTTCTAACCCTCCGATTCCCGTAGCCACAATTGCGCCAAAACGATGGCGATTTACGGTATCCCAATTCACTTGAGCGTCGCTTAAACATTCCTCACTAGCCGCAATCGCGTATTGGGTGAACAAATCCATTTTACGTGCTTCGGGTTTTGTAAAATACTGCAACGCATCAAATCCTTTTACCTCACAAGCAAATTGCGTCTTAAAATTCGATGCATCAAAATGGGTAATTGCTGCTGCACCACTTTTTCCTTGAATGGCATTCTGCCAAAACGTATCCACTTTATTTCCCAAAGGAGTAATTGCTCCTAAACCTGTAATAACAACTCTTTTCATCCATTTTTTCTTTTTGCATACTTACTAATAAGTAAGTATATGGGTTAAAAAAATTTAGTTCTTTCTTCCGATACGGAATTCTTTTATTTTAATTGATCTAAAAGGTCATAACAATACCCTTTGTAATCGACATATTTATTGACTCGCGCTAGTTGTAAACTCGCGACTAAACTAGATAAAATTTGAAAAGCCCGTTGTTTTTCCTCTTCTTGAAAATGAAAAACCCCTTGCTTTTTACCTTCAGTTAATACCTCAACTAGCCAATTTAGAATTAGATCAACCATTTTTGTCACTTCTACTTGTGTTGTTGGAAACAGCGTTTCAATATCTGGTGATAAAGCTCCAACGATACACAACTTACGCTCTCTGTGACTCTTACTATAGATTTTAATAAAGGTTTCTATCTTCTTGATAGGATCGAACTGCAGGGCTTGCATATTGGCGATCATCTCTTCAAACCGTTGGATATTGGTTTTCACAATGCTAGTTCCCAAATTTTCTTTACTTGCAAAATAGTAGTGGATTGCTGCATTTTTTATGCCCAATGCCGTTGAAATATCTTGATAGCTAAATCCATTAAACCCCTTGGTTAAAACTAATTCTTCTCCTAATTCTAAAATGCGTTCTCTTGTACCTGACATAACTCCTTGTTTTACAACAAGACAATATTACTTACTAATTAGTAAGTAAACAAAATTTTTAACTTCTTTTTTGATCTATTGCATTTTGGGCTTATACATTAAAAACAAATAACCCTGCTATTCAGGAAGATTAGCAGGGCTATTTGTGCGGCTTGTTGTTTGGCTTTCGGCTTTTGTTCGTTGCTATTTGTGCTTTGCGCTTTGCGCGGTTTGTTAACCGTTAGCTGTTAACCGTTAACTATTAAACTACTCCTTCACGTATTTTGGTGGCACTGTTGTATGATTCCCATCAACATTTCGAGCCACGATAAAGTGAGGAGAAGCCATTTCAATATTATTCTCCGCAAATACATCCTGGGCGTGTTGGCGTAAATCCGAATAAATTTTAGCGGTTAGTTTTGCTTCCTTAATATAGACATTCAGTTGATAATCAACATAAAAATCGCGGAATTGATCTTGTAAAATAAAAGGTTTTTGGCGTTTTAATACATGTTCTGTACGATTAGCAACTTCATACAACATTTCGTGTACTTTTTGCCAAGGCACATCGTACCCTACAGCAATCGTTGTATGCAAGATGAGTCCGTGTTCTTTAGCGGATTGGGAATAATTAACCGTATGTGCCGACAT
Organism: Myroides sp. DW712; assembly: GCF_046557355.1. Classification (NCBI taxonomy): domain Bacteria; kingdom Pseudomonadati; phylum Bacteroidota; class Flavobacteriia; order Flavobacteriales; family Flavobacteriaceae; genus Myroides; species Myroides sp. DW712. The sequence continues at coordinate 19,051 of NZ_JBKFDO010000010.1, forward strand.
GATATTGGAGTTAGGTATAGTAATAATCTCATTTTTAGGCGTTTTAATACGGGTAACCAGGGCTGTTTTCTCCAAGACATCGCCTGTATATTCACCTAATTTAATGCGATCGCCAATTTTAAACGGGCGCATATAGGTAATCACTAAACCTGCCACTAAGTTTCCGATGACTGAAGTAGAACCTAAGGATACAACAATACCCGCAAATACAGAAACACCTTTAAAGATTTCCGAATCCGAATTCGGTAAATAGGGAAAGATTAGGATAAACATGAAAATAAACATCAACGCACTGATAATATTGTACGTTGGAAAAGCCCAGTCGGGATAAAATCCTTTTAAGGTAATTTTATTGTTTGCAATTTTCTCTGCGAGAGAACGTACAAACTTTTGTGCATAGCGAAATAGGAATACAATAACTAAAATCGTAAACAACTTGGGCATATAGGATTTCACACTACGTACTACAGATTTCAGCGGTGATAGCACATAATCTAGCAATTGATCCGAAATGTGTTTTGTAAAAGGAAACAGCTTAAAGATAATTAAGAGTCCAATATACAAGAAGATTAGCATAATCAAAAAGCGGATTATTTTAGCCATTGTAATTGTGGTAAGCATTGCTCGATGATCATCAATAATACCGAACATGCCTTTAATCCTCTTGCCGCGTTGCTTCCAAATCATCACTTTGGCTATTCTGTAGCCATAATAAATGTATTTAATAATAAATATTTCAACAATGATAATTCCGATAGTTCCTGCAATTTGCAGCAGCAATTGTTGCCAACTCAAGCTGTGTTGTTGTAATTCTACCGTTTCAATAATTTGTTCTTTATAGAACTGAGCGGCTTGCACTTTAGTTTTATTTTCTTGGGTTGCTTGAATGGTATCTACACTCATTAGGATTTCATTCTCATACATCAAATTGAGATAATTACCCGTGTCAACCAATTTAATTGAATCTCCTTCAAACAAATAGTTATCCACTAGCGCAGCAATTTTGCGCTCAATGGAATTTGCGCGTTGTTTGGAAGTAAAAGAACCGATATTTCCATACACATTAAACAGCGTGTCATGCATGACAATGACGGGTGTTTTTTCTAATACAATAAAGGCAGGTTGTACTGCCTCCACTTTTTCTGGCGTAGTTGGCTTCTTATTTTTTGCTCCTACAGCACATCCAAGAAAGAGGGTTACTACTAAAATGAAAAAACGAAAATTAGACCAATAGTATTTCATAGGTAAAAGGTTCTATATATCAAACAAATTTAACTGAAAAATTCGAATATAAAATCTTATTTTACCACATCTTCGGCACACTTCTTTTAGCATTTAACAACTTGTTTTCACGTCTATCCGAGAATAAAAACAAACCTTCTTTCTCTTTCTCTTTCTTTTTGTCTTTTCTATACAAAAACCCCTATTTCTAGCGATATCCAAAAAAGTCAAATCGAGTATCTTCGTTTTATCAGTTCACATTCAATTTTATGTCTATTTCTTTTCTACTTCTCAGTATTTTTTCCCTTTGCAGTTGTTACATTAGTAAAGAGAAAACAAGTCACCCCTCTGTGCAACAAGATTTATTCCCCTACCTTACCAAAGATCATACCTATATTTATGTGGACGTTGATTTTACACCTAAAATCACGACTCCTTTTGCTGCTGCAGAACAATTTACTAACACAGGCTATGCAGTGGTTCGCAATACAAAAGGGGAATCCGCTGTTTTAAACAAAAAAGGGCAATTGGTCGTTCCTTTTGCGGACCGATATCTATCGCTAGAGGTTCTACACGATCAACTTACTGTTGTTTTTACCCGAGAAACGTATACGAAAAACACTCGTTTTTGGGAGTGGGAATGGAATATTTTCTCTGGATTGAAGACCGAAGTTCGACGTCAAGACTACAAAGTTTACATTCTAGAAACAAATCAGGTCCTATATTCCCAACATCTTCAAGCCGATGAATCCGTCCCTTACACGATTAATTCCGTAGATAACCAATATTTTATCTTCAATGAAACTCTCTACAAGCGAAAGGGAAAACGCATAAAAAAACTAGAAACGAGTATTCTACGTGCTTTAAGCAACAACCGATTTTTACAACAAAAAGGCAAAAGTTTTGCCCTATTTTCCTTGAAAGATAAGGATCCCTTCCCTGTCTTAGAGGCAACAAATCAATTGCATTTTAGCGTTAATGAAGAAGAAATCACATTAAAAGACGTCAATAAAAGTCGTTACTACTCCAGCATACCTGAAATCTTATATGATGCTAAAACGGAAACTTACTGGTTAGAACCCTATTTTGACAAAAAATTTCCATCAACCCTTCGCGTACGCAATGAAACGGACATCGCTTACTTAAAACAGGTTACCTATGTCAATGCTATTCCCGATTATTCCTATTTCATTCTCGGTGTTTTTAACTATGATACTTGGTCATATGATTGGAAATACGTTTCTGAAGACGGTCAATTGTACGATTATATTGAAGCGACTGATTTCTTTGTGGTGGATGTAATTGGTCGCGTCATGCGTCCTCATCCTCAAGAAATCATTCCCTCTAATTACCTTCCGTCAGGTTGGACAGTATATGCTGTGACTAAATTTTATGCTTTCACACACCTCTTTAAAGTGGCAATTCAACAAGAAGGTCAGGATCGACGTTACGGTTTATGGAATAGGCAAAGCCAAGAATGGGAGCTTTCGCCCCTATACCGAGATTTGTATTGGTTAAACGCTGATCTGGGCCTACTTGCCCTAGCTGAAGAAGACAATCAATATCAGTTATATTGTACTAAAACGAAACAATTTCTAAGCTCCAGGGTGTACAAAAGTATCTCTTCCACAGGGTGGGTTACTTGGGTTGACCCAAACAATACTCCCCTTGCGTTCTACCTTGACTTTACTACTGGAAAAGAGTATCGTGAATAAAAAGGAGTAGTTTCCCTACTAAGTGGAATCTATCCATTTGAAAAAGATAAAGAATAAGGTATCTTAGTTAGAAAATGTAAAAAGTCAGAATCCCCTACAAGTATAACCGTGGATGAAGAAGGGGTATTCATACCATGCAACTCGAATATTAACTTATGATTCAAAGACCCTTATTCTTTTCCGTTCTCCTTCTTGTTCTCCTTCTTATTAGTTGTTCTAATTACATTGGAAATGAAGATCAATATACCTCTCCGAAGCGTTGGAAAGCAACTTTTCAACTCCAAGATCGAAAAGTGCCCATCATATTTGAGTTGGATACCGTTCCGCTTAATATTCATGGCTATCGTGTGATATTTATTGATGGTCCAAGCAAAAACCAAAAAGAAATAGTCAAAATTATGGGAGATAGTCTACGTGTAGCCTTAGACTACTTTGGAAAATTTCAGTTGAAGGCCATTATGCAAGACCATAAAATCCAAGGAGTATTCCAGAGTCAAAAAAGCATGCCTCCACTTGAAATTCCCTTTACAGCTTACGCTACGAATGAACCACGTTTTACTCCTGTGGCAAAGCCAACTTATAACAATGCTACAGGCGATTGGGAATTTACATTTCAGGCAGATGCTGCGAGCCCGAATCTCGATTTATATCAGAAGCTCCATCGACTTAAACTCTATCAAACCGATTCAACACTAGTGGGCAGGGGGTATTACAATCAAGGTTTTGAAGGTATACGAACAGAAAATGGATTTGTTTTATCGTCTTTCTCACAAGATCAACCTGTTTTTTTTGAAGCGACTTTTTTTAATGGCCATGAAGTCTCAGGCACATTGTATACCTATCAAGAGAAAATATCCTTCCAAGGGCGAAAGAAGAGCAATCTAGAATCAACGAAAGAAGAGAGTTCTACGATAATGACTACGCTGTGGCGTTTATTTAAAGTATATAGCGACTATCCGAAATAGAAAAAGAGCTTAAACAGGTTTGTTTAAGCTCTTTTAGCTAACTAATTACAAATGAATAACAATAAATAAATTACTTATATGAGGCGATTTTTACAACGTTTCCAACCGTACCATCTCCTAAATCTTTAATTTCTAATCCCTTAGTAAAGTTTGCTGTTGTTCTATCTAATAGATATACATGTGATCTTGCAGCTGCGGTAATCGGTACAAATACGTCATTTCCTTCTACGTATGGTGTTCCAATTTCCGCGATTAATTCTGGTTCATCTAAACCTCCAATCCATTTGAACTCTCCAGTTTTCGCATTGAATAGAGCTAATTTGTTTGCTGCTGCCATATTCCAAGATTGGTCAGGGTTTGCAAACATATTTAAGATAAACTGATCTTTACCTACAGCATACACTTTATATACTTTGTGACCTCCTGATTTTGCTTCTAAATTAAAGTAGTAAGAAGAGTCAAATTTCATTGTATTTTTATCGAATTTCAATACAGCTGAAGGTTTTGTAGAGAATGCTCCTTTTTCTTGGCTAATCATGGCAGAAGGAGAGAATACATAGATATCTCCATTTTCACCTTTACCAATAGTTGATACACGGCTAGATCTGTAACGTGCTACAGCGAAACTCATACGGTCATCGCGTACCACATTTTCTAACACTACTCTGTTTTCTGGAGCTTGAGACATATCCAATTTAAATACAGCCAACCAAACGCGATCTCTAAATGCTGAAGTATTATCTTGGTCACTGTTTGCTGTGATTTTAAAAGGTTCAATCGCCATAACGAAACGGTTATTTCCAATATCTTCTAACCCTGCAAAGTTCGCATACTCTCCTTGTTCAGCAATGTTTTCAACATCAACAAATGACGTAAATTCAATAGCACCTGTTACTCCATTAATGAAGTTAAAAGCTTGTCCTTTTTTGCCATTTTCCAATTCAATTCCCCCTGTTGTTGAGATCATGAATCGCCCAAAAGCTGTAATAAACTCTTCTCTATTTGGCAAATCTACCAATGTATTTTCCTGTAAACGCAAGTCTTTGTTTAACAACCAGCTTTGCATTCCTGAAGGATCTCCTTTTCTATATTCGAAAACATAAGCACGCAAATCTTTAAACATATAAATGTTTTTACCCAATGCAGCTTTACCATTTCCTCTTACACTAATAGATCCTTGTTTTAAATCGTCTACTTCTAACAATAGATTTGTTTTAGAAGCACTTGCACCTAAGAGATACTTAGTTCCAATTAAATCTTCTTCATTTCTTTCGCCATCATCACCACCTCCTTGTTCTTCCTCTTCATCTCTTGGTTTTGAATTATCGTCACTTGAACAGCTTGTCAACGTAAAGGCACTAACTAAAAAAGCTAATACCACTGTAGATAGAACTCTTTTTTTCATTGTATTTTGAATTATATTATAGATTAATGTTTTCTTTTATTAATAGCTGTAACGTATTTTAAACATAAAGCTTCGACCTGGTTTTTGGAAGCTGTAATTGTCATACGCCAATTTGTCAAATAAATTATTGACTTCTGCTGTAAGGTGCAATGTGTTTTTAAACAAACTATAAGAAGCACTTACATCGTGTACCACTTGAGAAGGAATCCAAATCGGTTTTTCACCAATACTTTGGAAATCATAACTATAGTGATCAATATATCTCATGTTATAGCCTACATTTAGGTTATTTCCTTTTTTACCTAAATCTTTGAACAGCAATCCAACATCCAACGATCCAAAGAAGTAAGGTTCATTGGGAATACGCTCTTCGTAATATGAGTTTAACTCTGTATCACTTCCAATAGCATATTTTTGTTTACTGCGAATACTTTGTGTAGTAAGACTTCCTCCTAATTGCAAGAAATCATTGTACACATAACGAGCTTCCACATTAAGTCCAACGCTTTCTACACCACCGATATTCACACTAGACGCACGTGATCCAGATCCATACGGATTGCTTCTGATGTAGTCTTCTGTTTTGCGATACACAAAACCAGCGTCTGCAAACACAGCGTGCACTTTATCTAAAACAGTAGAATAGCTCAAGTTGAAGTTGTAGTTATTTCCCGCTTCGGGTTTTAAGTCTGTATTTCCCCAAACCATATCTCCATCTCCAAACAATTCACTATCTGTTGGCAAACGATAGGTTTTCTCAAAAGAGGATTTTACTTGGAAATCTCTCCACAGATAAGTAGCTGCAATTCCGTATCCACTCTTGTCTACACTAGTACTTTCACTTAAGTAGGTGTGTTTAATCGAATAGTGTTTTCCAAAGATGGAAACATTGAAATTGTCCAAGATATTGTATCGGTAGGATAAAGCGGTGATATTTTTTAAACTTCTGCGCGTTGTTTCACTTTTCTTTTCGCTTTCCGTTTCTTTAACCGCTAAAGGATCTTCGGTTTTTCTATTGAAGTAGTAAATCACATTATTTAAACTAAACGCGTGTTTGTCGTTTACTTTATAACTAATATTAGCTGTAGTTGAACCATTGTGGTCGAAGAATTTCACTAGAGAAGGTCCTCCTCCTGATTCTCCTTTTTTCATGGTTTTGATACGCTCACCAGCCCAATTGTATTTGTATCTTGAGGTATCAATATTTTGGTTGTATCCGGCATTATAGGTAGAGGTAATTGCTACGTCTAATCCATCGGTAAACAAATTGCGTTTGCTATATTCTAAGGAAGGCATAATCGTTACTGAACGGCGTTTTTTCTGACCGAATACTTTTTCCATAATCGTTCCCGTTTGAACGCCTTTTTTTCCTTCTCCATACGTAAATCCAATTAATAAACGATCCGCATAGGATTTGTCTAGCACTCCCACTTTAGCAACCACTGTCGCAGTTTGGAAGCGATCATTAAATCGCTTCACCCATTGCTTTTCTTTAGAGTAAACCCCTGTTTTTAAATTGGCAACAGGAACGTATACTTTGTAGTTGTTGTCGGAATAATTTTGAAAAGCATTCACTTGAAAAGTCATTCCATTATCAAATACTTTGCTCACATTGAGGTGACTTTTATAAGTATTGAATGATCCCGTAGCAAAGGAAGCATCAATTTTTGTCTCTTTACTTTTATTGGTAATGATATTCACAGCTCCTCCCAAGGCATCTGAACCAAATTCAACGGGAACTACCCCTTTGTACACTTCAATTCGATCAACCATGGTAATGGGTAGGTTATTAATCTTAAATTCACTACCAAATCCTTCCATCGGTACTCCATCAAGGAAAAAACGAATATGACGTCCACTAAAACCATTCATTGAAAAGGTATAATCCGATCCTTCTGCTCCATCTTTTCTCACTTTGACTCCAGAAACGCGATCTAAAGCACCTGACACATCTAAAGAAGAATTGTACAAGGGTTTTGCATCAATAGCGATCACATTATACGCGGATTCTCTGACTTTTTCAACGGGGCTTTTCACCTGCAAGATGACATCATCTAAAATAGCGTCTTTGGCTTTTAATACAATTCGTTGCTGTACCTCTGCTCCATCTTCTACTTTCACTTGGAGTTCAACAGATTCATAACTCACGTGTTGAACTTTTACTTTATACGTACCGCCTGTACCCATTTTTAATTTGAATGCGCCTTGCTCGTTAGTTAAATCGCTTTTCTTTGTATCGACTAATACAACAGTAGCAAAGTCAATAGGGCTTCCCTTTTCATCTAGTACGACTCCAGCTATGACAGTTGGTTTTTGTTGAGCATGAGCAACAAATAGCTGGCCGATAATACATGCTGTTAGTAGTATAAATTTTCTCATTACTAAGAAATTGAAGTAGATTAGTAAATATGTTTATTTAGACTTAGTATAAACAGATGCAAATATATAGACTTTTTTAACATATCTAAAAAATAAATTAGACTTATTTTAAATAAGCTATTTATAGGTGCAATTATATTCGGAGAAGATGATCCGATATGGCTATAAAAAACAAAAAAAGGAAGTGTTATATTACAGATATAATACTGAAAAACAAAAAAAGAGAATTATAAACTAATTCTCTCTTCGTCTTGAAATTCGTTCATTTCGCAGGGTTGGTCCCATTTTTTTTGAATCATTTCGCTCTCGGTCGAACTTCTTCTTTGGTTTTCGTTCTCCTGAGGGGGAATTACTTCTAAAACCATGCGTATTTATTTGTTCCTGTGCGTATTGTGATTCGCTTGCTTCTTCTGTTTTACTAGAAGGAGCAATTAATTGGTTTAATTCTGTCAATTCTGCAGCGGTAATTTCTCGGTACTGTCCGACAGGCACATCGAGGCTGATATTAATAATGCGAATGCGTTTTAACGCCACCACATCATAGTCAAAATACTCACACATGCGGCGAATTTGTCGGTTTAATCCCTGCGTTAAAAAGATTCGAAATACAAAGCGACTGATACGTTCCACCCTACATTCTTTAGTGATAGTATCTAAAATAGGTACCCCTTGTCCCATACGCTGGATAAAGCGATCCGTAATGGGTTTATTCACCGTAACGATGTATTCTTTTTCGTGATTATTTTTTTGACGCAAGATTTTGTTGACAATATCACCGTCGTTGGTCATGATGATTAATCCTTCACTGTCTTTATCTAAACGTCCCACTGGAAAAATACGCTTGGGATAGTTGATGTAGTCTACGATATTATCTCTCACCTTTTTATTGGTGGTACACTCGATTCCTACAGGTTTATTAAAAGCTAAATAAACAAAATCCTCATCGGTTTGGCGAATCAGCTTACCATTTACGCGAATTTCATCTGCATCGGTAACCTTCAATCCCAATTCGGGTAATTTTCCATTAACGGTAATGCGTCCTTCTTCGATTAATCGATCGGCTTCTCTTCTAGAGCAAAAACCTACTTCGGATAAATATTTATTTAAACGCGTTTCTTGATTTTCCATAACACAAAAGTAACTAATAAATTTCGTTCCTTATACAAAGAAATGAGGTCTAATCAAAAAACGCCTGAATTGTTTTAAAAACCGCTTCGTCTTGGAGACTATGTCCTAAATTCGTTGTTGTAACTACCAGATTATCATGTTGAAGTAAGGCTTGATGGAAATGTTCTGCCTCTTGGTTGGATACCTGAGGATCTTCTCGATCGTGCAAGCACAAAACAGGAAGATGTACTCGTTGCACTGCTGCTTCGCTACAATAGGATGCCAATGGTTTATTGATTAAATGCTCAATATAAATATGATACGCTTCTCTTACCCGTTTAGAATAACCTAAAAGCGTATAGTAATGGGACAGAATCACTTCAAAACGATCAAAAGCTCCCATGATAACTGCTTTTTCAAGTCCAGGATATTTTTTCTCTCCTAGCTGTTGAAACAAGGCAAAAGCCCCCAAAGAATGCCCTATTACAAATTGAGGTTTGAACGTCCTAAGTGCTAGATCAATGACTTCTTGATAGTTCTTGACACTGAGATTTTTACCAGGACTTCTTCCTAGACTTGGTGCATCAAGCGCAACATACCGAAAATCATTCCCTAAATAATGAACCAAAGCTTCCCAACGCGCACTATTACTCTCCCAGCCGTGAATCAATAAAATTAACGGTTTATCACTAGCTGTTTCATTCCATTGATAGGTATAGACTTGTTCCTCCTTATAGATTAAGGAATCCAACCGAGCTTGTTGTAGAAAAACAGGAAGTTGTTGGAGTTTTAATTTTCCTTTTCGAGGTGTAGCAAAGAGCTTATGCACCCAATGCACAGCAATTGGCATTGAGCCTAGGCTAATCAAATTTATCAGTGCTCCAACTACTTTTTCCATATAAAAAAGAAAAGCCTCTAAAAAGAGGCTTAGGTAATTATTTTAAACTTGCGATGATTGCATCGATTTTTTCTCTTTCTTCTTCAGCTAAAGCGCTATCAACAAGAATACGTCCACTGTGTTCATCCGTAATAATTTTTTTACGTGCTGCAATTTCTACTTGCGTTTGCGGTGGAATTGTGAAGTATGATCCTACAGACGCCCCTCTTTCGATAGACACAACTGCTAATCCATTTTTCACGCCCTCTCTAATTCTCATATACGCTTTTAGCAAACGATCTTCAATATCTTGTTTGAATTCGTCTGATTTAGCTAACAACGTTTGCTCTTCGCGTTCTGTTTCTGACATAATGTTTTTCAACTCTGCCTCGATGTGAGTCAAGTGTTCATTGCGTGCAGCTAAACGTTCTTCTGTTTGTGCAATGTTGCTTTTTTTATTTTCGATGCTCACTTTCATTTCACGAATGTGTTTCTCAGCCAGCTCGATTTCTAACTTTTGAAATTCAATTTCTTTTTCTAAGGAGTTGAACTCTCGGTTATTCTTCACTTCGTTTTGTTGCTCAGTGTACTTTTTAATTGCTTCTTTAAACTCTTCAATGGCATTTTTTTTCTCCTTAATACCACTTTCGATGCCGTTTAAATCTACATGAAGTTTTTCTAAGCGTTTGTTAAGTCCAGCAACTTCGTCTTTTAGGTCTTCAACTTCAAGAGGTAGCTCTCCTCTCATATTTCTGATTTCATCAATTCTTGAGTCAATCAATTGTAAGTCGTAAAGCGCTCTTAATTTCTCTTCAACCGTTAATTCTTTTTTCTTTGTCATCGTTATAAGTAGTTAACTGGATTCGTATTTACTGTTGATAAAATAACTGCAAAATTAGGCATTTTTTTTGAAAGAAACTCAACTATATAATTTTTTGTATATCTTTCACTCTCAAAATGGCCAATATCTGCCAAAACCAACTGATTTTCAGCTTCATAAAATTGATGGTATTTTAAATCTGCGGTGATAAAGACATCGGCTTTTTGTTGAATCGCTGCTTTTATAGCGAAGCTCCCTGAACCACCAAGCACCGCTACTTTTTGGATGGGTTTACCCAAAAGTGCACTATGGCGAATGCCACCTGTCCCTGTTTTCTCCTTTACCATCTCCAAAAAGTCTTTTTCTTCCATTGGTTGCTCCAGCTCCCCTAGCATCCCCATCCCTACATTTTGCAGCTTATTTTCTAAGTTGTAAATTTCATAGGCGACTTCTTCATAAGGATGCGCCTGAAATAAACGGTTTAAAACTTGGCTTTGGAGGTGTTTTTCAAACGTTACCTCTACTTTGTGTTCTGCCACTACTTCCTCTACTCCAGCTTGCCCTAGAACAGGATTGCTCTTTTCATTGCCTTTAAAACTGCCTTTTCCTTCCGAAACAAAACTGCAGTGCTCGTAATTGCCAATCGCACCCGCTCCTGCTTCAAACAAGGCTTGTCTAACTTTTGCAGTGCTGTCCATTGGCACATAGGTAACTAATTTTTGAATATAGTGCGCTTTCGGCAGTAATATTTTGGCATTTATCAAGCCAAGCGTATGGCAAAAAATTTTGTTTACACCTTCTTGGTGATTATCTAAAGCTGTGTGAATCGCATAAATGGCAATATCGTGTTTAATAGCCTTGATGACTGCTCTTTCGACATAGTTTTTACCCGTAATTTTCTTTAACCCTGAAAATAAAATAGGATGAAAACACACAATCAAATTGCATTGTTTTTCAATTGCCTCTTCGACAACAGTTTCTAATGCATCATGACACACGAGGATACCACTCACTTCTTGTTCGGGACTACCGACCAAAAGTCCAACATTATCAAAATCCTCTGCATAACCCAAAGGTGCTAATTCTTCTAAAATGGGAAAAATATCTTTTACTTTCATATTCAATTACAAGCTATCAATCATTATTTCTCAAAGATACAAAACCCCAGACGAAGTTGAAACTTCTTATTTCAACTCAAAAGAGTAACTTAAATTATGTTAATATAAATTAAATAAGCTACTTTTGGGTTCTTCAATTACCACGAACGACTAAATCTTCACCTTTTGAAAAAATACGAAAAAACACTTCTAACACTACTTGCCGTACTCATCTTTGCCACTTTAGTGTTTCCCAGCTCTATCTATTTATTTGTTCCTTCCTTTTTTACTATCTGGCTCCTTGGACTTTCTTACTTTTTAGGTGGGCATTCCTTATTTTATATTGCGAAAGAAAAAGAAGCTTACCTTCCTTTATTTGCAGGTCTTAGTTATGGGCCTGCGGTGATTACCCTATCGCTTTCGACTAGTTTACAGCAACCCGATTATTTTGTTTATTTTCCTATACCTGCCATTTTACTAACGATAGGTTTAGCGATTTACATTTTACTCAAAAGAAAAAAAGGAGGTATTGACAAGGAGATACGAATGATTTTTTATCGCGGTTTAGTTATTTCCCTACTTACTTCTTTTTTCCTCTATACTCCAGAAACCTTTAAACCGTATCGAAAGGTCCTGATGACCTTAAATTCAGGTGATAGTAGTCTTGCTGGCAATATTGCGATGATGGATGCAGCGATTGAATCTGAAGCAGCTGCTAGCAAAGGAGATTGTGATAAAGCTATCCAGTATGCTTTAAAAGCCAATAGCATTGGAAAAAAACTCCTTGACTATAAAGAGCAGGAAGAGGACGGTAGTTATCAAATGAGAGCCTTAGTGCTCCAAGAACTTAACGACAACACTATTGAAGAACTCAACCTAGAAACTCTACAGCTATTTAGGGATTATAAAGGAGATGAACATCTTTATCCGATTAGTAGGACGTATAGCACCCTATTTAATGCCTACTATTGTAAAGGAGAAAAACTATATACAGCAAAACAATATACGAAAGCCCTTTCACATTATTTGACTGCTTTCAACTACATAACAACTACTCCAATCAAATCGGTGTATTGGCAAGAACAAAAATCTGACATTTTGAACATGATTGGGCATTGTTACAGACAGCTCAATAAAATTGAACTTTCTGCTTATTTTTTCATGAGTGCACTCAAAAATTACAATGAAGCGACGAACAATACAGACATTGATCTTACCTCATCTGCTTATGTTAGCAATGTTGCTTTTTTAATGAGTAGTCAAAATGGTTTTGCGGAATCAAATGAATTATTAGAGTCAATTAATGTAGCCTTACTCAAAGAAGAGCAAACACAGGAACACAGGAAAGTACTTTTAAATAACTACCAAGCACAAAGTTATAATTACCTAGCCCTTGATAACCTAGAACAAGCTTTTGCTTCTATTGAAAAAGCACAAAAATTAGTTGATCCTCCTAGTTCAAACTATTGTACTGTTCAATATATTGTTGCCTATTGTCAATTTAAAGCCAACCAATTTAAAGAAGCAGAAACGACAGTAAAAGATTGCTTGCGTTGTTTTGAAGAAACCTCTACTTCTTCTAGTTTAAAAAGCATGGAGGCACGAACACTTTTAGGACAGATTAATTTTGCTTTAGGTCAATTTAACGAGGCTAAAGCACAAATAACAGTAGTCTTGGATCTAACAGCTAAATCTGGAGGAAAAGCCAACGATCTATATGCGTACAATGCTAAAATTTTAGGAGATATAAACAAAATATTGGGCAACTATTCAATCGCAAAACAAAACTATACTACAGCATTAGAGCTATACAACAGTGGAAAAGTGACACAAACCCATAATATTCCACTCGTATTAACAGGTTTGGCCGATCTCGCTTTACTTCACGCTGATTTTATCGAAGCGCAATTTTTAATTAATCAAGCACTTGATGATGCAGCATTAACCCTTATTCCATCTTCTCCAAACATGGCTCATATTTACAGCCAAGCCGCACATATTGCTTATCATCGAAATAATTTGATTACAGCAGATACGCTATATCAAAAATCCATAGCAATTGCTGAACACTATAACCTTGCTCAATCCTTGCTCAACGCAAATGCACGTAATGGTTTAGGGTTGGTTGAGATGAATCGAAACAACTATGTGGAGTCAAATAAACACTTTCAAGAAGCTTTGAAACTTTATCAAAAGATTGTATCCGACCAGAGTCCATTTACCGCTCAAGTGTACTTAAACTATGGGATCTTGCACCTCCAAGCGGGTCAATTGGCAGAAGCAAAGGAAAAAATAACACAAGCATGGACAATCAACCAAGAATTTTTTAAGGCAGATCACCCTATTTTTGGTGATATTGCGGTTGCCATGGGTGATTTAGCCGTTAAACAAGGAGAGGGAAACCAAGCGCAAAATCAGTATCAAAAAGCCTTGACTATTTACAATAAATACTTTGATTCTACCCATTGGAAAGTAAGAGAAACCCAACAAAAATTAAAATAAGAGCAGAAAAATTGATACTTTCGTAGGATGAAATTACTCCGTCTTTTACTTTTTCCTTTTGCCATTTTATATGGTTGTATTACGGGAATCCGCAATTGGTTCTATTTGATAGGTGTATTCAAACGCACCTCTTTTGACCTTCCTACTATTGTGGTGGGCAACCTCAGCGTAGGAGGAACGGGAAAAACGCCTATGGTAGAATACATTATTCGCCTATTGAAAGACCACTACCAAACAGCGACCTTGAGCAGAGGATATAAAAGAAAAAGCGAGGGTTTTTTCTTGGCTGATGCGCAAACGACTATGGAACAAATTGGCGATGAACCCTTTCAATACCACTGTAAGTTTGACAATGTTCAGGTGGCCGTGGATGCTAAACGCGTCAATGGAGCTACAAATCTCTTAGCGCGTAAACCAGAGACAGAAGTGATTGTCTTGGATGATGCTTTTCAACATCTCGCTTTTCAAGGGGGACTCTACATCTTACTCACCACCTATGATGCCCCGTATTTTAAGGATTTTATGTTGCCTACTGGTAATTTAAGAGAATCGAGAAAAGGCGCTCAACGCGCAGATATTATTGTGGTAACCAAATGCCCCAAAGACCTCAGCCTTGCTCAACAAAAAAACATAACACAAGAATTACATCTAAAGCAAGGACAATTGTCTTTTTTTACGTATATTGATTTTAGTAAAATTGCATATTCAAAGTCTGATTCAGTGGAGGTTACTCAACTTATTCAGGACGACTTTATCTTAGTGGCAGGCATTGCAAACCCCCAATCCTTTTTTAATCATTTGAAAAAAGAGACAACGGTATGTTTATCATTTCCTGACCATCATCATTTTTCGTCTACGGATATTGAATTAATTTTGAATCAAGCGAAAGGAAAGAAAATCATCACCACGGAAAAGGATTATGTCCGACTCCAAGGTCTTCTTCCTGAACCTCAATTATTTTATTTACCTATTCAAACGGCTTTCTTAAATAATAGCGAAGCCTTTGATGCTAAAATTTTAAACTATGTGGGAGAAAGTACAAGAAACCGTTCAATTCATCATTGAAAAAACGAATTTTAAACCTGAAATCGGTATTGTTTTAGGTTCTGGATTGGGTAACCTAACAGCGGATATCGCTATTGAGCATGAGATTTCATACGCCGATATTCCCAATTTCCCCGTATCTACCGTTCAAGGACACAAAGGAGCCTTAATTTTCGGAACGCTAGGCGGAAAAAAGATTGTTGCCATGCAGGGTCGTTTTCACTACTATGAAGGATATGATATCAAGACGACGGTTTTTCCTATTCGCGTCATGAAGTATTTAGGTGTACATACCTTAATCGTATCTAATGCTTCAGGAGGAGTAAATCCATCCTTTAAAGTAGGAGATATTATGATTATCAAGGATCACATCAATGCCTTCCCTGATCATCCATTACGCGGACACAACGATGAGCGTTTTGGTCCTCGTTTTGTCAATATGAACGAAGTCTATACCAAGACCATCATTGCAAAAGCGAAAGAAATTGCTCAAGCGAAAAACTACGATATCAAAGAAGGAGTATACTACGGTTTGCAAGGCCCAACGTTTGAAACCCTAGCCGAATATAAAATGGTACGCGCAGTAGGTGGAGATTGTGTAGGGATGTCAACGGTTCCGGAAGTAATCGTAGCCCGTCACATGGATATGAAGGTTTTCGGTATTTCCGTTATTTCCGATATGGGGAATGAAGAGGGAATTGCTGACGTCAACCACGATGAAGTACTAAAAGCAGTACAAGCAGCAGAACCCATTGCCCGAGATTTAATTAATACACTAGTTGCACAATTATAATAAAAAACGGCTCTCAATTTAAAAATTGAGAGCCGTTTTTAGTTGACAGTTTACGGTTAACAGTGTACGTTTACGGTTGGCAGTGTACGTTTACGGTTGGCAGTGTACGTTTACGGTTGGTGAACCGTGAACTGTTAACCGTTAACCGTTAACTAATCTATAATTTGCATTTTCTTCATAATAAAGGTTGCATTCTTATTCTGACAAATACCGTCTCTTATTTTATAATCGAAGTGTAAATCGTCATTTTTAATTTCGACTTCAAAACATTTATTCATTAAAATTGTCGGATATTCATTCGTTGTATTGCACACTTCTAAATCATGGGTAGCGATCATTCCGTAGGTTTGTTCACGAATTAATTTGAGAATCACCCCAATAGTACCACTCTGTTTATCGTCTGAATTCGTACCTCTTAAAATCTCATCCAATAAGACGAAACAAGATTCACTCTGCACTTGTTCGATAATCATCTTCAAGCGTTTTACCTCTGCATAGAAGTAAGATTCACTGTCTTCTAAGGAGTCCGTTAATCGCATAGAAACCAGCAAAGGCAATGGAAAAAACGTCGCTTTTGTCGCACAGATAGGCGCTCCTATTCCCGCCAACACTAAATTGACGCCTATAGTGCGCAAAAACGTACTTTTTCCAGACATATTAGATCCTGTTAGAATAACAAAACGCTGATTGGAAAAATCAATATCATTGGTCACCCGTTTCTTTGCATTCAGCAAGGGATGCCCCAGATTTTGGAAAGCCATTTGATTGGTATCATTCAAAACGGGGAAGGTATAACTTCTATTGTTGTAGGAATAGTTTCCCAAAGAATTAAAGGCTTCTACTTCTCCTACTATATCAATAACCGTTAACACTAAGGTTCCTTTTTCTTTCTTCCACGTTAAGAATTTATGCAATACATGGACGTGAAATTGAAATAATCCATTAAACAAAATCGACACAAACAAATTGGCTACCGTTTCGAGTTGCTCAAACAAGCGGGATAATTTCTTCAGCTCAGTACTGGCTTTGAACGAATCGCTTTTGATCTCTTTCAAATACATTTTCATGCGTTCCGTTGCAAATTCTTCTTTTTCAATTCGCTTGATAATGGAGCTATAACTTTCAATGGTTTCGTGTATTTTTTCTACTCCGCCAAGTTCCGCTTGAATCAGTCTTACTTTAGCCATGGCCATAATGAGGTTCAACGAGAAAACAGTCGATGCGATATAGCCCCAAATGATATTGGACGCATCGACAAAAAAACCGATACACGCCACAACAAACACCAAAGGCAAGGCATAAGCAAGTACTAAAGAAAATTTACTCAATGTATTAACCTTCGATTGACTCCACGTTTTCAATCGCTCATAGGCCTCCTTATTAAGGTTAGACAGTTTACTATAGGCGTAAATCTCTTGTCTCCACTCAACCTTTTGGGAAAGTTCTTTTATCACCTCTTGATTTTTGAGGACGTCTTCTTTATTGCTTCGGCTTTTTAAAAGCGTGGCTAAATGTTCTTTTCCTTTATAAGACGCGGTTCTATTTAAGTATTGGTAAATGGATTTCGGTCCGAAAATATCCAAGTCAAAAGCATAAGGATGATCAGGCGTGTGGAATTCAGCTCCATCATCACCCCCCCATTGATCCTCCTTTACAAACTGATCTTCTTCTTTATTAATCTGCATCAATGCTTCCGCATAGCGCATTTTCCAAGAATACGAGACGTGAATACGCAAGAAAATTAAAAACACCAGAACCAATCCTCCTGTTACATACAAATACTGGTAATCTGCACGGGATACAGACAAATAAAAACAGTATACAATCCCCAGAAAAGCGACTAAACGCAACCCTCCTACTATTTTATACTTTTTTCTAATCTCGTTGTATTTATCTTGAAAAAGAGTGTGTCTCTTGGCGTATATTTCCATTCTTTTAAAGTTTTAGTTTTAAAAAGGTTTTTTGTCTTGGTGTTAACAAATATACATAATAATGCAAGTGGACTTGGTACAGATGAAAAAAGAATAGCAAACAATTTTAGGACCAGAATAAATCGCGTATTTTTAGTTTTTAATACACGAAAAATCATGCACCAAAAGAATACTTACTCCACTGACGGTTATTGCTATTGTCCCCAATTCTTTAGTGCTAAAGAATTGGAGCAACTAGAAGTTATAGTAATGCAATTTCACAGCCAATGGCTCCTTCAAAACAAGGCAGAATATGAGCAAAAACTCATCAACAGCCACAGTATAACATCGAGTTCGTTTATTACTGAAAAGGAACGCTTGACTCTTTTTGAATTCATTACGCAAGCCAAGTTACTTGAAATTATTGGAGCTATTTTTCCTCAAAAAGCCTTATTTCTCAATACGCAACTCTTTTTTGATCCCTTTAATCCCACGCAAAAAAACTATTGGCATCGCGATATTCAATATACGGAAATGTCCCTAGCGGAACAAAAAGAACGTATAAAAACACAACAGGTGGTTCACTTTAGGATTCCCTTTCGAGCAGAAGAAGGCATTGAACTCATTGAAGGGACACATCGCGCATGAGATTTACAAGAAGAGGAAGATACTCGTTTGAGTTTGAACGGAAAAACACCTAGTGATTCCTTGGCAAGAGGGAAACAAATCAAATTAAAACGAGGCGATTTGCTTGTATTTTCTGCTAATATGATTCACCGTGGTTTATATGGAAACAATCGCTTTGCCTTTGACCTTATTTTTTGCGATGATCATCCTCACTTCCGTTCCTTCATTAATCCCAACAATCACCCTAACGCAGCGGAAAAACAACAGTTAAATCACACCGATTTATTTCTATAAAAAATGCATTCATACGAATGCATTTTTTTAATCCCATTGATGGCTTGTGGAAAGGGCATATTTTCCACCACCTGTAAAAAACAGGCTTACAGCGACTAAAGCATATAACAACAGCAATTCGACTGCCCATCCCCCATTTTCATTGAGGCTAAAAATAAGGCTACTTTGTACGAGAAGTACTGCTGTTATGCAATTGACTGCAAATACAGCTGCGGCCAAACGCGTTCTCCAACCGAGTACTAACAGCAAGGGAGCTATTACTTCACCTACATATACGCCATAGCCAAAGAAGGCAGGCAGTCCTTTATCCACAAGTACTTGTTGGATAAACCCAATCCCGTGTACTACTTTTCCAATCCCATAAAACAACATGGGAAATCCAATGGCAATTCGACTAATTAAAAGTCCAGTGTTTTGATTTGTATTCATCTAGTTCTATTTTTATACGTTTATTTTTACAAAGAGTCCGTAATTTTCTAAGTGGTTCCAGCTCATGGCGAATTGTTCAAAATTAGCAGCGAATCCAAGGGCTACTTTCTCTCGCTTCACGCCTAGTCGAAGGTGTTGAAAACCACGGGTATATTCGTGTCGATTGACATTTCCAACCGCAGAAAAGCGAAAGACTCCCTCCCACTCTTGGGTTAATTTTGGCGTATATTCCAGCAAAAGGGATTGTTCTAGTGTGAACCCTTTTTGATAGGTCGTTCCTATTCCATAGACCCCAATAAAATCTTTTCGTTTAACTTGATATTGGAGGTACACACTGGCGAATTTTCCTGGGTTTTTTACGCCAAACCCCGCATTTAATACGAAGTTTTTCGGCAATTGATACGCAAGGGTATTGCGGATGAAAAAGATATTATGTGTATCTTCCTCATATTCAGCATCAAATAAAACAAGATTTTGAAGCGTAAGTTTATCCGAAAGTTTATGGCTGACGGTATGGGTATAGCCATACGATCGATGCCCGAGCATCATGTCGGGTGTATAGGTGGTGGATTGCCCAAAAACCGAAAGCGTGAACAATCCAAATAGGAATATAAAAAAACGAGCGAATACCATCTGTCTATGATTATTTATTTTCATAGGACAAATGTATTCGCTCGTTAAAACGCAGTTCTTAAGCTATCTTAAGAAAGACTATCGAGGTGTTTTTTCTTGAGATAGCTCAAAAATTCTGGTGTTACCCCCAAATAAGAGGCAATCATATATTGAGGTACGCGTTGTTCAATATTGCGGTATTCTTTGATAAAACGCTGATAACGTGTATAAGCCTCTGTACTCATATTTTCAAGGGTTCGCTCTTGTAACGCAACATAAGCACTTTGTATTTTTAGACGAAAAAAAGTGGATATAGCTGGAATTTCAACGTACAGTTGCTCTAAATTTTCTCTGCTAATTTGCACAATCACTGCGGGTTCAATGGCTTGAATAAACAATTTGGATGCTGTTTGTGTCAAAAAACTATACAAATCATTAATCCACCATTCTTCAATACCTAGTTGCAACGTATGTTCTTGTGAATTTTCGTCTAGGTAATAACAACGTGCACTTCCTTGGGCAATAAATCGCATGTGCTGTGACAATTGCCCTGGTTGAAGCAAGAGTTCTTTGCGCTTTAAAGGTACTATTTCTACTACTTCACTGATGCGTTGTACTTCGCTATCGGTCAATACTATGGTTTGCTTTAGATGCGTCAATAGCACCTCAACATAATCTTCGGTCATGGTTGTTTTTTATTGTATTACCACCTCCACACTTGGGGTTCTTCTTTCCATACTAACAGTCGGAATTCTTCATATAAATCACTTGTTCCAATGGTGTGCGTATCGCGTATTCCTTTGCCTACAATCAGTTTGTGTAGAGCGCCTGAATACGTTCCTACCCATAAGGTCGTTTCATCTTCAGAAACAGCAATTCCGCTAATTGTACCTCCTAAAAAGTGCTGCCATACTTCTTTACCCGCTTGATTGATGGCGCGAATATAGCCATACGCATCACCTAAAACATAGTACTCTTGTAAAGCAACGCCTTGGTACACGCGCATATTCTCATCCATATAAACAAAATCCTCACTCTCTTCGTAGGCATGGACGTTCATCCCATCCAACTTCGTGGCATCTACCCCAATGGTTACTCCATTGTAAAAGTGACAAGAATTCGTAATTAACTGTTGGTCATCTTTGGAAAACAGGCAGAAATGCGGATAAGACGATTGAGGCCCTACGGTTCCTACTTCCTCTCCATCTGCCGTCAAAATGCGGTGATCTCTATCTTGATCTCCTACTACGATATACGTATTGTCATGCGATAAGGTTGCATTTTCCATATCGATCATCAGCTCATAGTCCTCCTCTTGGGCTTCTTTTTTCTCCTCTTCTGTGTATATTGGGTGAATGAGTTTTTGTTCTTGTTCGTGCAGCAAATATACCCCTTCCATTGAAACGAATAAGACGCGTTTTCCATCGTTAAAGGGGATCAGTTTTGAAATACCTAGTTGAGCGAGGTCACCTAAGGAGAATTCCGCAAGTACAGGGCCATTCCACCCCTGATAGGTCACTATTTTATCCGCATAAGCAATAGCCACTATATTATTTTGCATGGATTTTCCCAATCCTTTCATTTGCTCGTCTAGTAGACGAACTGTAGTGCCAGATACCAAGTAAGCCATTCTGCGTTCGAAAGAAGTTCCCGCTAAAAAAGCAACTGTATCGGCATCAATCGCTACGATATCCCCAATGTATTGCGATTTGGTCTCCAAAAATGGAATTAGAGGCGTATAAGCCGGTGGATAGTCCGCTCTAAAAGTAGCTATTGTATCATCTAGATTGGCTTGTTTCAAAGCTTCAAAGACTAGTTGTCTCAAATGATCCCTTTTGTCTTCCGCTTCTTCACCTTCCCATTTATCCCATCCATGTTCATTGCCAAAAGCAACCATCTCATTAATGGCTTTTGCGTATTGTTCTCCTTTTAGAAACCATTCTCTTTGTGGTGTCATTGTCTTTTTTACTTCTTGTTTCATCTTTCCTTTTTTTACTTCCTAAAGGTAGTCTTATTTCTCTGGCTAGCTTATCCCTAGAATTGGGGGAATTGTTGTTTTTTTGTGAGGGTTTGGTGAGATTTGATGGGGTTGGGTGAGGTTGGGTGAGGGTTTATTTTTACTAATGGGGTTTTATCAAAAGGCAAAAAACGAACAACAAAGAGCAACAATTTCTACTATTCATATTGATTCAACAACATCTCCAACTGTCTTTCGATTTCCTCTTTCAAGATTCCACCATGGTAACAAATGATTACGTGCGGTTGTAGAGCTTGGATTTTTTTCACGGACAGTATGGCTTGTTGCATATCCAACGTAAATTGTGGATTAGCGATATTGAGTTTTCCCTCTTCAATCACCAAAGCATCATTGGCAATCAATGTCTTTGTCTGAGGATCAAATAAGGAGATATGCCCCTTTGTATGGCCTGGAGTAGCAATGACTTGTAGGTTTTTCAAAACAAAATCACCAGATTGAAACGTATGATGTACTTTTGCTCGTTTGATTTTCTTTAATCGAGTAATGAAATGCTCTGCCCAAGGGCGATATTCGTCAGGCATAAAAGGCAAAGAAGTTTCGGCTTGAACTAAACGCTCAGAGGGAATAGTCCCTTCGATTGCGTCTTTTTCTACCGCACTGGCATAGATCTGTAGATTGGGATTTTCTGCTAAAAACAGCGATAATGCTCCCAAGTGATCAATATCATCATGACTAATAAAAATGGCATCTAGGGATTGTATAGGCATTCCTAGTTCAGCTAATGCTGTTTTAAATTCGTCAAAGGTTTCTTCATATCCGCAATCAACTAAAAGGGTAAAGTTGTCTTGTTGAATCACTGTGGGTGATAAAACGATGGATTGTCCTTCGATGTCTTTTTCAATGTTAAATGTTTGGATGTTCATTTTATTTTTTTGCGCGGTTTATTTCAGTAAGTTTATATTTTGTTTTGGTATTCGATGAATCTTCGATTTATCTTACCTAATTTATATTGGTTTTGGTGTTCGATGAACCTACGCTACGCTACGGTTTGTTTGATTTTCTCTTCCTAAGAGAATCTTTTTTCAACTAGATGTAATGAACCAAAAGCCGAAAAACATTTTTTTTTGTTTCGGTGTTCGATGAATCTACGCTACGCTTCGATTTTCCATCACGCATTTCCTCTATTCCATCTTTTTGATTAGCCATTGGTCTATATTCCTTATCTTATCTTCCTCTACTTGATACGCTTGAGCATAGGACGGCCATTGCTGCACGAGTTGCAAGCAGTTATCGATCAGTTGCTCTGGATTTCGAATCGAATTTTGTTGTGCAATAGCGATCAAATCTGCTCGTTTAAAATCCTTTCGCTTGCCATTGATGCTTAAATTATGTTGACTTACCCATACACTATCAGGGCGATAAGCAAAGCAAATATCATAAGCAGGTGCTAATTTCCATTTGCCTTCTTGTGTCATCAAAAAAGAAAAGTTTTTGGTGTGATCATCACAGTTACGCGCAATCACGTTAAAAACCATTCGCTTAAACATTTGTTCCGCTTCCGCATAGGACAATCGCAATTGACGCATGGTTTGAAAGACTTGCTCATAGCTATAGGACGTAATATTCGCAAAGTCGTAATGCTGAATGGCACAAAGCGTTTGGCTGTGAATCTTTTGATTGCCTTTTATCCGATCAAAGCGCTTGGTCATAAAGTGAACGCGATTATTTTCTTCGATTAATCGCGATTCCATCATCTCAATACCGAAATCAGTAGCCATTTTATAATACGCCATTTCTACGCGACCATAACCTTTAGATTCTCCAAATTGTACATCGCTGACTTCGTCAAACTTGATGATCCAATGATCAAAATCAGGGTCGACTAAGGTTTGTCCTGATTTGATTTGCCCCGTTTTTTCATTATAAGCAATAATTGCTTTGGGACGTGCTCCTCCTGCAGATGTTCCCATTTTTAGTACATCCATCATCACATCCTCCATATTGGCTTGCGTCTGAATTGAAAGGCTTTCTTTTTTTTCTAAGAGTAATTTAGTCGTTTCAATTAATGCTGTCAGCTCAATATCATAGGACGGAGCTTCTTTAATCAAAGCGGGTTCAAACTCTAAAGCTCCCATGCCTCGTTTACCAATAAAACACAGCAATTCCACAGGATTTAAACTATTGTCTGGCCGCCCTTGTCGAGCTAACCAGGCATTAATCAGTTCCTTTCCGTATCGATCAGGCAAAGCATCGGCTAACAAACCTGGAAGTCCTTTAAACGTTTCATTATCTCGAAATTCAGGAAAGCTGTAAATTCTATTCTTGGCAGGCATTTTTATCGGCGCAATAGGCCATTGCGCCAAATTAAATTTAGGGTCATATTCAAAGCTGGCAATTCCCCTTTCAGCATCCCAGGCCACAGCACCTACCTGCTGATCATATAGTCGAACAAAAGCTGTTGTTACCATCCTAAATCAGTATTATCCAGGTTATCTTCCTTTGGTTTAGACGCGCGTTGGCGTTTTTGCTTCTCTCCTTTGGCTAATTGCAACGGACTTAATTCGTCGCTTACTTCGAAAGACTGTAAAACGTATAAGGCATCCAACGTGCGCAAAATTTTAATTAAATTGACTAAAGATAGATTGTCCCCTCGTTCGATTAAACTCAATGTTGACCGACTAATTGCCGCTCGTGTAGCGACATCCTCTTGGGTTAGATTTTGCTTGATACGCGTTTGTTGGATAAACAAGCCAATCTGTTGGAGTATCGCTTTATCTGAAAGCAAACTAATGTCTGATATATAATTCATAATACCGAATTTTAAGCCATAACGAATGAAATATAATTCATTAAATAAATACTATAACTAATGTATGAAAAATAAGTCATTAATACAAATAAATCATTTTAATGAATGATTTAGTAGGCAGTAAATAGTTTCGTGAGGGTTGGTGAGGGTTGGTGAGATTGGGTGAGATTGGGTGAGGATTAGTAAGGATTAGTAAGGATTAATAAGGATTAGTGAGATTTGTTTTTACTAACGATAGTTTTATCAAAAGCCAAAGAACGAACAACGAAGAGCAAAAAAAGAGGGTTAGATGAGATTGGGTGAGGATTGTTTTTACTAATGATAATTTTATCAAAAGCCAAAGAACGAACAAAAAAGAACAGGTTATCTGATTCATTTCTTAGTTAAAATTATTTTAAACAACAAAAAATCAATTATTTACAATCAAAATTACTTTATTTTTAAGAATCACTAAAACCCCAAAACCATGCATATCAGAACCATTCAAAAGCCTATTCTAGCTGTCGATATGGATGAAGTTCTTGCGGATTCTATTACTTTAATAGTAGAACAATATAACAAGGCTTACTCAGCAAACCTAAGAAAACAAGATCTTTTTGGAAAAACCATTTATGACTGCTTGCCTTCTTCTCACATCTCCTTTATCAAGGAACAACAAAATAGGGTGAATTTTTATCAAGAAGTCGCTGTTATAGAAGGTGCACAAGAGGGCATCACCATTCTTTCAGAAAAATACGATATTTATGTTGTTTCGGCAGCTTTAGAATTTCCTTATTCTCTGGCTTCACGCTGTACTTTTATAGCCAAAAACTTTCCCGAATTAACGTGGAAAAAACTGATTTTTTGTGCGAATAAACCTTTAATTAAAGCGGATATCTTACTGGATGATATGACCGAAAATTTAGTTGGATTTGGCGCAAATGGTTTTCTATTTACAGCGTATCACAATGCTACCATCAAGTATCCTAATCGATTAAATTCTTGGGAAGAAGTTGTTGAACGATTGGGTTAAAACTTGTGGTACATCTTCCTTTCGATCTAAAGTTTAAGAGTGACAAAAAAGGGCGTCCTTTTGGACACCCTTTTCTATATTATTCTCCTTTTTTCGCACGTCTTGCACGCGCTAAAAGTGTATTTTTCAATAGCATGGCAATGGTCATTGGACCAACTCCACCTGGTACTGGGGTAATGAAGGCTGCTTTTTTGCTTACTTCATCAAAGTCAACATCTCCAGCGATCACATAGCCTCTTGGTGCATCAGCATCTGGAACACGTGTGATTCCCACATCCACTACTGTTACGCCTTCTTTTACCATATCCCCTTTTAAGAAGTACGGTACACCTAAAGCAGAGATAATGATATCCGCTTCTCTTGTAATGGCTGCGATATCTTTGGTACGGCTGTGTGTTAAGGTTACTGTAGCATCTCCAGGATATCCTTTTCTGCTTAACAAGATACTCATAGGACGACCTACAATATGAGAACGACCGATTACCACCACATTTTTACCTGCTGTTTCTACTTTATAACGCTCTAGTAGCTCCATAATTCCGTAAGGTGTTGCGGGTAAGAACGTTTCCATTTCTAAGGCCATTTTACCAAAGTTCGTTGGATGGAATCCATCAACATCTTTGTCTGCATCTACTGCCATTAGAATTTTTTGCTCGTCAATGTGTTTGGGTAAAGGCAATTGAACGATGTATCCATCAATCGCAGGATCTTCATTTAATTCTTTGATCTTCGCTAATAATTCAACCTCTGTTGTTTCTTCTGGTAAAGCCACCAAAGTCGATTCAAATCCAATTTGTTCACATGACTTTACCTTACTGCCAACATAAGTTAAACTTGCTCCATTGCTTCCCACAAGGACTGCTGCCAAATGGGGTACTTTTTCTCCGCGAGCTTTCATTTGTTGAACTTCAGCTGCGATCTCGTTTTTGATATCTTCTGATACCTTTTTTCCGTCTAGTAGTTGCATTAAATCGTACTAATTAGTGTGTTGTTGTATGTAAAATAAAGAAGGTTTAAACTTCATTTGAACCTTAAACCTTCTTTGTATTTTTTATTGCATTCCTTTCATTTGTCCCATCATGCGCATTAAATTCTTTCCTTTTGCTCCTTGCATCATCTTCATCATTTTGCTCATTTGGTCAAATTGCTTCAGCAATTGATTGACTTGTTGAATATCTGTTCCCGATCCTTTGGCAATACGTTGTTTGCGTTTTGCATCGAGTACAGATGGCGTTGCTCTTTCTTTGGGTGTCATCGAGTGGATAATGGCTTCGATGTGTTTGAAGGCATCGTCTTCAATTTCGACATCTTTCAATGCTTTTCCAACCCCTGGTAACATGCCAACTAAGTCCTTCATGCTACCCATTTTTTTCACCTGTTGAATTTGTGATAGGAAATCGTCAAAACCAAATTCGTTTTTCGCAATCTTCTTTTGGATTTTACGCGCTTCTTCCTCGTCGTATTGTGCTTGTGCACGTTCTACTAAGGAAATAACGTCTCCCATCCCCAAGATACGATCGGCCATACGGTCTGGATAGAATACGTCAATCGCATCCATTTTTTCTCCTGTCCCGATGAACTTGATTGGCTTGTTTACTACAGATTTAATAGAAATTGCAGCTCCACCGCGTGTATCCCCGTCTAATTTTGTTAGGATTACCCCGTCAAAATTCAAACGATCGTTAAATGCTTTTGCTGTATTTACGGCATCTTGTCCCGTCATGGAATCCACGACAAACAAGGTTTCATGGGGTGTAATTGCTTTGTGAATATTAGCAATCTCGGTCATCATCTCTTCATCAACGGCCAAACGACCGGCTGTATCGACGATTACGACATTGAAACCATTTGATTTCGCATATTTAATTGCATTTTCAGCAATTTGAACAGGATTGTTGTTTCCTTCTTCTGAATAAACCTCAACCCCCAATTGCTC
This sequence comes from Myroides sp. DW712, assembly GCF_046557355.1. Classification (NCBI taxonomy): domain Bacteria; kingdom Pseudomonadati; phylum Bacteroidota; class Flavobacteriia; order Flavobacteriales; family Flavobacteriaceae; genus Myroides; species Myroides sp. DW712. The sequence goes on from NZ_JBKFDO010000010.1 coordinate 46,583, forward strand.
TCCTACTACGTGCAACTGATTAATAGCCGCAGGACGATAGACGTCACACGCTACCAATAATGGTTTTTTATTCTTTTTTGTTTGTAAGAAGTTCGCTAATTTACCTGAGAACGTCGTTTTACCTGACCCTTGTAAACCAGACATCAAAATAACAGAAGGATTTCCCGATAGATTAATTCCAGCAGCTTCCCCTCCCATCAATTGCGTCAATTCGTCTTTTACGATTTTGATCATCAATTGACCCGGTTGAAGCGTAGTCAATACATCTTGTCCTAAGGCTTTATCTTTTACTTTATTCGTAAAATCTTTGGCAATCTTAAAGTTAACGTCGGCATCTAAAAGGGCTCTACGCACCTCTTTTAAGGTATCTGCTACGTTTACCTCCGTAATTTTACCATGTCCCTTAAGAATATGAAAGGCTTTATCTAATTTATCGCTTAAATTATCAAACATATCGGTATTATTTACTACTTTGAAGCGCCAAAGATACTATTTAACTCGTTAAGTCACAAAAAGCAAAAGCAGGAAAATGGTCTTTTTTAAAAATAATATGAACCTCTTCTCATTTTCTCTTGTTTTTAGGGGAGGAATTCAATCCTTCTATCGCTTTATTTAGGCTGTATTTCTGTTTTTCTATCCGTTAGAAACGCTATTTCTGCTATTTTTTTCGTACCTTAAAAAGGTGAACTAGAATTTATCTGCCATGAAAAAAGTAAATCTATTTTTATTTGGTTTGACCGTTCACGCATTTCAAGTGCAAACAATAGAGGCTTAAATCGAGTAAATGCAGTATGAACACGCAAGTTCTGGATGGTACTTTTTCTCTTACTGTTTGATCGATACCACACATCATAAAGCCTATATTCTACTAGCTAATAGTGGAACGCCTCAAGCGCAAGAAGGTGTTGCAGAAGCTTTAAAAATATTGCATCAACACTTGTAATTTCTTCCCTTATAACGTTTTCATTACCTTGACAGGGCTAACCTAGCCCTGTCATTAGGTTATTTCATTTTTGTTAGTAAGGTACTTCTTTTCTCCCTCTTCTTATTTATTTTATCTTCTCTTCAACTTTATATAACGATGCTTTAATACTCACTTAATAGTAGACTCGATGGGTAATAGTACTTTAGCTCCAAACAAATTTCAGTTCTATGCACACAGCAAAAGACAAATGGATTAATACCCATTATCACTTACATTGGGATGTTTTATATCAGTATGCCTTCACTATTTTACGCGATGAAACCTTGGCTTCTGATGTTGTACAAGAAGTATTTATCGGTATTTGGAACAATTTTGATGGCTTGACGATTGAAAATGCAAAGGCTTATTTAATTACGTCAGTCAAAAACAAAAGTTTGTACTACTTAAAGAACGTTCCCTTCAACACCGTTCAATTGGAATCCGTCTATCATGTACTTACAGAACATGAATTACTAACCTATGAAGAAGAAAACCTCTTTAAAGATCAATTGCTTCAGTTAATTTACAACAAGGCCCAAGAAGTACTCCCCGTTCGCTGTTTAGAGATTTTTAATCTTCGTTTTTACAAGCATCATAGTTACAAAGAGATTGCGTCTAAGCTAGCGATTTCAGAAAGCACCGTAGAGAATCAAATTTCCAAAGCATTGAAGACATTAAAGTCGAATTTGCCCTATACCTTGGATTTTTACTTCCTATTGTTGTATTTATTTCCGACGGGGGATTATTACCAAATCATCATGTAGTTTAAGAAAACGTTAGCCTTCCTTTTCTGCGTAGGGGCAGCAATTGTTTTAGAACTCTTTCTCATATAACACCACGTATATGGAGAGTAAATTTAAAACAATTCTGACCCGTTACATTCAAGGGTCTGCTTCAGTAAAAGAAGAGCAAGTTATTGTCTCTTTTCTAGCTAAAATGGAAGAGGATAAACTTCCTTTAGACGAGATACAAGTCAATACAACACTAAAAAACAAGATGCATCGCGCCATCTTAGCGCACACCTTAAAAAAGAAGAAAAAAAGAAGGAGCACCACTAAAACTCTTCTATTCAGTGTAAGTTTTTTATTTCTCACGTTAGTAACAACGTACTACTATAGTCACTACCCTTTCTTAGAGAGCTATACCGCTACGCATAGCACTCGTATCATTACCTTAGCGGATCAATCTACGATTACTCTTTTACCGGGATCTAGCGTATATGTATCTCCCGACTTCAATACTAAAGATCGAAACATTCAATTTCAAGGGCAAGCTTTTTTTGACGTTGCACGAAATCCTCAACTCCCTTTTACGATTAGCGGTACCCAGGTCAAAACTTCCGTACTTGGAACTTCCTTTTGGATAAAAGAAGAAGGAGCCTATACCGTTATTGAGGTTGAAACAGGACAGGTAAAAGTAGAAGAACCACTTCATCAAGCTTATGTGCTTCTTCAGCCAAAAGAAATAGCACGCTATGAAAATCAACACCTACAAAAATACAATATAGATCAGGAGCGTATTTCCTCTTGGAGTCCGTCTCTTCACATGGTTAATGCGTCCTTTTCTCAATGGAAAGCCAGCATAGAACAAGAATTTGATGTCATTATTTTATCAAAAAATCTGCAGATTCAACAGATTAAAATTACAGGTGATTACCGCAATAGTAGTTTAGCAGATATCCTCGATAGTTTCTGCTTTATCAACAACTTAGTTTACCACAATCAAAACCATTTAATAACTATAAACGAAGCAAAAACACATGATTAACAACACAACATTGCGCATGCGAATACGCCTGTATCTCACTTGTTGTATGCTCTTAGGTACACAATACAACTTTGCCTTTAGTCAAACCACGGCAGATCATGCAACGGCGATGAATATTGTTTTGGCAACCAAGAAAACAACAGTAGAAGATGTTTTTAAAACCATTGAAGAGCAAACAACATACAAAGTTGTTTTCTCCTCGGAGATGATGGATACCCATCAATCCGTTTCCTTTTCACAAAGCACCTCAGCACTTACGACCGTACTAGATGCTGTAGCCAAGGCAACTACAACAAGTTATCGCATCAACAACAACTTGATTTCTTTTGCTAGTCACCGTCCAACAGTTGCAACGCAACCTGCTCAACTCATCAAAGGAAAAGTAGTGGATGCAGCTGGAGAACCCTTACCCGGTGCGGTTATTCAAGTGCAAGGGAGCGAAACAAGTACCTTCAGTGATATCGATGGACATTTTAGTATCAAAGCCTTGGTAGGTAAAGATCAATTGAGGGTTTCCTTTGTCGGGTTTACCACACAACTCGTCTTAGCAAAAGACAACCTCAGCATTCAGCTTGGAGAAAGCACGAGCGATTTGGACGAAATCATCATTGTAGGGTATGGTACCCAACAAAAACGATTAGTGACCACAGCCATTGACAAAATGAGTGTTTCACAGGAAAATATGCGTACAGTAGCCTCTCCTGTGGAGCTCTTACAAGGGCAAATGGCGGGGGTAAACGTCAATTTGAGTTCAGGTAATTTAGGAACAGGTGAACGCGTTTCCATTCGTGGTATTTCTTCTATTAGTGCGAGTAACGAACCGCTTTATGTTGTGGATGGTATTCCGTTGTACAACCCTTCGGCTGAACTATTTAATATGGGAGAAGGCATGAGTTCACTGAGTACCATTAACCTAAAAGACATTGAGTCTATTGAAGTATTAAAAGACGCTGCCGCCGCTGCTATTTATGGATCCCGTGCCAATAATGGTGTAATCATCATTACCACAAAATCAGGAAAGAAAAACAGCAGTACAGTGCGATTCAATATCAACACTGGAATTTCTGAATTTGCCAATAAAAACAAGTTAAAAATCACCAATTCAGATAAGTATATTGCTCAGTACAACGATGGGGTCAACAATTACAACAAGCAATACAACCTCCAAGTGGGCGATAAAGACTATAAAAGTCCAATTAGCAATCCCTTTGGTGATTTACCAGACACCAATTGGTTGGATATCATCACCCAAAGGGGAACCTTTACAGATATTGATTTATCATTTTCTGGTGGATCTGAAAAGACGACCTATTACGTTGGAGCATCCTTTTTACAACAAGATGGAGTAATCAAGACCAACAGCATGAAGCGTTATAACTTGAATACCAAATTGCAAACAGAAGTGACGCCTTGGTTGACGATTGGTACCAATAACAACTTATCGTATGTAAGAAATAATCAGGTTCCAGGTCCTAACTTAGGAACGACAATCGTGGCAAGAGCGATTGAACAACGTCCGTTTGATCGTCCATATAAACCCAATGGCGATTACTATATTGGGGGAACAGAGGAATTACTAAGACACAATCCCATTCAGATTCTCAACGAGCAAAAAACCTATCTGGATTTGTTCCGCTATGTTGGAAATCTATATGCTGATATTAAAATCTTGCCTAATTTAACCTTTCGCAACAGTATCAATACCGACTTTAACTATACGTACGATTACCTGTATTACAATGAAAAACACCCGTATGGAACAGGTGTTGGACGGGTAGTAGACTCCAAACGCAGTATTTTAAACCTCGAGACAGAAAATATCTTAACCTATACCCAAAACTTCAATGCCTTTGGTTTAACGGCTATGGCGGGGCATACCTTTCAAAAAGTGACGAATAACACCACAGGAATTGATGGACGTGGCTTTCCTTCTCCTTCTTTTGATGTGATTAACGTTGCTTCAGAAATTACAGGAGCCACGGGTTATGTGACAGAATATGCAATGGAATCCTATTTCTCTCGTGTAACCTTAGATTATTTAAGTAAATATATCCTAAATGCTTCCATCCGTACCGATGGCTCTTCTAAATTTGCTCCAGATACTCGCTGGGGATGGTTCCCTTCGGTTTCTTTGGGGTGGAATATCGATCAGGAGGAGTTTATGCGAGATATGGGGATTGATGCTAAGTTCAGGCTGAGTTATGGTAGTACAGGAAACCAAGAAGGAATTAACAACTATGGGTATCTCTCCCTTTTATCAGGAGGCAATGACTATGGTTTAGCTAGTGGAATTGCGGTATCGAGTTTTGGAAACAACGCCTTAACTTGGGAAAAAGCCAATCAAACGAACTTCGGAATGGATTTGGGCTTTTTTAATCGTCAGCTGACCTTTAGCATGGATCTCTATAAAAAGAAAACCAACAATTTATTGTATTCGATGCCTATTCACGCCACTTCTGGGATGTCTAGTATCCTGACCAATATCGGTTCCATGGAGAACAAAGGAATTGAAATCGCTTTAGGAACCGATTTGACTTTCAATAACTTTCAATGGGTTTCAAACTTCAACATTGCAACGAACAAAAACAAAATTACCCAATTAATCGACAACCAAGGCGAGCCGTTGTCGATTGGAGGAAACCGCGCCTTACAGGTAGGAAAAGACATTGGTTCTTTTTATCTATTTGTACAAGAAGGCATTTATCAATATGACGGTGAAGTTCCACAAGAACAATACGAGCGTGGTGTTCGCGCGGGTGATGTCAAGTGGAGAGATAAAGATGGCAATAATATCATTAACGACAACGATAGAGAAGTGATTGGAAGTTCTAATCCTGATTTCTTTGGAGGTTGGAACAACAGTTTCCGTTATAAAAACTTCCAATTGGATATTCTCACCACTTTTTCTTATGGCAATGACGTCTATGCAGGATGGAAACCAGGCGTACTTGGAAAATTAGGTGATCGCTTCCCTATTTTGGAGGAATATTATGACAATCGTTGGACAGGACCAGGTTCAACCGATCGATATCCCCGTGCTTTAATGGGCGATACCAACAACAATAGAAACTCCGATCGCTGGTTAGAAGATGGTTCATTCTTCAAGATTCAATCCGCTACATTGGGGTATAATTTTGATCAAAAAATCCTAGACAAAATCAACCTCAAGGGCTTGCGCCTTTACGTACAAGCCACGAATTTATTGCTATTGACGAAATATTCTGGTTGGGATCCTAGCGTCAGCCCAAGTTTAGATGCTCGTTTTTACGGGAATGATGGTTTAGGAGTTCCTCCTACACGCAACTTTTCTATTGGTTTAAATGTCAATTTCTAATCGAACAAAAACAATGAAAAAAATACTTTTATTTGCCTTCTGTCTTTCACTCTTTTCATGCAGTAGTGAATTAGACTTACATCCAAGAACAGGAGTTACTCCAGAAACAATTACTCCCAACGATTTAAAAGCCTTAGAAAATGGGATGTACAACAATGTACAAAACGATCCCAAGCGCGAATCGTGGATTATGTTTGACATTATTGGGGGCAACGTACAAGGATCGAGTACCACAAGCAAGGATGTAATCAACAACACTCTTAATCCGTTAAACAGTATTATTGTCAGTAGTTGGAAAGGCTATTACAGTGCCTTATACCAAGTAAACAATGTACTCGCCATTGCAGAGGCTCTTCCATTAGACGAAGATACGAGGCGAATTCGAGGAACAGCCCACTATTTCAGGGCTTATATTTACTATAGCTTAGTAACCCGATGGGGAGATGTACCGTTATTGACTAAAAACACGCTAGAAAAACCCAGTCGTGCTCCCAAGGCCTTGGTATGGGAACAGGTTGAAAAAGATTTAGCTACCGCTCATGAATTCTTAACCACAGCTAAGAGTTACTACTATGTTTCTCAGGATGCGGTAATTGCCCTCCAAGCACGCGTTATGCTGTCCCAAAACAAAAGAAGTGAGGCGGCGGCCTTAGCAGAACAATTAATTACCAAAGGCAACTATGCACTGGATAGTTTTGAAAAAATCTTTCGCAAAGAGGCCAATACGGAAATTATTTTTGCCTTTGAAAATCTAACTGCTGAATCATCCAATACCATTAGCACCTTGTTTTATAACTACGGACACCCAAATAAGGGGAGCTATGTCTATGCTCCTTCCAAAGAAATGCTGGAATTGATTGGAACAAATGACAAAAGAAGAGCGATTTCCTTTGGTGTTTTTGGTGGACAAGATTGCATCAACAAATACCCAAGTGGACAGGCTGGAACAGACCCAGTGATTATTTCGCGTATTGCAGAACTGTATCTAATCAGTGCAGAAACCTCTGCTTTGGATTTGGGAACCCAGCGCCTCAATGCAGTGCGAACTGCACGAGGTTTACCTGAGGTACACCCTTCTTCTCAAGCTGAAATGCTTACACTTGTGCTCGAAGAAAGACGAAAAGAATTCTTAGCGGAAGGGTTTTCCTACTACGACTACGTACGCACAAACACAGCCAAACAATACTTAGGTCTTTTAGACTACCAACACCTCTTGCCTATCCCTGGAGGAGAACTACAATTAAACGAAAAACTAACACCTAATCCTGGTTACTAATGAAATCAATACAGTATTTATTATTCAGTTTATTTATCAGCCTTCAAGTTTCTTGTCAAACAAAATCGGATGATACTTTTACAACCTATAAAGCCGTTCCTAAAACGGAAATGGGAACTCAACTCGTTGAAAACAGCAATTTAGTTGCTCAAATTTTCAAAGACTCCACCTATACGCTTACCGCAGGTGTACAAGTGAATGAATTATCATACTTAGCACAAAAGGGATATTCGATGAAAACCTTTGTGTACACCCTTGATTTAAACAATCCGCAAATATCTGTAGTAGCTTCTATGCCACACAACAAACCTGAATTTGCCATGCAACCCATGACAGCACAGGCTACGGCTCTACTAAACCCTAATTTTGAGGTTGTTGGAGGCGTTAATGGCGATTTTTACGATATGACAACAGGCGTACCTCGAGGGATATTTGTTTTCAATGGGCAGGTATTACGCGCTGCATACACCACTAGAAATGAAGGATATCTTGCTGTAAACAAACACAACAAGGTGAGTCTGGAAGAAATCGAAAACTTTGATCAGCAGGCTCAACAGCTACAACAGGCAGTATCTGGTGGGGTTTGGTTAGTTAAAAATGGGCAAACGGTTGCTCAAACAGACAAAGAAATTCACCCCCGTACAGCAGTGGGTCTCACAAAAGATAATCAACTGCTATTGATGGTTGTCGATGGTCGAAACTATACCTGGTCGAACGGAATGAATTATGAGGATTTAGGCGATTTTATGCGCAGTATTGGTTCCGTAAAAGCTTTAAATCTTGATGGAGGCGGAAGTTCTACTTTTTTTATTAACCCCAACTTTTCAGTGAATCGATTCGAAATTCGAAATCTTCCTGCAGATAATGGAGGAATAGAGCGAGCGGTGGGCAATGGAATCATCATTACTAAAACAAAATAAGTATGAAAACACAGTCACTAAAACCTACTTTTATACTAGCCTACCTTTATGCCTGCCTGTTTTTATTCTTCAGTTGCAGTGCGGATGATAATCGCTACGGTTTTACGCCAACCAATCCCAATTTATCCCTTTCTTCCACAGAATTTGCCGTAGAGAAAGACAAAGGAGCGGTAGAAGTTGTTTTTGAAGCAAACCTACCTTGGCGCATTGAAAGCAACAGCAATTGGCTTGTACCTAACCTAGTACGTGGAGAAGCTGGAAAACACACCTTGCAACTAACCCATGACAAAAATCTTGCGCTAGAAGAGCGTGTGGGAACTGTAACGATTAAAATCACCGATGATAGTAAAGAAATTATTACCGTTAAACAGGCCAAAGCTAATCTGGATGATACCTTTACCCATTACTATGTCAAAGAAAATGGAACGGGAGATGGAAGCAGTTGGGAGCAAGCCACAAGTCTGACAAAAGCGTTAGAACTTGCCTTGAACAACAACGATGTTATCCATATAGCAGAAGGAAATTATCAACCCGAACACACGGAAAGCATCAGCAGTACCATGGACAAAGACAAGACCTTCTTTATTCAAACCAACCTAACGTTACTTGGTGGCTACTCCCAAGATGCGACAACAGGAGCTAAGGCTGATCCTACGCGTCAGACCATTTTATCAGGAAAGAACCAAAGTGTACACGTGGTTACGATATTTGCCCAAAAAATTGCAAACCTAGCCGTTACCCTGAAAAATATAACGATAACTGAAGGAAATGCAGATGCTGGAGCGAGTAATCTCAAAATAAAAGGGTATGATGTTCCGCGAGATCACGGAGCTGGAATCATCAGTATTGAGTCGAACGTTGTACTTGAAAACTGCCAGGTTATCCGCAATAATTCAGGACGACATGCAGCTGGAATTTACGCAGTTAAACAAAGTGAATGGACGATTTCTCACAGTGTTATCAATGAAAATATTGGTTTAAATGCCAATTCAAATGGAGGCGGTTTATTCTTAAACAACTCTAAAGCAAGCATTAGTTTTTCTGATATTTCCTTCAACAAAGCAGGAGGAGTTGCTGGAGGTATACAAACCTTAAACAATTCAGAAATTAACCTAACCAATGTGACCGTTACAAATAATCAAGCCAGAGCCAATGGAGGAGGAATTTACCATCGCGACAATTCAAAATCATTAATGCTTAATACCTACTTCTACAACAATGCGGCTACAGATGGTGAAGGAGGAGCCATTTCCACCCACAATGGGGCAATGCTCCATTTGATTAGTTCAACGCTCTACAAGAATGAATCCAATAAAAATTTCGGAGCGATAAACAACCAGGTCAACAATACCATTTACTTGTACAACAGTCTTGTGTTTGATAACCCAAGTGCAGCTAATACAAATGGAATTAACCCAGCAGGTACAACTACAGCAACGCAATCAGCAGTACACAACCAAATCTTTGGAGCTGAAAATGTAGTTATAGGTACGTTTACCGCTCAGGATTTAAACACCGCAGAGGCTCTAAAAATACGCCCAAATACAGCAACTAGTCCGCTTGCTACCCAAGGATTTAGCGTGGAAGAGCTAATGGAATTGCGCAATAGATTAGGTAGTACAGCTCCTATCGAAGTATTCACTTCGGATTTAGATGAACAATCTAGAGCAGAAAGTCGAACCATAGGAGCCTATCGCTTTTAATCGATAAATTACATTCTAATTATACTCTTTGCAACAAGAGGCTGTCCCTAAAGATAGCCTCTTGTTTTTTTGTGCTTTGCGCAGTTTGTTCTTTGTTCTTTGTTGTTTGCTCGTTTTTCATTAAATCCTCACCAAACCCTCACAATAATCAATCACCCAAAAAAGGCTTTTTTGTTCAGGGCGTAATATGTAATTTTGCAGCAAATAAATCCAAGACCATGTCCATTCCTGATGTAGCTTTTAGACGCTTTCAAGCCGATATCCAAGGTATTACTACGCCTGAAAAGTTTACTTTTCCCTTCTACTATGAACCTCATCCCTTGAGTATTATAGCTTGCGGAGAACTACAATGCGAGTTAGAAAAGAATGACGTATTCCTTCCTCTTTTTGATTCTTCTCATCCGCTGGGATTACCTGTGGGTAAAATGTTTGGGGTATTAATTGTGGAGAATCAAATGGGTGAATTGGGGTATTTACGTGGTTTTTCAGGCAAATTAGGCTCTTATACACATTTGGAAGGGTTTGTTCCTCCCGTATTTGATTTATGGAACAAAGACAGTTTTTTCATCAAAGAAGAAGCCGTTTTAAATGACATTAATGCCCAGATTGAAAAGCTACAACAAGACGATCTCTATCAAACTACCCAGGAAAGGCTACAACAGCAACTTACAGGGGAACATCAAGCGATAACGGATAAAAAAAAGGCACTCAAACAACTAAAAAACGAACGAAAATTACTGAGAGAAACGCAAGAAAAACAACTTACTTCACTTGAATTTGATGCATGTAATGAGGATTTAATCAAACAAAGTTTACGCGACAAGCACGAATTACGCGTTTTAACCGCCTATTGGCAAGAGCAAATTGCAGCTACTCAGCAGATAATTCGCGACTTTGAAGAGACAATTACCTCGTTAAAAGAAGAGCGAAAGCAGAAGTCTAATGCCTTGCAACGTCAACTTTTTCAACACTATCGCTTTCTCAACTACAAAGGCGAAGAACAAGATTTACTAGATATTTTTGAGGCAACAGCCCTACAACAACCTCCAGCTGCTGCAGGAGACTGCGCGGCGCCAAAATTATTGCAATATGCCTATCTCAAGGGATATAAACCCTTAGCCATGGCTGAATTTTGGTGGGGAGCATCGCCAAAATCTGAAATTCGAAAACACAAGCACTTCTACCCGGCTTGTAGAGGAAAATGTGAACCTATTTTAGGGCATATGCTTGGGGGATTAACTATAGATGATAATCCTTTACTCCTCAACCCTGAACTCCAACGTCCTCTTGAAATTATTTATGAAGATGAGGATTTTGCTGTAGTTAATAAACCAGAAGAGTTTCTAAGCGTTCCTGGAATTTACATTCAAGATTCGGTATATGAGCGCATGAAAATCCGCTATCCCAAAGCCACAGGTCCTATCATTGTACATCGCTTGGATATGGCAACATCAGGCATTTTAGTGATTGCTAAAAACAAAGAGGCTCACAAAGCTCTTCAAAGTCAATTCATCAAAAAAACGGTGACCAAGCGCTATATTGCTTTACTCGATGGCCTTGTGGAAGGAGAGGAAGGTGTAATCGATTTACCACTACGTGTCGATTTAGAAGATCGTCCCCGTCAAATGGTGTGCTTTGAATATGGGAAACCTGCCAAAACAAAATGGAAAGTTATTGAACGCAAAGACGGAAAAACCAAAGTATATTTTTACCCCATTACGGGTAGAACCCATCAGTTGCGCATGCACGCTTCTCATCCATTAGGATTAAATACCCCTATTTTGGGTGATGATTTGTATGGAACTAAGAGCAACCGACTCTATTTACATGCGGAGCAAATTGAATTTAAACATCCTACAACCTATGAAACCGTACGTTTTCAAGTGAAAGAACAGTTTTGATGGGTGGGGATTGGTGAGAGTTTGGTGAGGTTGGGTGAGATTGGGTGAGAGTTGGTGAGATTGGGTGAGAGTTGGTGAGAGTTGGTGAGATTGGGTGAGAGTTGGTGAGAGTTTGGTGAGAGTTTGGTGAGGTTGGGTGAGATTGGGTGAGGTTGGGTGAGGTTGGTGAGGTTGGGTGAGAGTTGGGTGAGGATTGGTGAGAGTTGGTGGGGTTGGGTGAGGATTGGGTGAGGATTGGGTGAGGTTAGTAAAAGCACAAAAAAACCAAAGAACGAACAACAAAAAAACAAAGAGCAACAAAAAAAACAAAATTCCGTATCTTTAACTAAAAACTACGGGATGGCGGATAAAAAAGCACAACTACAATTACACAAAAGAATTGCAACAGGTTTATTTTTAGCGATGGCGCTTGTCTATCTCGGTATGGTTTATCTGCTCAAAAATGCCCCAGCTAGTTGGATGGGCTATGTCAAAGCCTTTTCGGAAGCGGCTATGGTTGGTGCTTTAGCGGACTGGTTTGCGGTAACGGCTTTATTTCGACACCCTTTGGGATTAAAAATCCCCCATACGAACTTGATTGAAAACAAGAAAAATGACATTGGAGACAACTTGGGGAATTTTGTAACGGATAATTTCCTTACTCCTACGAGTATTCGCCCCTATATCAATAAATTAGAAATAGCGACTTTTCTCTCCAATTGGTTAAAACAACCCAAAAGCCAACACCTCATCGAACGCGAAGTAGGTTTTCTAATTCAGACGATTTTAACGGATTTAGATGAAAAAAAAATCATTGATTTTCTCACCCAAAAAGCACACCAAGGGATGGATCAAATTCAATGGCAAGGACTACTTGCACAAGGATTACAATTTGCTTTAGATCAAAACGAACACAACCGATTGATAACCTTGGTTCTTCCGAAAATTCAAGTGTATGTAGACGAACATCGCACAGAAATTTACGAGCAAATCATAGCGAAAAAACCCTTATTGGGCTTGATTGGTGGAAAAACGGTAACCAATCAGCTAATCAAAGGTTTACAAGCCTTTTTAGAAGATATTGAACAAGATGAACAACATAAAGTTCGCCAAGAAATTAGCCTGCAATTGCATCAACTGGCTCAAGATATTGCCTCTTCTCCAACCTGGAAAAACAAAATAAGTGAAACGATGCATCAATTTATTACAGAAGACATTATAAATCAATACCTTACTGATTTTTGGAAGAGCAGTAAACAAGCCATTTTACAACAGCTCGAAACAGTAGATTCTCCTTTGCGTGCTTATATTCGTCAGGCGATTCAATCTGTAGCAAAGAGTCTCGAACACGATCAGGAATTGCAACAGCGTTTGAATCAATGGACGCAAGTGACGCTATATCGTTTAGCCTTGCGCAATACCCAAGAAGTAGGAACGTTAATTCGCACTACCGTCGATCAATGGGATGGCCGTGAACTAAGTGACAAGCTGGAATTAGAAGTGGGGAAAGACTTGCAATTTATTCGAATTAACGGAACTTTAGTTGGAGGTTTGGTTGGATTATTGATTTACCTTCTCACCCAATTACTGTAAAGAAACAAAGCGATTGCGAATATGATCCGTCAACATTTTTTGAACTTGAGGATCGGATTCGGTTTGCTTTAAAAAATCAAAATAAGATAAAAGCTCTTGCGTTCGTTCTGGGGAAAGTTGAATATTCGCCGTACTCAAAAAAGTATCAAATGAAATATGAGCTGCACAAACGTAATCAAAGAGATAGGAACTCCCTCCTCTTTCTAGCAATTCTTGAGCAAGAATATGGTAGTTATGAAACACAGCAAAACTCACTTGAGCGACTTTGCCCAATTCAATAAACAAATCGCGAATCAGGTCTAGATTTACAGTGTGAATCTGATCACAGACAATACGAGCAATTTGCTGCCGAAAGATATAGTTTTCATCTTTGAACTTCGCGCCGAATTTGCCGTTCCATTTTAGTTCCAACCAATCGCGATCAGCTGGATTGTAATTTTCAATAAAGTTCTGGATTCCAACATATTCTAGCGACATACTACTTTTTTTAACTATTATTTTTCCCTGAAGCTAAGGTAAGACATATATTTTGGTAATGTTTTGAGTCTGAAAATTTTTTTTTAAGAAAATCAGAAGTAATCCGTCTGCTAAAAACAATAAAAAAAGCACAAAAAATTGTGCTTTTTTTATCTAATTATCTGCTTTTTTTTACTGTACCTTAGTTTTTAATTCTTCTATAGTAACTAGCTGTTGCTCACCCGAAGCTAAGTTCTTCAAAGTAAACTTCTGTTGTTTCATTTCTTCACTACCCGCTAATACCGCAAAAGGGATTCCCTTTTTATCGGCAAATTGGAACTGTTTCCCCATCTTAGCTGCATCAGGATAGATTTCGGTTTTGATTCCCGCTGCTCTTAATTGAGTTGCTGCTTGCATTGCATAGCTCATCTCTTCTTCCCCTAAATTTAAAAACATCACACGAGAAGAAGCTGTTACGGTTGCAGGGAACAGATTCAGCTCTTCCATCACCAAATAAATACGATCCAATCCAAACGAAATTCCTACACCACTCATGTCTTTCAAGCCGAAGATTCCCGTTAAGTCGTCGTATCTTCCACCCCCACCGATAGATCCCATCTGAACGGTTTCTGGAGCGCCAATTTCAAAAATAGCTCCTGTATAGTAGTTTAATCCACGTGCTAACGTAACATCCAAATTTAAATGAGCCGTTGAAAGTCCTATTTTCGCAATTTCCTTTCCTACAAAAGCCAATTCTTCTACACCTCTTGTTCCTTGTTCCGAAGAAGCTAATAGTTGCCCTAATTGCGTAATCTTATCTTCAAAACTACCTGTAAAGGCAAACAATGGTTGTACTTTTTCAATTGCCGCTGCTTCAATGCCTTTTTCAATCATCTCCTTTTTCACCCCTTCTTCTCCAATCTTGTCCAATTTATCCAAAGCTACTGTAAAGTCGATTAACTTATCGCTAGCGCCGATTACCTCTGCAATCCCCGCTAGTATTTTTCTGTTGTTTAGCTTAATGGTTACACCTTCAATACCCAAGGCTGTAAATACGCGATCATATAACAAAACAAACTCGACCTCTTGCCATAGCGATTTTGACCCAACCACATCGGCATCACATTGATAAAACTCCCTAAACCTTCCCTTTTGTGGGCGATCCGCACGCCAAACGGGTTGCATTTGATAGCGTTTAAACGGAAAATCTAACTCATTTTGGTGCATCACTACATAACGCGCAAAAGGAACCGTTAGATCATAGCGCAACGCCTTTTCAGAAATCTGATTTGTCAGTTTCAAGCTGTTCTTTTCTGCTAATAATCCTTCATCTACTTTACTCAAGTAATCTCCAGAGTTTAATATCTTAAAAATTAATCGATCTCCTTCTTCTCCGTATTTCCCTAGTAAAGTATCCAAGTTCTCAAAAGAGGGCGTTTCAATAGGATGGAAACCAAAATGCTCAAAATGATGACGGATTGTTTGCATAATGTATTGTCTTCTTGCTACTTCAATCGAAGAAAAATCTCTTGTCCCTTTTGGAATACCTGGTTTCTTTGCCATTTTTAATTAATTTTCAAATTATTTAACCCTACAAAAATAGACATTTTTTAATTAGAAATGGGGTATGGGAAAAGGGAAATGAGGAGTTATGGACAAGGGCTTTTGTTGTTTTGATTTTTGTTGTTTCACTTTTTTATTTTTTTGATCAAACTGTCTTTACCAAGGGACATTTTCTTTTAAAAATACTTCGACTTTGCTTCGGTCCTCCTCCAACAGTTCTTCGACCTTCCTCCAACAGTTCTTCGACAAAAGGCTATGTTTTCCAAGCATTCTCCAAGGAATCTCGAAGGAATCTCGAAGCACTTCTATTGCAGTTCCTTTTTTAAACTGGTTGTTCTCTGATCGGCTTAGCATTTGTTTTTTTGTAACAACACGCTACATTGAAAAAATTTCCCCTCTATGGCACTGATTTTATAGTTGTTTTAGTGTTCAATGAATCTACACTGCGTTTCAATTTCCGTGAGTTACGCATTACACATCGCCCATTACACATCACGCAATTTTTATTTATCTTTACTCGTAACATTTCACCTTTTTCAGCTACTTATTGAGCATGTGGAAAATAACGCTTGAAAATATAAAAATCGCGACGACGAGTATTAAGAGTCAACTGCTTCGTACCTTTATTACCGTATTTATCATTGCTATTGGGATATGGGCTTTGGTGGGGATTTTATCCGTAGTAAGCGCCTTAAAAAATACCATTCTAGCGGATTTCTCCTCTATGGGAGCCAATACATTTACCATTAGTCAATACGACACGGCAGGCCGAATAGCCAAAAATCAATCCACCCAGGTCGAAAACCCACCGATTACTTATGCAGAAGCGCAAGACTTCAAAGAGCGTTACAACTATCCTTTTGCAGCAGTTTCCTTGTCTTTTTCAGCAGCCACCAATATTGAAATTAAAAATGACTACATGAAGACCGACCCAGAAATTAGTATTGTGGGGTGTGATGAAAACTACCTTTCTAACAGTGGGTTATTAGTCGATCAAGGAAGAGGTTTAAGCTATACAGACTGTAAAAACAACCATTTTGTTTGTGTTGTTGGTTCTGACTTTGCTAAAAATATGTTCAAAGGACAATCCCCTATTGACCAAATCATTTCCATTCGCGGTTATAAATTTAAAATTGCTGGGATGCTTAAAGAACAAGGGAGTACCTTTGGTCAAAATGAGGATCAACGGGTATTTATTCCCATTCAAATTGCCCGAAATATATTCAATACGGCTAACATCAATTACACGATAAAAGTGGGAGTACTCCAAGAGGGCTTATTGAATCAAGCTATTGATCAAGCCAACTTAGACTTCCGAGTAAGTCGAAATTTAGCTGTAGTACAGGAATCAAATTTTGGTATTGAACGCAGTGATGATATGTTGCGATCCTTGGAGAAACAAATCGACATGTTGAATATTGCCGCTTGGTTGATTGGAATGATTACCATCTTAGGCTCATCCATCGCCCTGATGAATATTATGCTGGTTTCGGTAACAGAGCGCACCAAGGAGATTGGGATTCGAAAATCCTTAGGCGCTAAGCGAAAAACCATTGCCCAACAATTTTTTACGGAAACATTGATTATCGGTCAACTCGGTGGTTTAATCGGCACATTGTTAGGTGTTGGTACAGCCTATTTGATGACTTCTATCTTGCACTTTAGCTTTGCAATCCCCTGGTCGGCTATTTTGGCAGCCTTTATTACCACGCTAGTTGTAGCGGTTATTTCGGGTTTATATCCTGCCATTAAAGCGTCTAAACTAGACCCCGTAGAGGCCTTGCGTTATGAGTAAAAAAACACTGCGCAAGCAGTATGTTGAATTGATGGTTATTTTGGCATAAAACGATTGGGATCCTCGGTCTCTGGACGTCGTTCCCAACTAGGAGAACTTTGCTTCGGCTGTTCTTCCGCTTGTGTCTCTTTTGTAACTTGATGGGTAGCTGAATTTCCCGCCATACGCTCGCGCAATGCCTTATATCCTACCAATACAAAAGCAAGGACTGAAAGTGCAATCCCTATGAGAATATGATCTAACAGTGATACAATTACCCCAATAGCAATAAATATCAAACCTACATACTGCATGGGAATCCAAAATAAAGTATGCGTATTCTTTGAACGATACATTTGGTTTTCTTGTTCAACATAAAATAATTTTTCGGCATTCCATCGTGTCCCCAAATACCAAGTTAGCCAGCCTCCAATAACCAAACCTATCGCTAAGCCATGAACTTCATATTGCATGGGCGAAATAAGCGCAAATAAAACTGTAAAAGCAAATATAAGTAAGACACTTAAAATGCCTCGTCCTGACCAAATTATCATCGTATTAAAATTTTAAGGTTAGTAACCTTAAATGTAATACAAATAACCTTACGTTAATTTATATTAAAAAGCAAATTTTACCCCCCAACTTAAATTCATCATTTTTAGGGAGTACAATAAAAGGGCATATTGCCTACTTTTGTAAGCAACTAACAATCTATTTTATACATGAACAAATTTCTACTAACCCTTGCCCTTGGATTCAGTACCTTCATCTTTGTACAAGCCCAAGAACTTACCACAAAAAATATCTTGGTTAAACAGGGAAATACAACGCTGATCATCGATCAGAAAACACAAAACATCACGTTGAAACCCGAGCGTTTTAGCTTGGAGTTTTTAAATAAACCCTACCAAGACCGAAAAGAACTTTTTTATGCAGCCAAAGTATTGGTAACGGATAACAGTAGCGTAGAAAATATATATGAATCTCAATCCTTTGATGATATTGCGTTTTTTAGTCCAGGTACTGGCTTTGCGGCAACTTTTAATCAGCAACACAGCTTTCCTTATTTAAGTGAAGATGGACATCAATATTTATATTATGCCTCAGACAGCGATAAGCGAATCAACAGAATAGGTCAACAAAAAGAATGGGATATCTACCAGTGGAGTCTGGACGGCGTAACCATTGACGGGGACGAAATCGCTTGGAAAAACTACCGCATTGGCGAATTATACCTTTATTTTGTAGTTGATCGCAATTTAAACAATCGAATTGATGCTGATGAGCATCATTTAATTCGAATTCAATTTAAAAAATAACGAACTTCGTTCGGCTCTAAGTATTTATTCATGTCGTATACTTGTAAAAATGTGCTATTCTACTGTTTTTTGTTTTGGGCAATCCTCTTGTGTTGTGCAGGATCTCCAGCCTATGGACAAGATATAATAGCAACCTATAAAGAGCAATACGACAAGACTGCAGCTGGAAGTGCAGCGCGATTTGATGTCGTAGGTAAATACGCCCAAGCGCTCTTCTTTCAAGAAAGAGAACAAGAAGCCACTCAATTAATAAAGGAGAACATACGCATCGCCGAAAAGCAAGAAAATAAAACCCATGCGGCCTATCTCTATGCTATTTTGGCGATGAATGCTCAACTGAATGAGAATACAACTGAAGCCCATCGGACCATCAAAAAGGCGTTGGAATATAGCCAATCTATTGATGCAGATGAAATCAAAGCCTATGTTAACTACTGTCAAGGCTGGCTGTACGTTCGCGACAATCAGGAAGCCAAAGCGGTACAGTCGCTCTTAACAGCCGTTTCACTTTATGAAAAAGCACCGCAATCACCGACAAAATTAGGTCGATTATCTGCCACTTATAAAGAGTTAACCAGTATATACG
Source organism: Myroides sp. DW712 (assembly GCF_046557355.1). Classification (NCBI taxonomy): domain Bacteria; kingdom Pseudomonadati; phylum Bacteroidota; class Flavobacteriia; order Flavobacteriales; family Flavobacteriaceae; genus Myroides; species Myroides sp. DW712. The sequence continues at coordinate 65,718 of NZ_JBKFDO010000010.1, forward strand.
CCAGCTGGGACGACTATGAACTACAGGAAAAGTACAGCAAATTAACCTTGGATATTGCCATTAAACAAAATAATCCCAATGCTCTTTTTGATGCTTATATGATGATGGGGTATTTGTATGAAAGCGAATTTGCTCAAAATACCCACAATATTTATGCCCGTGACTTAGCGGAAAACTACTATAAAAAAGCCATTAAGACCTATGAAAAAAATCAAGAGGTCATTCCCTTTCGTTCAGATTTAGCTTTTGTAGCCAATAATTTAGCTAGTCTATATCTGCGTGCTTTTCCTAAGCCCTACAACGAGCAAGCGATGTTCTATGCTAATTTAGCTTTAGCGCAAGCCAAAGAAACCCATCAAATCAACTTTCAAGCCTCTTCTTTTGGTGTTTTAGCTGAAATTGCACTACAAGAAGGAGATACCCAAAAAGCAACCTCCCATCTGCTCTCTGCTTTAACGGCGATTAACAGCACACATTTACCCGATAAAAACACCTTGCTTTCCATTTATGAGAGTTTAACCCAGCTCAATGAAAGAGAAGAGAATTACCTCGGTGCTCTTCATTTTCAAAAGCTGTACCTGCAAACCTATCAATCCATTTACAATCAAGATAAGCTCGAAATTAGCCGACGTTTAGAAGCGCAATACGAGAAGGAGCAACAAAAACAACAGTTGTTGACCTTGCAATTAGCCTCGGAGAAGAAAGAGCAGCAAATTCAATTGATGCGAACACTCGGTTTACAACAGCAACAGGAGTTAGAGAATTTAAAACTATCCGAAGAAAATCAACGAAAAAGACTAGAAATTAGCCAACTAGAAACCGAAACCCATGCACAGGCGCTTAAATTATCTCAACTAGAGAATGACAATAAACTTTTAGATATTCAACATTTTAAGAAAACCTTGTCCTACCAAGAGAAGGTCAATACTTATTTTTTAGCACTAGCTGCTGTATTTGCTATCCTTCTCTTTGTCCTTCTTTATGTGTACAAGCAACGCACCAAGAGCATGAAGCAACAAAGAGCGCTGTATAATTTAGCCTTAGAAAAAGAGAAACAACATGCAAAAATTGCAACACTAACTGCATTGTTAGATGGACAAGAACAGGAGCGTTCTCGCTTAGCTCGGGATTTACATGATGGTTTAGGAGGATTACTTTCTGGGACGAAAATTCAGTTGAGTACCCTCTACCATAAAATTGCAGAAGGCAATAAACTAGAGATGGCTAAATCCATGGAGCACTTAGATAATGCCGTGGATGAACTCCGACGTGTGGCTCACAATCTAATGCCCGATCTCTTATTGAAATATGGTTTAGAAGAGGCTCTAAAAGAATATGCCAATCGCATGTCGACCGATCAATTGGATATTGATGTCCAATTTTTGGGTTACACTCATACGTTGGCTCAAGATAAACAATTATTGGTCTATCGCATTATTCAAGAATTAGTAAATAATGCCTTAAAACACGCACATCCCCAACAAATTATTATTCAATTCGTAGAAAATGAGACCTCCTATATGGTTACCATTGAAGATGACGGTTGTGGTTTTGACCTTACTCAAGTACAACAAACTAAGTCCGCAGGTTTACACAATATCCAATCCCGTGTTCAGTTCCTCAAGGGAGAATTACACCTTCATTCCGAATTAAACCTAGGCACAAGTATTGATTTTCAATTCCCAAAACAATAAAACATGATAAAAGTAGCGCTGACAGACGACCATCCTTTATTACTAGAGGGGTTAAAAAACATTCTAAACAAGCAAGAAAACATTCAAGTGACGGGTTGTTATCCTTCGTTAGAAGCTTTGCAAAAAGGACTAAAGAAGAATCCCATCCACATCTTATTACTCGACATTAATTTAGAAGATATCAACAGTTTGGATTGGATTAAACCGCTAAAGAAAAAATACCCCGACATGCAAATCATCATGTTAAGTGTACACAATGAGTATGCAGTCATCAACAGTTCCCTACAAGAAGGAGCTTCAGGATACATACAAAAGAATGCGTCTGTAGACGAGATTGTACAGGGAATTTACGCGGTATACAACCAGCAATCCTTTCTGTGTTCCCAAACTCAAGTAGTACTAGAGAAAAAAAACAAAACAGGCCTAAATACCATTCCCAAACTCACCCGACGTGAAAAAGAAGTATTACTCGAAGCCGCTCAAGGGTTGACGACCCAGCAAATTGCCGATCGTCTCTTTATCAGTACCCATACGGTAGATAGTCACCGCAAGAATTTAATTGAAAAATTTCAAACCACCAACCTAAGTACCGTTATCACCTTGGCTATTGAATATGGTTTGATTAAAAAGGCCTAATCCCAAAAAACACTGTTGATTATTTTTTGACAGAATAAAAGATTTTTAATTTTCTTAACAAAAAAAGCCGTTTTATGCGCTACAAAACAACGCTTTTCTGTCTTTAAGAAAATATTTTTCTTATCTTTGGTAGTTTCACGGGATTCTTTTTCCTTTAAAATAGGGAAAAACAAAGCCTGAATCGCAAGTTTGTAAAAATATTTTACAAAAAGACTTTGTAAGAATCAAATGACTTTATATATTTGCACTCGGTTTTGGCGCAAGTATATCAAAGCTGAATTTTTTGAGAAGTAAAATACTAAGATTTAAAGATAAACGCAATGAGCAAGAGAACGTTTCAACCTTCAAATAGAAAAAGAAGAAACAAACATGGTTTCATGGAAAGAATGTCTACTCCTAATGGTAGAAAAGTATTAGCTGCTAGAAGAGCTAAAGGAAGACATAAATTAACTGTTTCTTGTGAAACAAAACATAAGCATTAATGTTTTGATCAAAATATAAATAAAGGTGTTACTCATTTGATGGTAACGCCTTTTTTTATACTTTGTCGAAAGCATCCGCATACAATCACACACACGATACGTACTTTTTAGACCAGGAGTACAATATACTAAACAACACAAGAAAATGCCTAAAGACACTTCTATCAAGACCGTTTTAATCATTGGTTCAGGACCAATCATCATCGGACAAGCTTGCGAATTTGATTATTCAGGTTCACAGTCAGCAAGATCATTAAGAGAAGAGGGAATTAAAGTTATCTTAGTTAACTCAAATCCCGCAACAATTATGACCGACCCATCGATGGCGGATCATATTTATCTAAAGCCATTAACTGCACGTTCAATCATTGAAATTCTAGTTGCTCATCCAGAGATTGATGCTGTATTGCCAACTATGGGAGGACAAACAGCGTTAAACTTATGTCTGGAGTGTGATGAAAAGGGAATTTGGGCAGACTTTGGTGTTCGTTTAATTGGTGTAGATATTAACGCGATTAATATCACAGAAGACCGCGAACAATTCAAACAATTATTAGAGCGTATTGATGTACCTGTTGCACCTGCACGCACAGCTACGTCTTACCTTCAAGGAAAAGAAATCGCACAAGAGTTTGGTTTTCCTTTAGTTATTCGTCCATCCTTTACCTTAGGAGGTACTGGTGCTGCTTTTGTACACCATGCAGAAGATTTCGACGATTTATTAACGAGAGGATTAGAAGCTTCTCCCATCCACGAAGTTTTAATTGATAAAGCGCTATTGGGATGGAAAGAATACGAATTAGAATTATTACGTGATAAAAATGACAACGTCGTAATCATCTGTACGATTGAAAATATGGACCCTATGGGAATCCATACGGGAGATAGTATCACCGTAGCACCTGCTATGACGTTATCCGATCGTACGTTCCAAAGAATGCGCGACTTATCTATCAAGATGATGCGTAGCATCGGAAACTTCGCTGGTGGTTGTAACGTACAGTTTGCGGTGTCTCCAGATGAAAAAGAAGATATCGTGGCCATCGAAATCAACCCACGTGTTTCTCGTTCATCAGCTCTTGCTTCTAAAGCAACGGGATATCCAATTGCAAAAATCGCTACGAAATTAGCCTTAGGGTATACCTTAGATGAATTGCAAAACCAGATTACAAAATCAACTTCTGCTTTATTTGAGCCGACGTTAGACTATGTAATTGTGAAAATCCCACGTTGGAACTTTGACAAATTTGAAGGAGCAGATAGAACCTTAGGATTGCAAATGAAATCCGTAGGTGAAGTAATGGGTATTGGACGTTCGTTCCAAGAAGCTTTACACAAGGCTACTCAATCCTTAGAAATTAAACGCAATGGTTTAGGAGCAGATGGTAAAGGATATACCAACTACGATCAAATCATCGATAAATTAACACATGCGAGCTGGGATCGTGTATTTGTGATCTATGATGCCATTCAACACGGAATTCCATTGAGCCGTATTCACGAGATTACCAAAATCGATATGTGGTTCTTGAAACAATACGAGGAGCTCTATCTATTAGAAAAAGAAATTTCAAATTACACCATCGAAACTTTACCTAAAGATTTGTTGTTAGAAGCCAAACAAAAAGGGTTTGCGGATAGACAAATTGCTCATATGTTAAAAACATTAGAGAGTAAGGTTCACGATTTACGTGATAAAATGGACATTCAACGCGTATTCAAATTAGTAGATACGTGTGCAGCTGAATTCCCTGCTAAAACACCATACTACTACTCTACCTTCGAAGCAGATATCCAAAAAGCAGATGGAACACGCTACGTATCGAATGAGAGTGTTGTAACAGACAAGAAAAAAGTAGTGGTACTGGGTTCAGGACCGAACCGTATCGGTCAAGGAATTGAATTTGACTACTCTTGTGTACACGGAGTGCTAGCGGCAGAAGAAGCAGGATATGAAACCATTATGATCAACTGTAATCCAGAAACAGTTTCTACCGATTTTGATACAGCAAACAAATTGTATTTCGAACCTGTATTCTGGGAGCATATCTACGATATCATCCGTCATGAGAAACCAGAAGGCGTAATCGTTCAATTAGGAGGTCAAACGGCTTTAAAATTAGCAGAAAAATTACACCGTCACGGAATCAAAATTTTCGGAACAAGCTTTGACGCTTTAGACTTAGCAGAAGATCGCGGACGTTTCTCTACCTTGTTAGAGGAGTTAAACATCCCATTCCCACAATTTGGTGTAGCTAAAACAGCGGATCAAGCGTTGCAATTAGCAGATCAATTAGACTTCCCATTATTAGTTCGTCCATCGTACGTATTAGGAGGACAAGGAATGAAGATTGTCATCAATAAAAAAGAATTAGAGGAGCATGTCATTGATTTATTAAACCAAATTCCAGGTAACTCTCTATTATTAGACCACTACTTAGATGGAGCTATCGAAGCAGAAGCAGATGCAATTTGTGACGGTGAAAATGTGTATATCATCGGAATCATGGAGCACATTGAACCATGCGGGGTACACTCCGGAGATAGCCACGCGATGTTACCGCCATTTAACTTGGGAGAGTTTGTATTAAATCAAATCAAAGATCACACAAGAAAAATCGCAGTAGCGTTACAAACCGTAGGTTTAATCAACATTCAGTTTGCCATTAAAGACGATATCGTTTACATTATCGAAGCGAATCCAAGAGCGTCTAGAACGGTGCCATTTATTGCAAAAGCGTACGGAGAGCCTTATGTAAACTATGCGACAAAAGTAATGTTAGGCCACAACAAAGTAACTGACTTTACCTTTAATCCTCAGTTGAAAGGATATGCCATCAAAACACCTGTATTCTCTTTCAATAAGTTTAGAAATGTGAATAAAGCTTTAGGCCCAGAGATGAAATCAACCGGAGAAAGTATCTTATTCATCGACAACTTAAGAGATGATCAATTCTATGAAATCTATTCTCGTAGAAAAATGTACTTAAGTAAATAAAAATAGAAAAGCCCTCGTGATAAACAAGGGCTTTTTTTTTATAGTAACTACAGGTCCCCCTTCACTTGCTATTTTGCTACAAATAAGAACAAGAATGATACCCTTGAACCGCACAATATTCTCTATTTTTGAAGCATAATCAAATGTTGTACCATGTCGCAAGAAATTATTCTCGGTTTTTTAGTCCTTCTAATTTTAATTCTCGTTTTTCTTTTGGGAAAAAAGGGATCTAAATCTTCTTCAACCACTGCTGAAACGCTACAAATGTTGGCTGAAAAAGAGTTTATTACGCAACAAAATCAACAATTGCAACGCGAAAAACTAAAGCTAGAAGAACAAACAGAGTTACTTCGTCAAGACAACCAAGAGTTAATTGCGCGTATTTCCATCCGCGAAACGGAGCTAGCCAACTTTAAAGAAAAACTGGATCTACAACAAAAACAAACCTTAGCGTTACAAGAACAATTTACGACCCAATTTGAAAACCTAGCTAATAAAATACTCGAAGAAAAGAGCGATAAATTCACCCAGCTGAACAAAGCACAGATGGAAACGATACTAACGCCTTTACAGGAAAAAATTGGCCTATTTGAGCAAAAAGTTGAGCAAACGCACAAAGAAAGTATCGATCATCATGCTGCTTTGCGTCAACAAATTTTTGGTTTACAACAAGTACACGCCAAGATGAGTGAAGAAACCCTCAACCTGACCAAAGCCTTGAAAGGAGACAATAAGATGCAGGGAAATTGGGGGGAAATGATCTTGGAAAGTGTCTTAGAAAAATCAGGCTTAGAAAAAGATCGAGAATATAAAACGCAACCGAGTTACACCAGTGATCAAGGCAATCGTCTACAACCCGATGTGGTGATTTACCTCCCCGATCAACGCCATTTGGTCGTGGATTCCAAAGTGTCCTTGGTCGCCTATGAACAATATATCAATACCACAGAAAAACAGGAACAAAACCGCTATTTGCAAGAGCATATCCTCTCGATTAAACGACATATTGAAAACTTGTCAGACAAGAATTACTATGAACTCTACAAAGGAACGAGCCCAGATTTTGTCTTATTGTTTATTCCGATTGAAACGGCATTTTCTGTAGCTGTAAATGCAGATAACGCACTTTATACCAAAGCCTTTGAAAAGAATATCGTCATTGTAACTCCTTCCACTCTACTCGCTACGTTACGCACAGTAGAAACGATTTGGAGACAGCAAAAACAACAAGAAAATGCGTATGAAATTGCCCGTCAAGCTGGACTTCTACACGATAAATTCGTTGGGTTAATCAATGATTTAACGAAGATCGGCAGAAAACTAGAAGAAACGCGAAATGAATACGACAGCGCCTTCAACAAATTAAGTCTCGGCAAAGGCAACTTATTAACCTCCGTGCAAAAATTAAAAGATATGGGCGCAAAAACGAAAAAAACAATTGATCCTACTTTGTTAGAGGAATAGCTTTTGTTTGTTGTTTTTAAACCGTAAACTATCTCCTTTTTTTCCTTACTTTTATTATTAGAATACAATTAGAAATTTTAATTTTCTATAACTTAGCGTTACTTTTGCACTCGAATTGAAGAAATGATTGTTAAACACTTTATAAAATCTTACCTATGTTTTTTAAAGATATGCACCCAGCCGACATAGCTGAAGCTATTTCAGAAATGAGAAGAAGAGAACGAAATCTTCATTTTCTAAAGCTTTCTCCTGAGCTGAAGGTCGAAGTGTTTTCATTTCTAGATATTAATATTCAGGAAGAAATTGTGCGTAGCATGACGCGTGAGGATTACGCTGAGGTACTTAATAACCTAGAACCGGATGATAGAACGGAACTCTTGGAGAACTTCCCAGATGAATTAATTAAGTATTCAATCAACTTATTAAATGATACAGAAAAGCAAATTGCATTAAATTTAATAGGTTACAAAGAAGATAGTATTGCGCGTTTAATGACGCCTTTATATATTCAGACCAAAGCGAATAAAACAGTAAAACAGGTGTTTCAACACATCAAAAAATATGGTAAAAAGGCCGAAACGCTCAACTATATATATGTTGTAGACGACCACAATGTTTTGATTGATGACTTGCAAGTGGGGCAATTGTTGTTGGCGGATGAGGATACACTCATTGCTGATTTAATTGACCACACCTTTGTTTCCTTGGTAACAACAACCCCAATGGAAGAAGCCTTCGATGATTTTGAGAAATACGATCGCTCGGCTTTACCTATCATCACCGAAAAAGGAGTCTTGGTAGGGATTGTTACCTTTGACGACATCTTAGATAAGATTAAAGAACGTGATACCGAAGACATTCAGAAATTCGGGGGGATGGAAGAGTTGGATTTATCCTATACCCATACGCCCCTTATAGAATTAGTAAAAAAACGCGCTGGATGGTTGATTGTCTTATTCTTGGGAGAAATGCTAACGGCATCAGCCATGGCTTACTATGATCAAGAGATTGAAAAAGCGGTGGTATTGGCACTATTTGTACCACTTATTATTTCCAGTGGAGGAAACTCTGGATCCCAAGCAGCATCCTTAATTATTCGTGCTATGGCCATTGGTGAGCTTAAACTAAGCGATTGGTGGTATGTGATGCGTAAAGAAATTGCCTCTGGTCTTATGCTAGGTGGTATTTTGGGAATCATCGGATTTGTGCGTATTTTCATCTGGCAAGAAGCAGGAATTTACGACTATGGTGAGTTTTGGTTGTACGTTGGTTTAAGTGTTTCCATTTCTTTGCTGTTCATTGTCTTATGGGGAACCTTATCGGGTTCTATTATCCCATTTGCCTTGAAAAAGTTCGGCATGGACCCCGCCACAGCCTCTGCTCCCTTTGTAGCAACCTTAGTAGACGTTTCAGGTTTGATTATCTACTTTTCTATCGCAGCGATGTTCCTTACAGGAAAACTATTGTAAATCAACTAAAAATACTATAAAAAAATCCGATAGGTTTGCTATCGGATTTTTTATATGAACTACCAAAAGCATATTCCCTTTTGGATTCTTTATCTTTTAATTCATATCTATCTTTTCTCTACAAAGAGAAACTTAGTTAGCTCCTTTACTCGTTGGCAATTGGCTGCCTTCATCGATTAGGTGTATATTTTTATCGATGTTGTAGTATAGCTGTGGATTCACCGTGTCTTGATAAAAGGCTATGCTTGTTTGATATTCATCGGCATAGACCAATGCTGTTTGTGTACTACCACACGATACTAAAGCCATAACGACTACCAATATACCAGGATAAAAAAGAATAGTATATTTCATTTGTTTCTATTTTTAGGGAAGTTACAAAATTATTCTTCACTAAAAGAAACTTTTTTCATATTCGGTAAGAAGCAAGCAATAATACCTAGTAACGGTAAATACGCGCATACGCTATAAATATACTCAATTGAGGTATGATCGGCCCACCAACCTAAAATCGCAGACCCCAATCCGCCCATACCAAAAGCAAACCCATAGAATAAGCCCGATACCATTCCGATTTTCTTGGGAAGTAATTCCTGTGCATATACCAAAATAGAAGGAAAAGCAGAGGATATAATAAACCCAATAATCACAATGAGAATACCCGTCCAGGCCAAACCAACATGAGGCAATAACAACGTAAAAGGAGCCGCTCCTAGTACCGAAAACCAAATAATGTATTTTCGTCCGACTTTATCTCCCAAAAATCCTCCGATTAAAGTACCTAAAGCTACGGAAATCAAGAAGTAAAACAAATACACTTGTGCTTGTACTTCTGTAATCCCAAATTTATCCATGGTATAGAACTGGAAGTAGCTCGAAATACTCGCTACGTAAAAATACTTGGAAAAAATGAGCAATAGCAATACCACAATGGCACTATTGACTCTAAAGGTTGATAGCATCGGAATGCGTATTTTCTTTTTCTCTTTGGCCGTTGCGGCTTGTCTTAAAATGCCTTTGTACCACGTACCAATAAAGTAATAAACAAACTGCGCTATAATTGCCACAACCACAAACCACAACAAGTGTTGTTGTCCTTGAGGTAAAACAAGCCAAGCGACTAAAAGTGGAGCTAATGCAGTTCCTGTATTTCCACCAATTTGGAAGATGGATTGCGCCAAACTTCGCTTTCCTCCTGAGGCTACATAAGACACACGAGAAGATTCTGGGTGGAAAATAGACGACCCTATTCCAATACAGGTTACAGCCACTAATACCCATAGATAACTCGGGGCAAATGCCAATAAAACAACACCTAAGGTGGTACACAACATCCCGTAAATCTGAGAATATGGTTGTGGTTTTTTATCGGTATAATTTCCTACTAAAGGCTGAAGTAAAGACGACGACATTTGATAAAAGAATGTAATCAAGCCAATCTGTGCAAAACTCAACTGATAATTCTCTTTTAGTAAGGGATAGGTTGCAGGTACAACCGCTTGTAGTAAATCGTTACATAGGTGTCCAAAACTAATCGCTAACAAGATAGGATAAACTGTCTGCTGTGATAAGGTTTGTTTATTCACCTTTTCCAACACTTTGTGTTGAATACTTAAAATTTTGTTCATATCCACCATTTTCAAGTACACAAAGGTAGCGAATTTTCATCCTGCTAACGCTTTTTACGTGCCCCCAGTATCATTACTACTAAAAGCGCCGTATTTTATTGACAAACATTTTAAAATCTAAAATAATACACAAAAATACTTCCGTAAATGCATCAATTGCACCAAAAAACAAAAGGACTTCTTCTAGAATTCAAAGCAAAACTGTGCTATTCGGCTTGACATATGACAACTTCAAATAAAAAAACAGCTGCAAAAAAGAAGATTCCTTCTCTTTTACAGCTGTCCTTTACTATGATCGAAATCAATTAGTCTTCTAATTCTTCCGACTCCACATAGCGAGCCATTTCTCTTTCGTAGAACTCCCCAGCTTGTACAACCAAAGTTTCCATTTCTCCTTCTACTTCAGATTCTTCGGACTCTTCAATGCTTTCTAAAAACTCAATTTCATCCGTATTTAAGTTGATGATGAAACGAGGAAACTCTAAGTGTATAATAAAGATATCATCTAAGTGATCTGTATTATCTGCTAAAACAAATTTTGGTAATTGCATTATATATTTAATTTAAATTAGTAGTAATCAATCGATTGGAAATTTGATAAAAACGAGCATAAAGCAAAATAGCTGCAGTTGTTAATCCAGCGAGTAATCCAATCCAAATACCTGGCGTTCCAACACTTGTATATAAACTCAAATAAATAGACAGTGGAAATCCAACAATCCAATACGAAATAAAGGTAATAATCATAGGAACATTTACATCTTGTAAACCACGTAAAGCCCCTAGGGTTACCACTTGCATACAATCGGAAATTTGGAACACAGCGGCTACTAGCAGCAGTTGTCCTGCTATTTGGATTACCTCTTCATTCATTACAGCATTCGTTACATCCTTAGCATCTAAGAAAAGGAGGGGAATATAGTTGTGAAACAAAACGAACAACAAAGCAAAGAGAATATAAATACCCAAAGCCATCAACATAATCGAACGAGCTACGGTTCGCATATAGGTATAATTCTTTAATCCCATTTGATTTCCTACGCGAATTGTAGCAGCTACTCCTAACCCACTGGCAAACATAAACGTCATCGACGACATACTCAAGGCAATTTGATTGGCCGCTTGAGAAACAGTTCCCAACATACCCGACAACCAAACCGCTCCAACAAATAGGGCTACTTCAAAGAAGCTCATTAATCCTGACGGTACACCAATCTTCGCAATTTGTTTCAATACGCTCTTTTTGATCTCACTGAACTTTACTTGGTTCATAAAAGGCTGAAACATTGCCTGCCTTTTCAAGGCAAAATGCATATAAATAATCATCACCACACGAGAAATCAACGTTCCATAAGCCGCACCTAGCATTCCCAAAGCTGGGAAAAACCAAATTCCATAAATTAATAAATAGTTGAACAACAAATTCACCCCATTACAAATCAACGTTGCATACATGGAGTTCTTGGTTTGTGATTTACCATCTGCAAATTGCTTGTATCCTTGGTACATCACCAAAGGAATAATAGATAAGGCCACAATATCCAAAAAGGGTTTAGCTAATTGCGTTACTTCCTCAGGTTGCCCCATATAAACCAAAAAGGGCTTTGCCAAAAAGATAATCGTAAACAGCACAACCCCTACAACTATACACAGAAACAATCCGTTGACAAAAGTTGATCGTCCACCTTCTATATCATTAGCAGCATCGCTTTTTGCAACAAAAGGTGTAATCGCAGTAGAAAATCCTACTCCCAAAGAAATGGCGATAAACACAAAACTATTGGCCAAAGAAGCGGCTGCTAGTTCTGTAGGTCCAATTTTACCCACCATAATATTGTCAATAACTCCAACCACGGTATGTCCTAACATGGCTAAAATAATTGGATAGGCTAATTGAATATTATATCGGAACTCTTTGATATAAATAGATAGATTCATGGATGTAAAAATTTGTGCAAATATACTGACAAGAAAACGAAAGAATCAGTCAAGAGAATAAATTCTTTCTCAAGCAGAACGAAAACAAAGGTCAATCAAACATCAGTGTTCCGTTATCGTTTGCCTAAAAAGAGAAGCATCTGTTGTTTTCTACTCGTCTTCTGAGAGCAAACGCTCTCTATACTTGGACAAATTTTCTTGAATGTGTTCTGGTAATTCAGGCATACTCACATCCGTTAAACGTGCTGTTACTTCAAGCAAAATATGAGCAAAAATATAGCGACACAAAGATTTATTATCTGCGGGAATTACATACCACGGACAGGTTTCTGTAGCTGTTTTTTCAATACTTTCTTCGTAATATTGTTGGTACTCCTCCCAAAACTCACGCTCTCGAACATCTTCAGGAGCAAACTTCCAATGGTGCTTTTTCTTTCCTAATCGACGAAGAATACGCTTTTTCTGCTCCTTTTTACCCAGATGCAAGAAAAACTTCAACACAATCACCCCATTATTGCTGATGTGCTCCTCAAAATTGACAATTTCCTGATATCGCTTGTCCCAAAAATCTTGGTCTAACTGTTCTATGCTTGTAATTTGAGGAAGACGTTCATTCAAAACAATTTCGGGATGCACCCGTGAAACCAACACATTTTCGTAATGGGTGCGATTGAACACAGTAAACTTTCCCTTTTCAGGCAGTGCAATATAATGACGCCATAAATAATCGTGTTCTAATTCATTGGAGGTGGGTTTTTTAAAACTCTGAACCACAACCCCTCTTGCATTAAACGATCGAAATACTTCGCGAATCAAACTATCTTTACCCGCTGTATCCATTCCTTGAATACAAATCAAAAAACTATACCGATTATGGGCATACATCAATTCTTGAAACTTACTCAAGTGTCGACTCGCTTCTTTTAATTTGCGTAGAGCCTTTTTAGAACTCATCTCAAAATCAGGAAGGGTTGATAATTTACTTAGTTTCGTTTTCCCCGTAGCCTTATATTTATTTTCAAAACTCATATCAATTTAATTCATTAAGTAGTTCGGATGTATTAAATTTATAAAATTCAATTCAAGTAACCATGAGAAAATTGACGATATCGTTTCTATATCATATTATAGGGGCAAGTGCAGCTTCAGGTTTGTACTATGCAGAAGACAAATTACATCTGATTGCGGATGATAGCTCGTATTTATATCACTATGATATTCCATCCAAGCAACTACACAAAACCGCTCTTACCGAAGATTATATCGGAGAAGAGCATATGGCAAAAGCAGCAAAACCCGATTTAGAATCTCTGGCGTTTGATGGTGTCAATTATTATCTTTTCGGTTCAGGATCAACCGCCAATCGAACGACCTTGTATGAAATTCACCAATTGACGAATGAACCCATAAGCCAGCAATCTTTGGCCTTGTTATACGAATCAATGAAAGCTTTTGCTCATTTAGACGATGCAGATTTCAATATTGAGGGGGTAGTCTATGACAAAGAGACGTGGTATTTTTTTAATCGAGGCAATGGTCCAAAACAACAAAACGGCGTATTTGTAGTAACAGGCGAAAGTATTTTAGACAACTTTAGAATTACGTATACTCCGATGAAATTACCCAAATTAGACAAAGTTCAAACGGGGTTTACTGATGCAGTTTTGGTCGATCAAGACCTTTACTTCATTGCAACAGCTGAAGATTCAGGTTCGACTTATGCAGATGGTGAAATCAAAGGATCGATTGTGGGGAAGATTAACACCAAAAAAATGAAGGTCGAAAAAACCAAAACCATTAGTACTGATGAAAAATTCGAGGGAATCACTGTATATAAAAACTCCCCAAAAGAAGTCTCTTTCTTCTTGTGTACTGATCCAGATAATCCGGAATTACCAACATCGATTTATCAATTGACCATACAAAAATAGGATTGCAAAGCAATCCTATTTTTTATTCTATTTCTTGAGCCACTCGCTCTCCTTCTTTTCTTCTTAAACGCCAGTTAGACCATACGGCCAGCATAAAGTAAAACAAGCAAACCAACCACATCTGTAAAAACAAATCACGTACATCTTGTAAAGAAGCGCCGAATTGCGTCAAGGCGACAAATCCTTTGGTTCCCACTGTAGAGGGAATAAAAAAGGAAATCACCTTAATTGCGGTTGGAAAAGCAGTTGTGGGCCAAGATAATCCAGTCATCAACAAAGTTGGAATGGAAAATAGCGTCACCGTCATAATCGAATCTTCTCGGTGTTTAAACCAATTCGCCAGCGCCATTCCCAAAAAGGAAACTGCTAGTATAAAAGGTATCAAAAACAGCGTAACTTCCACAAGATTTCCTCGTTGTGGAAACGTAAAGACATGCATCACCACCCCAAGCACAATCCACATCATCAACATCGAAAGGATGAGATAGGCTAAACTCCTTCCAATCGTTAAAAAGAAGTTGGAAAAACGTCCTTGTGCAAAAGCAAAAGTAGTCGCAAATCGTCTTTTTTCACGCAATGTACCTGCTAAGATTCCCATTCCGTTGAGTTGTAAAGTTTGAACTGCAATTAAAAAAACAGCAGGCATCAAAAACGTAGCATATCCTCCATTAATATTAAACAGTGGTTTGGCTGTTACATCAAAAGGACGTCGAGTTGCTGCAGCTTGTTTCATTGGCATTCCACCAGCCATCATTTTATTGACTTCTACTTGCCCACCTAAAGTGCCTGCCGTAAGCATGACAGCTCCAAGGGTTTGTTTATAGTATAACATATAAGATGCATCACAATATGCTCCTAAAGTTGGCACTTTGCCTTTTTGTAAATCTCGACCAAAATGTTCTGGAATCACAATAATTCCTTTAATCTTTTCTTGGTAAAACGCTTCTTGAGCTAAATCCATACTAGCCGTGCGTAAATTCACCTTCAGTTGAGGGGTTGCATCCAGCATGCGATCAATTTGAAAACTCATTTTCGATTGATCTTGATTGACAATAGCTACAGGTAATTCGGTAATTACCTCTTTAGAGTAAACATAGGAATACACAAAAGCAACCAAGAGTACACATACAAGATAGGTAATCACAATGGCTGAATCCTTAAAAATCATTTTGACTTCTCTTTTACAAGACTCCCAAATCAAGGCACAGTTTTCAATTAATCCGTTAAGCATCATAGCCTCCTTTCTGTAATTTTTTATAATAAAAGGGTATTCCCACCAATCCTAAACAGATAAAAACAGCAAACGCAATCAAATAGCCTCCTTGTTCTGCATTAAATGAAATTCCGCGAATCGCGTAATTTACTACAAAACGCATATAGGAATGAAAAGGAAAAACGTAGTTTACACCGCGTACAAATCCGCTCATTCCCTCAGGAGGAAATGTATAGCCTGCAAACGAAAATGCTACCGCTGCATAGGCGCCACCAATAGTCAAAGCAATACGCAAACTATTCATAATCGAAGCCAAGAAAAAAGCCATGCTTTGGCAAACCAAGATAAATAAGAAGAAAAATGCATTTAGCACGAAGAAATTCCCCTTAAATGGCATACTCAATTGGTAGAACACATAACTATTCATATACAAGCCCAACACCATAAAAACCAAAGTATAAGGCATTATTTTTGCCAATACTACAACGTACATTTTATTGTTCGCTCGTTCGAGTAGTTCATTTCCTTTTCTATATTTTAGATCTACACCAAAAACGAAAATCGAGACCACTAGCATAATAATTTGCAAGGCCATTGGCATAAAAGCCAGACCTAAATAGTATTCATAACTCGTATACGGATTAAAGAGTACATGTTCTTCTACGTTGATGGGGGCTACAGCAGCTAATGCTTGATTTGGTGTTAGACCTCCCTGCTCTAAAGAGATTGTTCGAACCCCTGCAGCGAGATACCCTGCAGCTGTTTGAAAATCGCGCTGAATTAATCCTGCGGGCAGTAAATACTGCCCATTGTAATAACAAGTCACATTGGTTTTTACCCCTTTCTGTACGTTTTTTTGAAAATCTTTTGGAATGATAATCAACGCAAAAGAATCCCCACGACGCACTGTTTTTTGTCCTTCTAACTCATCGTTTACTTCATAGACAATTTGCATCGCCGCACTGGCATCAATAAAACTTGCTAGTTTACGTGAAGTACTACTTTTATCTAAATCGAGGATCGTTACTGGTAAATCTCGAGAAACCCCTTCTTTTAACAAAGCTCCATAGTACAGAAATAGCAAAAGCGGAATACCAAGAATCAACACCAAAATACGCGGTGTGGTCAGCATTCGCTTAAACTCTTCTTTCAATAGGGCTAAAAAACCTTTACTCACGTTATTTTTATTTTTACTTCAAACTACTTTCTACGACTAAAGCACTCATTCCTGGTCTTAACCCTTCCACTTTTTGCGTTGGGTAGGCCTTAATCAAAAAGGTTTTCATATCAAAATCCCCTTTGGCTTTGGTCGCACTCCATGTTGCATAGTCTCCTTGTACAGCAATGTATTGTACTTCTAGCTCAATTTCTTGATCTCCTAAAGCGGGAACCTTAGCGTGAAATTTCGCATTCATTTTAAACTTAGGCATTAGATCCTCGCGAACATTAAAGTTCACCCAAACATCGTTTAAATCCACTAAGTTCACAATCGGATAACCCGAATTCACGATTTCACCTTTGTTTGGCATAATCGTATACACCTCTCCATCTTGTGGTGATTTCACTTCTCCTTCTCCTTTATAAATCAACACTTCTTCCACAGCCCCTTTCGCTTGGTTAAAAACAGCCAAAGCCGCCGCTTTATCTTCTGATCGAGCGCCACTTTTTGCCATTTGATAGGTTGCACTCGCTGCTTTTTCTACTTCTTGAGCAGCAATGTACTTCGCATAAGCTTCGTCTTTTTGTTGGGCTGGAATTACTTTTTCTTTGTATAAGTTTTCTACTCTAGCATAGGTTTTTTGTGCAAACTCTGCTCCAGCTTTTGCCTGTTGCCACATATTGTAAGCGGCTTGAATCTCTTCTTTACGCGCTCCTGTATTAGCTTTTGCATCTTGGGCTTGTGCCGCAGCCTTTAAGGCCTCGACTTGTTGTAATTTGGCATCAATTTCTGGGGTACTGATTTGAACTAAAACCTGCCCAGCCTGTACTTTTTCTCCTTCTTTAACCAGAATATTGTCAATTCGTCCTGGAATCTTTGACGATACATTAATCTGTGTCGCATCCACTTGTCCTTGTATATAACTCTCTTGTGGCGCACTCATATACCAAATAGAAACCGCGAAAACAATCGCTACCACTACAATTCCAACAATTGCGCTTATTACTTTATTTTTCATCTTACCTTCAATTTATTTTGCAAATTGGACAAATTCATTACTCAACCCCGTGTATTCAAATAGCGATGCTACATTGGCTACATAATTAAAATGCGCTTGTATTTTTTTTAGCTTCACTACGGATAAATTCAGCTCTGCATCCACAACTTCAGTTGAGGTTGCAAATCCTTCGACAAAAGCTTTATTGCGCACGCGAAGGTACTCTGTAGCCATAGCCTCTTGCGTGGTTAAACTCTCAATTTGTTCCTGTTGTTTTAGGATATCTTGGTATAGTTTCGCCACTAACATTTTGATATCAGACTTTGCCTTTTCTTCAAATAGTTCCACACTTTCTCTGGTAGCTTTGGCTGCTCTAATTTCATTTCTATTCTTCAATCCTTCAAATAAAGTATAGGTTACTCCAATACCCACCGTCCAAGGTTTATTATTGTCATAAAGCACATCTAATCCACTGATGGGATTGTTGTGTGCCAAAATCGTTTGTCCAAAGGCTACTACCGTAGGGTAATTGGATGATTGTTTTGCTTTAATTCCCTGCGTAGCTAATTCCTTTTGTAAGGCTACTTTTTGCAAGGCTGGATAGTGATTTTCCGCCGAAACTTGATAGTAATCCAGCTGTTCTAACTGAGGCAAAATAAAAAAATCACTGCTCAAATCAGCTGTTACCTCTTCTACTTCCATGGTATTAGCTAAGGCTAAACGCGCCAAAGTAGCATCTTTCTTTGCCGCTTCAAACTCTCGATTGGCATCTGAAACCGCTACATCAGCAGCCATACGTTGTACAGGGGCAATCATGCCATTTTCTTCTAATTTCAACGCATCATGTTGATGTTTTTCCATGCCCGTCAATACTTCTTGGCGAACAACTAACGCACGTTCCGCCAATTTTACGGAATAGTAGCGAACAACGAGTTCTGATATTAATTTATGCTTGGTTTGCTCTATGTCTTTTTCTCCAATTTCACTTTTTATCTTACCAGCTTTGACTGCAGCGTTAATCTTACCTCCTGTAAACAACGGCCAAGTAGCCATCAATCCACCAAAAGCCATGTCTCGTTTATTGAAATCTACAGACCAATTCCCTAAGACTTCAGAACTCGGCAAATGCACAAAATCCCCAACTTGGTTTCGAAGGCCATTAAAGTCCAATCCCAACGAACGATCCATGTAAATCCCCATTCCAAAAGCTTTCACCGATGGCGAACGCAACCCTTTCATAGCCTTCCATTCATATTGATGAACTTCCTCTTGTTTTTCCATTGCTTTCAGCAAGCTATTTTCCTCATTCATCACACGCATAGCCTCAGAAAAAGATAGACTTTGACTATAACTATTCTCCGAAAATGCAAAGCAGAAAAAAGTTCCCCCGATAAGTAGAAAAAAACGTTTCAAGTTTATTCTTTTCATTCACTTAATGTTGTTAATTACACATAAATGCTTCAATAAATATACAACCTTTTTCATTTTATGAAACACTATTTTTAATCCTTTTACAAATATAGTACTATCCCTGGACAGTAAAAGAAAAAGCCACATTGTTTCCTGCTAATTCTAGTGAATTACACCACTAAAGAAATTAAAAAAACAAACTCCTTCCCTTAAAAGATTCACAAAACACATGCCAATTTTTAAGAGAAGGAGTTTATACTCTTTTTATTTCATTTTACGCCTATTTTTCAATTTCGCGTAAACTTTCCATTTTTTTATGGGCTAGGAATCCTTTAATATCCTCAAAATGTTCTTTCACACGTTTATTACCAAATTCAAATACTTTTTCAGCCAATCCATCCAAGAAATCACGGTCGTGAGAAACCAAGATTACGGTTCCTTCAAAATCTTTCAATGCCGCTTTGATGATGTCTTTGGTTTTCATGTCCAAGTGGTTGGTTGGCTCATCCAGAATCAAAAGGTTATAAGGTTCCAACAGGAGCTTCACCATCGCTAATCGCGTTTTTTCTCCTCCTGAAAGTACTTTTACTTTTTTCTGAATATCATCTCCAGAAAACATAAAAGCCCCTAAGATATTTTTAATTTGCGTGCGGATATCCCCTTCTGCAATGCGATCTACGGTTTCAAAAATGGTTAAATCTCCATCTAACAAAGACGCTTGGTTCTGTGCAAAATACCCTACTTGACTATTGTGTCCTAATTCGATGGTTCCCGTATAGTCGATTTCACCCATAATTGCTTTGATCATGGTTGATTTTCCTTCTCCGTTCTTTCCGACAAAAGCTACTTTTTGTCCACGTTCTACCACCATATTAGCATCCTTAAATACCACATGATCGCCATACGTTTTCCCCATTTCAGTAACAGTAACTGGGTATTGACCTGAGCGTGGCGCTGGAGGGAATTTCAAGCGCAGAGCAGAATTATCTACCTCATCCACTTCAATAATTTCCAATTTCTCCAACATTTTTACGCGCGATTGCACTTGTAAAGTCTTAGAATAGGTTCCTTTAAAACGCTCGATAAATTCTGTCGTTTCTGCAATCATCTTTTGTTGCTCTTCGTAAGCTTTCAACTGATGCGCTCTACGATCTTGGCGCAACACCAAATAATCTGAGTATTTCGCTTTGTAATCGTAGATTTTACCCATCGTCACTTCAATCGTTCGATTCGTGATATTATCTACAAAAGCACGGTCATGGGAAATCACCATTACCGCTTTGGCTTGGGTCAATAAGAAATCCTCTAACCACTGAATACTCTCGATATCCATGTGGTTGGTTGGCTCATCGAGTAAAATCAAATCCGGTTTTTGCAATAAGATTTTCGCCAATTCAATGCGCATTCTCCATCCTCCACTGAATTCAGACGTTGGACGAGTAAAATCCTCACGCAAGAACCCCAATCCCTTCAACACTTTCTCAACTTCAGCTTCGTAGTTTACTTCTTCAATCGAATAAAACTTCTCACTTAATTCCGATACGCGTTCGATGAGTTTCATATACGCATCACTTTCGTAATCCGTGCGTACCGTCAACTCTTCATTGATTTGCTCAATTTCGTTCTTCATGGCGAAAATTTGAGCAAACGCTTTTGACGTTTCTTCAAAAACAGTACAATCATCTGCAGTTAATAAATGCTGAGGTAAATAAGCAATCACTGCTTCTTTTGGTGCCGCAACAACCCCAGATGAAGGTTTGTTTACTCCAGCTACAATTTTAAGCAAAGTAGATTTACCCGCGCCATTCTTCCCCATTAAGGCAATTTTGTCATTTTCATTAATGGAGAAACTTACGCCACTGAAAAGCGTTGTGCTACCAAATTGGACAGCAACATCATTAACTGTTATCATCTTGTATTTTTATTAAACCGGTGCAAATATAGTATTTGTTTGTTTTGGATGGGGATATTTTTATTGGGATCCCGTACAAAAGAAATAAAGGATGCGTTTTCTTTTGTACTCCTTATATATATAAGGAGTACAAAAGTCCTTTTCACGTCATGCTGCTACCTTATTATTTTGCTTCCTTATTTTGCTTCCTTATTTTGCTTCCTTATTTTTTCAATGTCTCTTTTTACTATAAAAACCGCTAAAGGTTCCTGTAAAAAATTAAGAAAATACAGTAAATAAAAAGTCATAACCAAGAAAGAAAAAAATAGAAATACGATAGATTTCATATTACTCTTAACCCATATTTCAACGGGAATCAATAAAGGCACAACCGTAAAAATAAACCATAGAACTGAACAAAATAACAGGATAACAATACAAACTAACACCACTAAAACAAGAAGATCTAAAACATTCCATTTTACTTTCACTTCTTCATCTTCAAATCGAATCCTACCTTGAGCCTTCTTTAATACCCACCAATCTATATAATTTAGGGTTCTCTTTAACTCAATAAATTTCATGATGTCAGCTGCTCTTGCTTTAATGCCAGTTTCTAAATAAAAATCTTTTTCCCTCGCTTGTGGCTTTTTAAATTTACTGATGTACTTTTTACCTAATAGCGCCAGCGGTACTTCATCTTTCTTCATAAGATCGCTAGACTTGCGACGTTTTTTTTCAAAAAAGATTAAACCTAGTAAAGCGGTTAACGTAGGACCAACACTTTTTCCTATATTGATTAATGATTCAACTGTAGGAATTAAATTAATTACTTCTTTATTCATAACTATTAAATTTTCACACGAGCAATAGTACTCCTAAAAAACAAAACAAGCAACCCTAATTACTTTAACAATTCAAACTATTGAAATAAAAAATACAAATAATCAAATTATTTCACAGTATAAATTCATTTTACCTATATTTTTAAACAAAAACCACAACTCCATATGCTTAAAAAAAGTAAAGAGACAAAGCAGCTACATTTTAAAGATCAACACCTAAACAATAAGTGAAAACAGGCTGTGTTACGCATAAAAAAAGCCCACTCCTACGTGGGCTTTTTCCTGAAAAAACTACAACTGAAAGTAGTTGGTGTAATTTTGTAAATCCTTATCCCCCCTACCGGAAAGGTTTACGACTACGATATCAGTTGGTAAAAACGTTTTGTATTTGAGTGCTGCGAGGGCGTGTGAACTTTCGATGGCAGGAATGATTCCCTCTAATTTGCACAGTTCCAATCCAGCCTCCATTGCTTCGGCGTCTTTGATGGCAAAGAATTCCGCGCGATTTTCCTGTTTCATCAAAGCGAATAAAGGACCAAAACCTGGGTAATCCAAACCCGCAGAGATAGAATACGCTTCCAAGGGTTCTCCCGCTTCATCTTGCATAAGCAAGGTTTTACTGCCGTGCAACACTCCCGGTTTGCCGATAAAAGAAGTGGCTGCTGTTTGAGGAGTATTCGCTCCCATTCCTCCACCTTCTGCTACGATGAGCTTAACCTCTTCTTGCTCTAAAAAGGAGTAAAAGGCCCCCGTAGCATTACTTCCTCCTCCTACGCTAGCGACAACATAGTTGGGTTTATCTACGCCTTCTTTTTCCAGTAATTGCTGTTGAATTTCTTTGGAAATGACGGATTGAAAACGTCCTACCATATCAGGATACGGATGAGGCCCTACTACAGATCCGATTAAGTAATACGTATCTGTTGGGTTTTCAATCCAGTAGAGCAAGGCTTCGTCTACAGCTTCTTTTAGGGTTTGGGTTCCCGTTTTAGCGGCGCGAACCTCAGCACCTAACATTTTCATGCGCGCAACATTGGGTGCTTGGCGTTCAATATCGGTAGCTCCCATAAACACGATACATTCTAATCCCGCTAAGGCACAAACCGTAGCTGTAGCTACTCCATGTTGCCCTGCTCCAGTTTCAGCTATAATTCGCTTCTTTCCTAGGCGCTTTGCCAGTAAAACTTGACCAATGGTATTGTTGATCTTATGTGCTCCTGTATGACATAAATCTTCTCGCTTTAGATACACTTTGGTATTATACAGAGCAGATAAGCGCGCCGCATAATACAACGGTGTTGGTCTACCGACATAATCGGCCAATAGCTGTTGAAATTCTACCTGAAACATAGGGTCTTCCATAATTTCGACATATAGGGCTTGTAGTTCTGCTACAATAGGTTGTAAGGTTGGAGGGATAAATGCTCCTCCAAAATCACCGTAAAATCCGGCTTGATTGACTTGATACTTCATCTTCGTTTGTTTTATACGATTCGTTATTTTTTTAATTTTTGGGCACAAAAAAAGGGCTTGTCGTGATGACAAGCCCTTAGAGGTGTAGGAATAATATACTTCGTTCCGTTATATTTTTTCTTCATACATACCAATAGCAGGACAGCTCACGACGTCTTGACGTAAGTTGTTCCACCACCAATTGTTTGTATGTTTAAAATTCATTACTGTTATTTTTACAGGTGTAAAGGTAGGAATTAATTTTTCACCACCAAATAAAAAAAGGTGATCTGTTTAACAGACCACCTTTTATGCGTTTACAGCATAACTAATGCATTCTTCTCTGGATCAATCTCTGAAACATCATACCCACTGAATTTTTTCAAGTAAGTCTTGATTGACGTTCCGTATCCATCGCTAAATGAATTAGCTCCATTACTTCTCAAATACTTTCTCACAGATCCTGCTCCACCTAGGTGAGCAGCGGCTAATATCCCCGACTCTGTGATTCTGATCCCGTCGATTCTTCGTCCTTCGAACGTTTTAATCTCATTTCTAAGAATCCACTTGTTTTTTGCAATCAGGGCATCAAATGCTTTTTCCTGTAATTGCGGATCATTCAAAAACTCTTCAGAATCAAAAATTCCTATTGATCTTAGAGCTAACCTTCCAAATTGGTATTTTCCGATATAACCAAACGAGTTGACAATTCGATACAAACCATTCGACTCTCTTGCGCCTAAGGCTTGTTTAAAACCAATATAGGTTTTCCCTGTAAATGGTATTACTGCCGCTTCCTCTGCCTTTACTTCCGTTATTTTTTCCTCAGGAAGATGGTAAGACAGCGCTTCAGTAGGGACAATTTTATACTGTTCTAAAAGTATTACTTCATACTTTTTAAAACCCGAAAAAACTCCACCTAATAGCAGTAATAAGCCAATAAAAAAAGAACATTTTTTCCTCATTAAAATTAATTTCTCAAGCCCTGTCACCACTTGAAATTTCACTACGCAAAGTTACCTTCTTTTTTAAATTTGCCTATTTTTTAATCGTTAAATTACATTCCCTTAACCTTCCATTTACACACAAACACTGATTAACAAAGAGATACAGCAAAAAACTTTAACATTTAAACTCTTGTAAAAATCTTAAATTTTTACTATATTTTATAGCTTTATTTCAATTTTAAAATAAAAAAAAGAGGGTGAATTGATTTTTTTTACCCTCTTTTCTTCTATTTTTATACGTAAAACTACTCTCCTTTTTTGGCTGATAATTCAAACCATCGTTCTTCTTTTTCTTCGAGTTCGTTTATTATTTTTTTCAATGCATTTGCTTTCTCGTCAATTTGATTTTCTTCCACCTTTCCGTCTGCAAATTCTTTTTCAATCTCTTGTTTTTGCTCTTCTAATTTCGTCATCTCGCGCTCTATTTTCTGCAGCTCTTTTTGTTCTTGGAACGTCAATCCATTTTGTACTTGGTTTTCCTTCCAGTTGACTTTTTCTTTAGGCGCTTCCTCTTTTACAGGCTCAATACTATCTTCATAGCTTCTAAAATCAGAATAATTCCCTGGGAAATCTTCAATTTCTCCTTCTCCCCTAAAGACAAATAAGTGATCGACAATCTTATCCATGAAGTAACGGTCGTGGGAAACCACCACCAAACAGCCTGGATAATCCAATAAAAAGCTCTCTAACACGTTCAGTGTGACAATGTCCAAATCATTGGTGGGCTCATCGAGAATCAAAAAATTGGGGTTTTGAATTAGCACAGTACACAAATACAAGCGTTTTAGCTCCCCTCCACTCAATTTCTCAACAAAATCATGCTGTTTCTTGCGATCAAATAGAAAACGCTCTAAAAGCTGTCCTGCAGAGATCGAACGCCCTTTCGCCAACGGAATGTACTCACCAAACTCCTTGATGACATCAATGACCTTTTGTTCGGGCTTAATTGAAATTCCCCCTTGTGTATAGTAACCAATCTTAATGGTTTCTCCAATCACCACTTTTCCTGTATCGGGTTTCATGGTTTGTGTCAGAATATTCAAAAAGGTCGATTTTCCAGATCCATTTTTTCCGATGATGCCAATGCGCTCTCCACGGTTAAACATATAGCTAAAGTCATTTAAAATTACTTTTCCATTGAATGACTTATTCAACTTGTGTAATTCTACTACCTTACTTCCCATGCGTTCCATGTTGATCTCCAGCTCCACTTGGTGTTCTTTTCTTCTACTACTCGCCTTTTCTTTGATTACATAGAAATCATCAATACGCGATTTGGATTTGGTCGTACGTGCTTTCGGCTGTCTACGCATCCAAGATAATTCCTTGACAAAAAGGTTTTGCGCCTTGTCAATACTTGCGTTTTCAGCAGCTATTCGCTCATCTTTCTTTTCTAAATAGTAGGAATAATTCCCCTTATATTGATAAATTAACCCGTTGTCTAACTCGATAATTTCATTGCACACGCGCTCCAAGAAAAAGCGGTCGTGCGTCACCATAAACAAGGTAATATTTTCTTTAGCAAAATAGTTTTCCAACCATTCAATCATCTCTAGATCCAAGTGATTGGTTGGCTCATCTAGTATCAATAAATCAGGTTTATTGATTAAAATAATCGCCAAGGCCAAACGCTTTTTCTGTCCTCCAGAAAGCGTTTTCACTTTCAACTTTAAATCCTCTAATTTCAGTTTAGTTAAAATCTGTTTGTATTGAGTTTCGAAATCCCAAGCATTGTGAATTTCCATCTGTTCGAACGCTTTTTGATACGCCTCTTCGTCCTCTGGGTTTTCTAATGCTTTTTCGTATGCTTCGATCACTTTAAGAATATCGCTATCAGAAGCGAATATGCTCTCTTCGATTGTCAATTCATCTTGCAAATTAGGTTCTTGCGATAGAAATTCCATGCGAATTCCCTTGCGAATAACTACTTGTCCGCTATCAGGATCATCCAATCCTGTTATTATTTTTAAAATAGTCGATTTTCCCGATCCATTTTTTGCGACAAAAGCAATCTTTTGATCTTTATTAATACCAAATGACACATTTTCAAACAAGTTATGCGCCCCAAAAGATTTCGATATATTTTCTACTGATAAATAATTCACTTCAACAAAATTTTGACAAAAATAACCTTTTATTCTCCATTTCAAAAAGTCCGCATTCTTATGCGTCCACTTTCTCCTTCTTATACGTACTCGTTAAGGTAACAACAACATATTCCGATTGTGTTCCGATGCGATAGCGTCCGCCCCAAATCCCGAGTCCCGAACTAATGTAATACTGGGTTGTTCCTTTTTTCAAATAGCCATGAGACTGTTCAAACAAATAATCCGTAATCCACGAAAAGGGCCACACTTGTCCGCGATGGGTATGTCCCGAAAACTGAAAATCCAGCTGCTGCTCTGCTGCGGCTTCTAAAGCGTAAGGCTGATGATCTAATACGATTTGTACTTGTTGTGGATGGGGTTGTACCAGTTGCTGTAGCGTTTTTCGATGGGGATTGGATTTATCATCTCTCCCAATGAGCTGAATTTGTCCCTCTAACACTTCCACTACCTCATCCCTTAGTACGCGAATATTCGCCTTTTCTAAAAAAGCCAAACTCATTTCAACATTGGCTAAATATTCATGATTTCCTAAACAAGCGTACACCCCCTGTTTACTTTTTATTTCGCGTAGAAGTTCATCTAATTTATAATAGGTCAACGGCAACAAACTATTATCAATAATATCCCCAGCAAATAAAACTACATCGGCTTGTTGGGCATTGATAAAGGTAACCCATCGTTTTAGTTCCTTTCTACTAATCGCATGCCCCAAATGTAAATCACTCAACACCACTATTCTTACCTCTTGACTTAAGGGCTTTTCTGTTTTTAAATTCAGTTGTACCACTTTTTTCCGATAGTAGTTGAGATTTCCTATCCAGGCAATTACTATGGTTCCCAATACAATACATCCAGCTTGCCACTGATATAAATGGAACAAAGGCGGGGTAATAGTGGCCAAATAATTGCCCATCAACGCCAATGCTACATCAGATAGCAACGCAAGCAAAAAAGCGTAAGTAATGAGCATGAGCCAGCCCGTTCCAACCTTGTATAAAACGGCTGCTTTGGGTACGCTGATACGCTTTCTAAAGGCAAAAAACAAAATAGGCGAAATCACCAACAAAGCTACCGCTACTCCATAAAGCACTTGAACACCCCAAATAGTAGATTCAAACAGAGGGTATACGCGGATTCCCAAATAAAGATTAGCAAAAAAATAAGCGATAAAAACCCCAGCAAACAACAATCTTCCTTTCATAAAACAAAGAATTAAATCAGCACCAGTAGTCTTTATGTATCGTTTAGTGCTTTAGTACAATAATACAATCCTTTCTCGCATTCTCTGATTTTATTAACAAATAATTGACTTCATTTTCTTTGATTTCTTAACCCAATACTCCCTTTAGTACCAAACGTACCTTTGTTCCAGCCGTGGTAGACACAATACTAATATGCTCCTCTAAGTAATCTTGAATCATTTTCATTCGTTCTCTGACTAAATACAACCCTTTAGAATCGTGCTGGGACACTATTGTTGGCTGTTCTTGTTTGCCTATGCCATTATCGATAACCTCCAAGATTACATCCTGCTGTTCTCGATATACTTTTACTGTGATTCTAGGTTGCTCAACACTTTCGGGAAAGGCGTGAACCAAACTATTCTCTACAAAGGGCTGAAGCAATAAAGGTGGAATCACAATTTGTTGCGTATTCAACTGTTGATCTACCACTATAACCAATTGCACTCTTTCGTCTAATCGCATATTTTCCAACTCAAAATACCCTTTAATGTACTCGAGTTCTTCTTCTACCGTTACTTGTTCCACCATAGAGAGGTTCAGTGTTTTTCGAATTAACGAAGCAAATCGCTCTAAATAATATAAAGCTTCCTCCTCTTTATGAGCAATAATAAAATACTGAAAAGAACTCAATACATTAAAAATAAAATGTGTATTCAGTTGACTACGTACAGAAAGCACTTTTAATTCTGCTACTTTCTTTTCATACCGCAACTGTTTATCTTTGATATCTTGCTGTCTTTTCATGCGCTGAATCACTAAAACAACAAGACCAATCCCCAAGAGTACAAGTAAACTAAAAAACCACCAACTATAGTAAAAAGGTGGTTTAATGGTGAGATAAAGCAAGGAGGTTATTTGCTCTGCTCCTCTATCATAGTCGTAAATTCGGATTTCAATCGGATATTCTCCTGCATTTAAATAGTTCAAGAAAAGCGTCTGCTGTTCTAACGCTAACCACTCCTCCGTTGCTTTTACCCGGTATTGAAACTCCAATTTTTCTGGATATTTTGCTCCTAACAATACAAAATCAACAAAAATAGAATTCTGATCATAAGGTAAAATCAACTGACGCTTTTCTCGGATGTCTCCTTCGTTGAGATCAACTTTTTCTCCATTGATTTTCATCGACGAGATAAGGAGATTATACGCCACTTGTTGGGGTTTAAAATAATCTAAATCTAACGTATATAAGCCCTTATCAGTTCCTAAAATCAGTTGATTTGCAACAATCACGCTACTTTTAACATTATAATTATCCAACCCTTGTTCCGTATTAAACAGAAAAGTTCCCTTAGCATCTAAAACGGTGATTCCTTTATTGGTTCCAATCAAAACTTGTTTGTTGTGGTAATGCAAAAAGGTGATCCCATGACCTAAAATTGCTTGTTGTGGTATTTTACGAATCACTTTAGGCTCCATTCCATGCACATCTAAATAGTAAATATCGCCAAAGTCCGTAGCAACATATAAAGTTTCTCCTTCTCCCTTTGCGAGGTATTTTAATCGATTTTCAGTAAAACCCCCTTCCTCTAGTAACGAGCGATAGCGCTTATTTTCATACACATACAATCCATCTAGCGCCCCTGCTAGATACGTCTTATCCTTTATTCTTTGCATGGCTACAATATCACGAGGAACAAAAGTGCCATCCTCTCGACGAAACAATTCATATCGAAATTCCGCTATATTAGGATAGAATCTTACTCCACCATAGGGATCGGTTTCCAACAGTTGATTTCCAACAAAATCAAATTGATAGGTGTGAATCCCCATATAGTTTTCAATTTGCCCATTTTCATTTAGTTGAAACAAACCAATATTTGTACTAACCCAAACACCATGAGGACCTGAAACCGCTTTATAAAATTGAATTTGTTCTGCAGGAATTCGATGCTCGATTTCAAAAAAGTGATTAGCACGCGTCGTTAACCCAAGAAACTTTTGGTTGTGTGCCAGCTGATACGCCTTAAACACGGCTTTATCTACAGTATGCATTGCTTGATGATTGCGCACGATACACAAACCTTTAGCACCAAAAACATAGGTTGTAGCCTCTTTCACTGCTAAGGCATCTACCGCTCCAAATTCACCATCGAAATACAAGGGAGAAGCTAAATCAACCTGAAACAATCCTTGTTTCTTACTTCCTACATAGAGGAATTTGTGGTTGGCATCGTAAGCTAAACTGTATAATTCATCATTAACAATACCATATTGCTGATTGAGTTTTTCAATTTGCTTTCCCTCCCAAGCATAAATTTCACCTTCTTCGTTCAAGATGTCCGCCCCTACCCCATACACTTTATCCGCTACGGGTAGAAAAAAACGCGTACCCTTGATGGGATACATCCTTTTTCTTTGTTTGTCCTGAGGCTGGTGAATTTCCAAATCGAACTTTAATCCCAAAAGTAAAGTTTCTCGCAGTGGATCATAATAAGACGCTAACACTTCTTTTGGTTCACTTATAGAAATCACCTTTTCTTCTTCTACTCGAAAAACACCGTGATTAATAGTCGTTGCAAAAACAGTAGTTCCTATTTGGTAAAAACTAGAAACAGCACTTGGCGTTTTTAATGTATTCTTCGAAGGTAGTTCCACTAGGGATAAGGTCTGGAGATTAAGCCGTGTAATTCCTTCGGATGCACCAATATACAAGTGATTTTCGGTAATAAAAAGCGCATTAACCCGAGTTGAATACAGCCCCGTTTTTTCGTTAAACAAGAGCGTTTGCTTGGGTCCTTTGTACAAAATCCCTTGCCCATAGCTTCCAATCCAAATTCCTTGCTGTGAATCTTCTACAATGGCCGTAACATTAGTAAAACGATACTGAAGTGAGGTATCATCAATGGTAATTTTGCCTTGTTTTCGCACACTTAATCCAGCCCTAGACCCTATCCAAAGAATTCCTTTAGAGTCTAACAAGAGCGCGCGAACATCATTAGCGATTAACCCATCCTCTGTCGTATAGCGTTTGGTAACAGTCGTTTGTGCATAAAGAAAGGGAAAGAAAAAACCCAATAATAGAAGTACCAGGTACCGCCTCATAATTCAAGCAATCTGAATTCTTTCATTTTGGCTGCTGAAATAGTAATATCGTGGCTCACTTCTTGGTCATTGATGATTATTTTATCCTTAAACACAATGCGATTCGTCCCCATTTCAATGTGTTTTATGTGATTGATATTCACCACATACGAACGACCCACGCGATGAAAATGTGGGTGTTGTAATTTTGTAGCTACTGCTCCTAATGTTTTAGATATCAAATACTTTTGAGCGTATAAATATACCTCACAGTAATTATCATCGGCTTTGCAATACAGAATATCTTCTACAGCAACTATCTCCCGTTTCTGGTTGTTTCTAATTATTTTGATAAAAGACTGTCGTCCTTCTTTCTCGACAAATTTATCATAAGCTACTTGTAAGGTATCTACCGCTATAGGTTTCAATAAATAATGTAAACACTCATGTTGATTTAACACTTCTAAAGCGTATTCGCTATAAGCTGTAGTAATCACCACTTCGAAAGGACGTGGCGTTTTAAAGTAATCAAACAAAGCTAATCCGTTTTCTTTTGGCATTTGGATATCTAAAAAAACTAAATCAGGAGCATATTGTTCAATCATCTTCAGGGCTTCTTCGACTGATTTCGCGGTATAAAACACTAATTTGTGTTGGAGTTCAATGCTGTGAAGCAATCGGTGTTTCAATACTTCTGCAACTTTCATTTCGTCATCGACAATGAGAACGACTAACTCATTCATAATTTTAATTCGTATGTAAGGTTGTAATCAAATAATCAGCATATCAAGTTGATATACTGTGATTTCAAAGATACTAATCCCACTAGAATTCTTCTAAACAAATCAAACAGATTTTTTCTTATTCCTTTCTTATTCCTTTCTTACTCGTTTTAAAAAGAGATTGTTCATGGGGTTGATTCCCAACTGATGAATATTTTTTCTACTGAATCGCACTGCTTGATCATAGAAGAGAATCAAGGCGGGAACTTCTTCCGCAATCCATTGATCCATTTGTTGATAGAGCTGTTCTCGTTCTCCTTCATCTGTAATTTGAAAAGCCTTTTCATACAACTGATCATAAGTGGCATTTGAAAAAAACGTATAGTTTGGCCCATTGGGCGCTTTGTTTTTACTGTAAAAGAGTGAGAGGTAATTTTCTGCATCGGGATAATCCGCAATCCAACTTCCTCTAAAAAACGCGAGTTTACCTGAAGCCATCCCCTGGCGCAACGTTGCGGGTGGCATGACGTCTATCGCTACTGTTATCCCTATTTTCTGCCATTCTCTTTGCAAATATTCTGCAAGATCTAAATACCCCGCATTGGTTGACAAAGAAATCGAAACGATTGCTCCGTTGTGTTCCTGTTGATAAGCTTGTACAAGAGCTTTCGCTTTCGCTATATCATAGGTGTCCTCAACTTGGATGTTTCCTTTCAATCCTTTGGGAATAATACCGCCTATTTGTGTATTTCCCATGCCGCTCCTCAAATGTTTAATCATCTTTTCGCGATCAAATCCCATACTCAACGCTTGGCGAATTCGCTTATCGTGAACCGCACTTTGCGTGTCTTCCATATTAAACCCCAAGTATTCTGTGTTAAGATAAGGACCTGTTTCCATTTGTATGAAAGCTTGATACTTCTCTTGCAACTGTCCATCCATTGTAATTAAATCGTCTTTATACGAAGGATCTAAACCCGATATAAAATCTAGTTTTCCTTGAATAAATTGCAGAAATGCACTTTGTTTGTCTGGTAGAAAAGTAATCGCTACCGCTTCTAAGTACGGCAGTTGTCCCCCTTCTTCATCTTTTTCAAAATAACGAGGATTGCGGCGGAGTACCAATTTGACATTCTCTTCCCAAAACTTAAAATAAAAAGGTCCTGTACCAATGGGATGAGTTCTAAAATCATGTTGAGGATCTTCCACTACTTCTCGAGGAACAACAGAGGCATAACGCATCGATAACAAACCTAAAATAGCGGGAAAGGACTCTTTTAATTCCAAGCGAAATACGGTATCATTTAACGCTTCATACCTTTTTACTTTCTGCATGATCCACGCTCCTGGAGAAGCGGTTTTCGCATTGGTTAATCGATCGAAGCTATAGACAAAATCACGGGCGGTTACAGTTCGTGTTTGCTCCTTGCCAAAAGCAGGATGTGAATGGAAATATACCTCTTTACGCAAGGTAAAATCATAGGTTAATCCATCGACAGAGGCTTGCCAAGATTGTGCAATATCCCCTATTACATTCAATTGGTCATCAAGCTGAACCAAGCCATTAAACAGCTGATTACACGGCCAAATAATCGCCATACTTCTCGCAAAAGCTGGATCAAGTGTTTGAATATTAGAATTTTCATTGTAACGAAACACCGCTCCCTCCTCCTTTTCCTGCCTTTTATTTTGACAGGAATAAACAGTCAAGACTACACAAAGAATTGATATATAATAAATTATTGATTTCATCAAACCGATTTTTGTACGTAAATTTGCACGCTTTGTGACAACAAAGAGTAAATATACTTCAAAGTTACTACTCATAGTAAAGAATGATTATGGAAAATAGAAAAAAAGTAGCTTTTTACACCCTGGGCTGTAAGCTAAACTTTTCTGAAACCTCAACAATTGCGAGAAGTTTCGTAGATGAAGGTTTTGATCGCGTTGAATTTGAGGATGTGGCAGACATTTATGTAATTAATACATGTTCTGTTACCGAAAATGCAGATAAACAATTCAAACAAATAGTAAAAAAGGCGCAAAAGAAAAACGACAAAGCTTTTATTGCCGCTGTCGGTTGTTATGCGCAGTTAAAACCCGCTGAATTAGCCAACGTAGATGGAGTTGATTTGGTGTTGGGTGCTACAGAGAAATTTAAATTGACAGACTATATCAATGATTTGTCTAAAAATGAAATGGGACAAGTGCACTCTTGTGAGATTTCTGAAGCTGATTTTTATGTCGGCTCCTATTCCATTGGAGACCGAACTAGAGCATTCCTAAAAGTGCAAGATGGTTGCGATTACAAATGTACGTATTGTACCATTCCGTTAGCTCGAGGAATTTCTCGAAGTGATACTATGGAGAATGTATTGAAAAATGCAGCTGAAATTTCGGCTCAAGATATCAAAGAAATTGTCTTGACTGGAGTAAATATTGGCGATTATGGAAAGGGAGAATTCGGTAATAAAAAACACGAACACACCTTCTTGGAACTCGTACAAGCCTTGGATCAAGTAGAAGGCATTGAGCGTTTGCGCATCTCTTCGATTGAACCTAATTTATTAAAAAATGAAACGATTGAATTCGTTTCTCAAAGTAGAACCTTTGTTCCACACTTTCACATTCCGTTGCAATCAGGAAGCAACGATATCTTGAAAAAAATGAAACGTCGCTATTTACGAGAGCTATATGTAGAACGCGTAAATAAGATTCGTTCAGTTATGCCAGATTGTTGTATTGGCGTGGATGTGATTGTAGGATTTCCTGGAGAAACGGAGGAGAAATTCTTAGATACCTATACGTTTTTAAGCGATTTAGACATATCGTATCTCCATGTATTTACCTATTCAGAGCGCGACAATACAGAAGCTATCGCCATGGAAGCGGTAGTACCTATGGAAGTGAGAAACAAGAGAAGTAAGATGCTGCGCGGTTTATCAGTAAAGAAACGTCGTGCGTTCTACGAATCACAACTCGGTTTAGAGAAAACCGTATTATTTGAAAGTGAAAACAAAGAAGGCTATATCCATGGATTTACGGAGAACTATGTCAAAGTAAAAACACCTTGGGATCCTGCTTTGGTTAATACCTTACGTCCAATTAAACTAACTAAAATTGATGAGGATGGCATCGTCCGATTTGATTTTCTAAATTAAATAAAAAACCTGTTTGAATCAAGATTCAAACAGGTTTTTTGCTTTTTTCACCCGTGTTGGGGTATGTTGTGTATGTTATAAGTGGTTTTTAAATCTCACAGGATTAAATTCTTATCCCTGGAGGAAGCATTTCTTTGTACATAGGGTTTTTCCTAAAAAAAGAAACAATTTTTGGATGCGTAGGAACGACTCTCAATCTTTTTTCTCTAACGATATCGAGCACTCCTTTCAAGAAATCGATGGATTGTGCTTGCACACCTTCTTCAAATCCTTTTAATTTGGTCAGAAAGATTTTTCTTTCTTGTAGTGAATACTCCACGCTAAGCAAACCTTGATCGGTTTCGAGCTCAAACTGACGAAGCAATTCATTGTCTTTAATCTCCATTATACTAAAATTTTATATTTTCATGTTAGGCGTTTGGTTCTTTTCATAGCAAAAAAGAATAATGACTCACCCGAGTCATCTTTCCATAACAAAATGATATCGCAAGAAATTTTTAGCGGGTTTATACAGTGAATACAAAAAGTTTTATTCCTATATTTATCAAAGTTCGTCATTTTTTTCCAAACTACCCCTATTAAGTATGTTAATTTATTTAGAATGAACAAAATACCAATTTATTTCTTTCCAGGAATGTCCTCAACCTCTCTCATTTTTGAACGACTGGAATGGGATACTTCCCGTTTTGAACTACACTTTTTAGAATGGTTACCCTGTGACAAAAAAGAAAGCTTGTTGGACTATACCCAAAAATACATTCCCCTTATTCAACAGAATAACCCTATCTTCGTCGGTGTTTCCTTTGGAGGGATCCTTGCGCAAGAACTAAGCAAGCTTATTACTGTTGAAAAAGTAGTTATTATTTCCAGCGTACGCTCAAACAGAGAGTTTCCAAAACGCTTTAAATGGGCCAAATACACAGGGCTATATAAACTGCTTCCCACCCAGGGGGTGGAGTTTCTTCTTCGTATGATGGAACGCTATGGCAACGACAAGCAAAAGAAACGCATAGCCATGTACAATCGCTATCTATCTATCCGAGATCCACATTACCTCAACTGGTGCATTCGCGCGATATTGACGTGGGACCAAAAGGAAGAATTGGAACATGTGGTACACATACACGGCACCAACGACGAGGTATTTCCCTTCAAAAATATC
Source organism: Myroides sp. DW712 (assembly GCF_046557355.1). Classification (NCBI taxonomy): domain Bacteria; kingdom Pseudomonadati; phylum Bacteroidota; class Flavobacteriia; order Flavobacteriales; family Flavobacteriaceae; genus Myroides; species Myroides sp. DW712. Next base: position 101,353 of record NZ_JBKFDO010000010.1, read on the forward strand.
CAGCACGCCATTGAAGTACCTGGAGGAACACACGCCATGATTATAGTGAAATACAAATGGTTTAATGAACATTTAGAAAAAATTATCTTGAAATAACGATGAAAAAGAATCTCAAAAATATGCTTTACACAACAGCAGTTGTGGGCATAGCCTCAACTTTTATTTTCGCAAGCACCCACAAAACGGAAGCTACAGAGGAAGCTAAAAATCCAACAGATCACTATGTTCCCCTACCTTTAACAGCAAATTTTGCGGGGGAAAAAGCTCCCTTAGACGTGATTGATGTCAAGGAACGCTTTGATCGTGAAATGATTATCAACGCCAACCTGCATTCATCCACAACTTTAGTCATCAAAAGAGCTGAACGCTATTTTCCTATCATTGAACCCATTTTAAAAAAGAACAATATTCCCGATGATTTTAAATACCTATGTGTGATTGAAAGTACCTTATCAAATGTGGTATCTTCTGCTGGAGCTTCGGGCTTTTGGCAGTTCATGAAGGGAACCGCAGGAGAATACAATTTAGTGGTTGACGAATATATCGATGAGCGCTACCACTTGGAAAAAGCCACAGAAGCGGCTTGCAAGTACTTCAAAGATGCCAAAGCTCGATTTGGTTCCTGGACGATGGTCGCTGCTGCCTATAACCGAGGCATGGCTGGTATGACCAAGGCAATGAATTCCCAATACGTAGACAATTACTATGATTTATTCTTAAATCAAGAAACCTCACGCTACGTCTTCCGTATTCTTGCGATGAAAGAAATTATGACCCATCCACAGAAATACGGATACGACATCCCTAAATCAGAGAAATATCCTCCGATTCCCATGCGTACAATCACCTTAGATCGAGATATTGATGATTTGCCTATGTTTGCCCAAGAAAACGGATCAAACTACAAATTGTTGAAATTGCACAACCCTTGGTTAGTGAATACCAACATTAAAACCAAAGGCAAGACGTATACCATCGAATTGCCGAGATAAATTAGTTGACGGTTTACGGTTTACAGCTAACAGACTGGATGTGAACCGTAATCCGTGAACCGTGAACCGTAATCCGTAATCCGTAATCCGTAAAAATGGACAAAGAGACCTATATTAAAAACGCCTTAGAGACGATAAAAGCCAAAAATTTACAAGTGCCCTTTGAATTAGCAAAAGGAAGTGTAATTACCAATTTAGATCAATACCTAAACAGTTTGAGATCGTCTTATTTACAAGCCAAAGACCCACGCATTGAGCAGTTGTTTTTGGATAAAATTGAACATTTACTACAGCTATAAATAGCGATGTAAGAAGGAGGAAATCAAACGTAAGGTTTTCTCCTTTTGTTCTTTATGGGGGATATGTCCCACTTGTTCAAAGATATATTTTTCAGCTACTCCACTAATATGTGTCACGGTTTGTTCTACTTGGTCTAGTGTTCCATATTCATCCAAATCACCTTGTAAAAACAATAAAGGTGATGTAATTCGATGCAATTCTGGCACCATCGTCCAACCGCTATAGGCAGGATCTAACCAAATATCAAACCAGGCATAACACAACTTTTCCACGCGTTCACCGTGGTATTTAACCAAGCGGTGTCTCAAATCCGTTTCTTGGTATGCTTTTTTCGCATCAGCTACACCTTTGAGCGTCATCTCCTCTACAAAAACATGCCCGGCTTCAATAACTAAAGCACTTGTATTTTCTGGGAATAAAATCCCATACCATAACGCAATAGAAGCGCCATCGCTATGCCCAAAAACGGCCAATTTACCTAATTGTAACACCTGACGTAAGCGCTCGAGAAATTCTCCTTCTTGTTCTAAGTAATTCGATTCGCGAAAAGAGGTTTTCAAGGGTTGGGATTTGCCATAGCCTACGCGATCATACACCATCACATTGCACTGCAACTGCATGGCTAGTAGTTCGGGCCAATCACGCCACAATTCCACACTGCCCAGTGAATCGTGTAGTAAAACCAAGGTAGTATCCGTCTTTGGGGTATCCCAAGTATAGTGATGTACAAATATGGCTTGTCCATCCACTTGAACCGATTGTGTACGTTGTTGTATCATATTTTTAGCTTTCTTCAAAAATAGGGGTTTTTAAACTAGTTAGCCCTCTTATAGGAACACAAAACTCCAGAAACCAACAACAAATTAGCGAAACACAATTTATAAAGCTATCTTTAGCTTTCATCTATAATAAACCCTATGAAAACGTTAGTTGTAGTAGCTGTATCTTTATTCAGCTTCCTTTTTAGTTCTGCGCAATCGAGCGTCAATTTCCCAACACAATTCATTCAAAACTTGGCACAACACTGTGGTCAAGCGTATAGAGGAACCATCGTATCAACACCTGTTCCCGCAGATTTTGAAAACAAAGAATTAATCATGTATGTTTCGGCTTGTGATCAACGAGAGGTGAAAATTGCCTTTTTTGTGGGAGAGGATCTTTCACGCACTTGGGTATTTACCCTAAAAGGCGATCGCGTCGAATTAAAACACGACCACCGCCAACCCAATGGACAACCCGATGAGGTAACAATGTATGGTGGAACAACAACAAATACCGGAAACGAACATATCCAATACTTCCCTTCGGATCAAGAAACTGCGTTAAGTATTCCTGCAGCTGCTTCTAACCTTTGGTGGGTAACCATTGACGAAAAAGAATACAGCTATAACTTACAACGCGCAGGTTCTAAAACGAGTTTTAATGTGGTGTTTGATGTAACAAAACCCATTACCACAGATAAACGGGCATGGTAGATAGTTGACAGTTTACCTTTAGTTTTGCTAAATATAAAATTGATAATTTTATAAAAAAGAATAGTAATAATAAAACAACCTATTCAACAAAGTGAACCAGACGGTTTACCTTTAAAAGTAGAATATGCCTTAACTGCTTTTGGGCAAACCCTTATTCCCTTGCTCAAGGCTATTGCACAATGGGGACAAAAGACAGCGGCTTTAGATGAAAATATTACCCATATTCCCTATGAAAACATAGACTGTGGCGTATTGGATTGATTGACACCTCTTGGTTTAACTACCGCATATCTTTATGGCATCCGTTTTGATTGAGCGCACTAAAAGGAATTTATCTAAATAGAAGCGTAGGTTCTATGCCTTCAGTTTATTATTCTATTTTCGTACAAAATAACGAAACTCAAATAGACATGTCAAAAACAAAACTAACCATCAACAATAATGGATCGGTAAAGATCGAGGGCGATTTTGAAATTGTAGATCGAGATGGAAATGTGTACGGATTACAAGGTAGAACCGTACTTTCTATTTGTCGTTGTGGTCTTTCAAAAAACAAACCGTTTTGCGATGGTGCACACCATGGACATTTCGAACACGAAGCGGTTGCCTTCGACCTTCCTCCGAAAAAAGGATAAGCGACAGCCTCCGGTATCCTATAGACCGAAGGATGAAAATGGAATCCATCCTGCGCTTGACTAGCGCAATGCAGAAGATTAATCATCAACAAAAAAAGTCTTTGGTTTCCCAAAAACTTTTTTCTTTCAAACATTTCAACGTATCCTGGGGACTATACAATTCCATCCTAAAACAAGTTAGAACTCCTTGTGCTCCAATCATTTAAATTTATCGTTTATAATAGGCGATAATACTAGCTTTTGCCAAGGTTTGATTCCAAAGATTAAACCCAACAAGTGCTGGATTTACTTGGGCATCTAATCCTAATTTAGTTGTTTTTAACGCGTAAACCGTGATTATATATTGATGAAAACCATGCCCTTCTGGTGGACAAGGCCCTCCAAATCCTCTACTGCCATAATCCGTCATACTTTGGATGGCTCCTTTAGGCGCTAAATCTAGCGTAACATTTCCTGCATTGGCCACTAGTTCCTTTACATTAGAGGGAATATCAAACATCACCCAATGCCAGAATCCACTTCCTGTTGGAGCATCAGGATCATACATCGTAATAGCGAAACTTTGGGTTCCCTCTGGTGCATGTTCCCAATACAATTGAGGAGATTGATTGTCTCCATCGCATCCAAATCCATTAAATTCTAAGCTTTTTGTGCCTTCTCCGCCTAAATTTTTACTCGATAAGGTAAATGTATTTTGTGCCAATACTGTCGTTGATACCGTCAAAAATAACAGTACCCATACGTGTGCTTTTTTCATTTTGAATTGAATTATAATTTCAATCAAAAGTAATGAAGAACTTAAAAGATGCGTGAAGCTAAGCGTTCAAAAACTGTTGCTAAAAGGTCATTTTAGGATTGTTGTTTAGGCGTGTGGCCGTATTTTATTTTATACGCTTGAATAAAGCTTGACAAGCTCTCATAGCCTACTTCCATATAAATTTCAGATGCCGTTTTCTTTTCCACACACAACAAATGATGCGCCTGTTCTAATCGCTTATGCTGAAACCATCGCATGGGTGATTCTCCATAGTGTTTTTTAAACGTTCGCTTAAATGTCGACACACTCATATTACACAAAAAAGCCAGCTCTTCCAAGGTCGATTTACGAAGCACATTGCTTTCAATCATACGCGTGAATTTTTGTGCGCTATCGTCTGTTGTATGTACAAGGGCATACAGCATCTCCTTTCCATAAATTTCAGCCAAATACCACAGAATTTCATCTAATTTCACGGCTAACAAACGCTGTTGAGCTTCACTGGACAAGGTGGCAATATCAAGTAAACTATGAACAAATCGATGGATAAAATCATCATAATCAAAAGCATACATCGATGGATAATCATGGCGTTTCTTTTGGGTAACTTCATATTTTTGGATGAAGTGATGAATTGCTTCATCCGTAAAAAACAACAATACACTGCGGTAATTTTCGTTTTTCGACAATTTTTCTGTCATCAAGCAATGTCCTGCCTTCATTAACAAGAACTTCGCAGGATCAATTGAAGCTACAATATCTCCAAAAACGACCTCTTTTGTACCCTCTATTAAAAAGCTAAATGTATTTTGATGAAGTACGATTTGTTGTCGAGCTACTTCTTGAGCGCTACAATAATCAAAGAGTTGAATGGATTGCGTAGCCTCAAGATTCAGGTCATTGGGAAGTGTAAGTATGTTCATAGGATTACAGGGTACTAAAGCGAACCTGCTTACTGAAATTCGCTTTTATATTTTCTTTACTGTTAAGATTGAGAGCATACGCTGTGCTAAAAGTACAACTTAATTTAACGAAAAGAGGGGAAACAAAAAAAGTCCTAACTTTCGTTAGGACTTTTTCGTGATCCAATCAGGATTCGAACCTGAGACCTACTGCTTAGAAGGCAGTTGCTCTATCCAGCTGAGCTATTGGACCCTACACTACTTGTAGTGGTCGGGGTGGCAGGATTCGAACCTGCGACCTCCTGGTCCCAAACCAGGCGCGATGACCGGGCTACGCTACACCCCGAAGAAGCGGAGAGACAGGGACTCGAACCCTGGCGACCGTTACCAGTCGACAGATTAGCAATCTGCTCCGTTACCACTCCGGCACCTCTCCGTTGCTTTAAAGAAGAGTTATCTTCTGTATTGCGGATGCAAAAGTAGCACGAGTTTTCGTTGTTTCCAAATATTTTAACCAGAAAAAACTAAAAAAATCAACACTTCTCCACAAATCAATTATCAATCAACAAGATACAACCCAATCTTTTTTTCTGTTTTTTGAATAAAAAAACAGCAACTCTTGCTTTTTCATGGGATGCTTCTGCTTTTTTCGTTCTTTTCTATCCTCAAAAAATGAAAAACAACCTCCTCCCGCTTGATTAGTGTTAATATCGTGGATTATTTCGGTTTACCATTCGACCAAATAAATTTATAATGTATATTTGTGCTTCTAGAATCAAAAAATATCTAACTAAAATATCCGCGAACGCGAATATACCCAGGAGCAAACAAAACGAGTATCCCAAAACAGTACGGCTGTTTGGATCAGTTTTCCTGCGTAATCGCTAGTACAGGGTTGATAAACACTATTAATTATGAGTAAAAGAGTAGTAATTGTATCTGCTGCGAGAACACCAATCGGTAGCTTCTTAGGGTCTTTATCTACAGTTCCTGCAACGAGATTGGGAGCTGCTGCCATTAAAGGCGCTATAGATAAAATCAATTTAGACGTAAATGTAGTTGACGAAGTAATCATGGGTAACGTTGTTCAAGCAGGTGTTGGACAAGCTCCTGCACGTCAAGCGGCTATTTACGCTGGATTGAGCAGCAATGTTCCTTGTACTACAGTAAATAAAGTTTGTGCTTCTGGAATGAAAGCCATCATGCAAGGGACTCAAGCGATTATGTCTGGAGATGCTGAAGTAGTTGTGGCAGGTGGAATGGAAAACATGAGTTTAATTCCACACTATGTACACATGAGAAATGGACAAAAATTTGGTCCTACTACCCTAGTAGATGGATTGCAAAATGACGGTCTTGTGGATGCATATGACAACCAAGCAATGGGAGTAGCGGCAGACAACACAGCAAAAGTACACAACATCTCAAGAGAAGAGCAAGATGCGTTCGCGATCCAATCGTATGAGCGTTCGGCTAAAGCTTGGGAAGAAGGTAAATTCGACATGGAGATTGTTCCTGTAGAAGTTCCACAACGCAGAGGTGAGCCAATCATCGTTTCAAAAGACGAAGAATATTCAAACGTAAAATTAGATAAAATCACAGGATTGCGTCCTGCTTTCACGAAAGAAGGAACGGTAACTGCTGCTAATGCTTCAACAATCAATGATGGTGCTGCTGCTGTAGTCCTAATGAGTGAAGAAAAAGCACAAGCGTTAGGATTAAAACCATTAGCGTACATCAGAAGTTATGCAGATGCTGCTCAAGAGCCGATTTGGTTTACAACAGCGCCTGCAAAAGCATTGCCAATCGCCTTGAAAAAAGCGAACTTAGCAATTTCAGATGTAGATTTCTTCGAATTTAACGAAGCTTTCTCTGTGGTAGGTTTAGCCAATGCAAAACTTTTAGATTTAAGTACAGACAAAATCAACGTAAACGGTGGAGCGGTATCTTTAGGACATCCATTAGGATGTTCAGGAGCGCGTATCGTTGTTACGTTATTAAGCGTATTAGAGCAAAACAACGCAAAAATTGGTGCAGCTGCTATCTGTAATGGTGGTGGTGGTGCTTCTGCTATTGTGATTGAAAGAGCCTAATACCGAAAAATAGTTATATAATACATAAATACAAGATGGGTTTGATTATATCAAACTCATCTTTATTTTTGCACTTTAATACAAAGACCACTTATGATGTTTGCTTATTGTAACCTTTCCATTGTTCCCTTACGCGCAGAACCTAGCGATAAAAGCGAATTGGTTTCTCAACTGCTATTCGGAGAATTGTTTACAATACTCGAACAGACCGAAAAATGGTCCAAGATTGAATTGGCCTTTGACCAGTACCAAGGTTGGGTGGACAACAAACAGTATCAAATCCTCTCTAAAAGTGAATACGACACCCTGAATCAAACGGCTCCTATTTACGCCGGAGATTTTGTAGAATTCTTGACTTCTTCGGACAATCAACTTATGTCTATTCCGCTAGGAAGTAACCTCAACGTCTTAAAACACGCCACGACCAATCCATTAAAATTCGCCTTTGAGGGACGCTCTATTACAGGTACCTTCACCAAAAGTCAATTTGTAAAAACAGCCTTTATGTATTTGAACGCCCCGTATTTATGGGGAGGAAAAACACCATTTGGCATCGATTGCTCTGGTTTTACTCAAATGGTTTACAAAATCAACGGACATTTAATTCCGCGTGATGCTTCTCAACAAGCAACCATTGGAGAAGCCTTAAGCTTTATTGAAGAAAGTGAAGCAGGTGATTTAGCCTTTTTTGACAATGCCGAAGGAAACATCATTCACGTGGGGATTATCATGGAAAACAACTACATCATTCACGCCCATGGAAAAGTGCGCATTGACCGCTTGGATCACTTGGGCATCTACAATGTAGATTCAGGAAAACACACCCATAAACTACGCGTAATCAAAAAGATTTTATAGAAAATAAACGAGTAAACCATTTTAAATTTCCGCTATTTACTACAAGCATAAAAAAACGTATCTTTGCACAAATAAGATATTTTATGCAGACTTTTGAGCAATTTAATCTACCGAAGGCTTTACAAAAGGCCCTAGATGAGCTTCAAATCACTACACCTACCCCCATTCAAACTAAATCTTTTCCTGTTATTCTATCTGGACGAGATGTAATGGGAATTGCCCAAACGGGTACAGGTAAAACGTATGCTTATTTACTTCCCATTTTAAAACAATGGAAATTTGCCCACGTGGATACACCGCGCGTTGTGATTATTGTTCCAACCCGTGAATTAGTTGTTCAAGTTGTTGATGAAGTGAATAAACTAACGCAGTATATGTCCATTCGCTCTTTGGGCGTTTACGGGGGTACCAACATCAATACTCAACGCAAAGCCGTTTACGATGGGGTAGATATTTTAGTAGGAACACCGGGGCGTATGATGGATTTAGCCCTTGACGGGGTTCTGCGTTTTGACAACCTACAAAAACTCGTTATTGACGAATTTGACGAAATATTAAATCTCGGATTTAGAACTCAATTGACTTCCATTTTAGCCATGATGCGCAACAAGAAACAGAATATTCTGTTCTCTGCAACCATGACTGAAGAAGTCGACGAGGTATTGGAAGACTTCTTTGATTTTCCAGAAGAGGTTTCTTTAGCTGCCTCAGGAACTCCCCTAGAGAAAATTGACCAACAATTGTATCGCGTACCCAACTTCTACACGAAGATGAATTTGTTGATGCATTTGCTTCAAGACAAAGAAGTTTTTAATCGCGTGTTGATTTTCATCAACAGCAAGCGTTTGGCCGATATTGTGATGGAGCAATTAGACGAAGCTTTTCCAGAAGAATTTACTGTAATTCACTCCAATAAATCTCAGAATTTCCGCTTGCGCTCGATGGCAGAGTTCCAAGCCAATGAATTAAGAGGATTATTGACTACGGATATTATGGCTCGTGGATTGGATATCTCCGATATTAGTCACGTCATCAACTTGCAATTTACCGATTCGCCAGAGCAGTACATTCACCGTATTGGTCGTACAGGACGTGCGGATAAAACAGGGATTGCCATTTCTTTTGTAGATCCCAAAGAGGAAGACATGCTATTGGAAGCCGAAGAGCTGATGGAAAAAGAGTTAAGAGACCTCGAAATCCCCTCAGCAGTAGAAATTTCCGATAAGCTGATGGAGTTTGAGAAATCCAAACTAAAAGCAAAACAGCTTGTAAAAGTGAAGAAGCCCATAGAAAAAGGAGCCGCTTTTCACGCGAAGAAAGAGAAAAACACCAAAGTTAACTTGGGTGGACCTGGAAAGCGAAAACCAAGAAAAACAAAACCAAGAAACCGCGCAGTTGATGCCAAACGAGCGGCAAAAAAGAAAAAAGACTAACAACATACCCCAATAAAAAAGCCGAATAGGAATGCTATTCGGCTTTTTCTATCCTCTTATTTACTGTTTATTTCTTTGCTTTTCCAGCTAAACTCAAAACAATAAACCCTAGTAACCCTCCTAAACCAGAAGCAATTAAGATTCCTAATTTTGCTTGTCCTGGAAACTCTGGATGCAGCTTAATATCAAATGCAAGTTCCGTTACGAAAAGTGACATCGTAAATCCGATAGATGCTAACAATCCTAAGCCGAATAAGTTTTTATAGGTCATTCCTGCAGGCATCTTCGCTACCCCTAATTTAATAATCAAGGCTGTTAATCCGAATACCCCTAAAACTTTCCCAATCAACAACCCTAAAGCTACTCCTAAGGTTACTGCACTTAGTCCTTCTCCACTTCCCATACTAATTGGAATAGCCGCATTAGCCAAAGCAAAAACAGGCATAACAAAGAAAGCTACGAAATTGTGCATGCTGTGTTCTAAGCGAATCGCAGGTGGCAAACTATTTTTAGCTAAATCTTTGATTTCCTCCACACAATCCATTTGCTCCCCTGTTAGCGTTGGAATCTTATCATCGGGATCAATACTATTGAATCTGTTTTTTAATTGATCTAATTTTTTACGAAAGAAAGGTTCATGTATTCTTGCTGTTGACGGAATAGCGAAAGCTGCTAACACAGCTGCAATCGTTGCGTGAACGCCAGACAACATAAACGCCAACCAAATACCGCCAATTCCGATAATCGCATAGTAAACGGTATTTCGAACACCTACTAAATTACTGATAATCAACAACCCAAAGAATCCTAATCCAATACCTAAATTGATTAAAGACAGTTGTTCTGTATAGAAAATAGCAATCACCATGACGGCTCCTAGATCATCTGCAATGGCTAAAGCCGTTAAAAACACTTTTAATGAAGTTGGCACTTTATCTCCTAATAAATAGAGCACGCCTAATGCGAAGGCAATATCTGTAGCCATGGGAATTCCCCATCCGTGTGCGGCATCTGTTCCTGCATTGAAAATAGCATAAACCGTAGCAGGTACAACCATTCCTCCAATAGCTGCAATAATCGGCAACATGGCTTTCTTTGGAGAAGATAGCTCCCCTGTTGTTAACTCTCTTTTCAATTCTAAACCAACCACGAAAAAGAAAATGGCCATTAACCCATCATTCACCCAATGTTTCAAGGAGTGATTTAACGAAAAGTCATTAAACGAAAAAGCGATGTGATTTTCTTCCCAAAAAGCGGTGTATTGATCTGCCCAGGCAGAATTAGCCATAAAGATGGCAATCAAAGCAGCAATAAACAATATAATCCCACCAGATGTAGATTTTTGCATAAATTTACTAACAGGTGCTACAATCCATTTATCTGCTGGTGTTAACTTCAGATTATCTTCCATTTTATTTGAGTTTGTATACATATTTAATACCAAATATAGGTTTCCTCTATCTTTTAACCAAGCAAGCCTCTTATTTTTTAATATCCTCTAATTTAACACCTTCTCTAATATTGTTATAAAAACACGGTATCAGTAGGCATTTTTCACTTTTACCCTATATTAGCTAGTATTCACTCACTTTTGGTATAAACCGCTAAAAGAGATTCTTCTTTCTCTTCGATTTATATAAAAACACTTTTACTATTTTTTTATTTGAACCAGTAGCAAAAGAAAAACGCTATTCAAACAAAAGAATAGCGTTTATTTTATTACATCTCTAATTTCAACGTTTCTCCTTCTACTTGAATACCTTTAGAAGAAGTGATAGTAATCTTTTGTTCAGCGGTATACCCTAACGTTTCTCCGTGTTGAAACACCACATCACTACCAATGACATAGGAACAAATATTCACTAAAAAGGAATACAATTCTTCTAAAGGTAAAGCGGAATCAATCACTTCAATTTCTTGTTTGCCAAAAGCATTCAACCCATAGGTATAGATGCTATTACCCGCTTCAGTGGTACGCAAACCAATATACACCCATAGCGGTACCATTACTTTTCCTTCTGCTAACTCCTCTTCATAGTCCAAATATTGTTCGCGCGGAATTAACAAAGTTTGACTCCCTTGATAAACACCCACACAACTTGGTGTTGTCGCCATAATAGCGAATAAAATACGGGACAACAAAAGATGGCGTTCTATGATATCCATTGATCCACTAACTACAGAAACAATCGCATGACTATCCACCTCTTGGATATCCTCTAAAACGCTCGGCCAGTTATACGCATATTGTGCGGTATTTTGAACATCGTCTTTAGGAATAGGCGCAGGCATAAAAGCAATAGCAAATAGGGTACCTTGAGTGGTCAATACGGCGGTTGTATCGTCGTAATCCTGTCCTTCGATTTCGTAGTCCCAGTTTTGCGTAAGGTAGGCTAATACCGCTTCTATACTATAGTGTTCTCCTTTTTCAAACATTGGCATGGCTAACAAAAGAGGATCCTCTTGCTCTTCGCCATTTTCATTTGTTTCCTTTGCAGGTTCGGGCTTGTTTTTTTTGCCCCAGTTAAATAATCCCATAGCTCTTTTTTTTTGTACTCAAAAATACACAATACTAGAAACATTCCGCACTTTTCACCCCAGTATTATTTGACTATTTTTGTCCTATTCCCCTTCATTTTACGCAAGAATATTGTCAAAAACCAAGGAGAAACACAAGGCTCTCGCCAGATTGTATCCACTTTTATAATTCGGGAAAAAACCGAGATAAAAGAGAAGATTTCAGTATATTTGTACTTTGATAAAATGAAAGTATGGATACAATCTTAGACAAAAATATACAACCACAGGCCAAACCAAAATGGTTACGTGTAAAATTGCCTACAGGTAAAAAATATACTGAATTAAGAGGATTGGTGGACAAGTATAAATTGCACACCATCTGTACCTCAGGTAGTTGTCCGAATATGGGAGAATGTTGGGGAGAAGGAACGGCTACGTTTATGATTTTAGGTAATATCTGTACGCGTTCTTGTGGATTCTGTGGTGTAAAAACAGGACGTCCAGAGACAGTGGATTGGGATGAACCAGACAAAGTAGCGCGCTCGATTAAATTAATGAATATTAAACACGCGGTATTAACCAGTGTAGACCGTGATGATTTAAAAGATGGAGGGTCAATCATTTGGGCCGAAACCGTAAAAGCGGTTCGCCGCATTAGTCCAGGAACTACCATGGAAACGTTAATTCCAGACTTCCAAGGCGAAGAGCGTCTGTTAGATCGCATCCTTGAAGTAGCTCCAGAAGTGATTTCTCACAATATGGAAACAGTTCGCCGTTTAACTAGAGAAGTTCGAATTCAAGCCAAATACGATCGCAGCTTAGCAGTATTAAAATACTTAAAAGATAATGGCGCTAAACGCACCAAGTCGGGAATTATGCTTGGATTAGGGGAAACAGAAGAAGAAGTGATCCAAACCATGCATGATTTAAGAGCTGTGGGATTAGATGTTATCACGATTGGTCAGTATTTACAACCGAGTAAAAAACACTTACCTGTAAAAGAATTCATCACCCCAGAGCAATTCAAAAAATACGAAGAAATCGGGTTAGAATTAGGATTCAGACACGTAGAAAGTGGTGCCTTAGTACGTTCATCATACAAAGCTCAAAAACATATTTTATAATTATAATATTGATGGTCGCTTCTCAGCGACCATCTGCATTTACAACCAATGAAAAAAATAAACGTTGCGATTAATGGATTCGGACGCATTGGCCGAAACCTTTTTAAATTATTGCTCAACCACCCTGTCATTGAAGTTGTTGCTATAAATGATTTAGCTGATGTGCAAACTATGGCACATCTACTTAAATACGATAGTATTCACGGTATTTTATCTGCTGATGTCTCACATGAAGACAATTACTTGATTGTCAATCAACAGAAGATTCCCTTTTTTCGTTCTAAAGACATCGCTGATTTACCTTGGGCAGCCTTAGCGGTTGACTATGTCGTAGAAGCAACAGGGAAACGCAAAACCACAGCCTTATTGGAAGAACATATTCAACAAGGAGCCAAACGCGTTATCTTATCTGTTCCTCCAGAAGACAATGAGATAAAAACCATTGTTTTAGGTGTAAATGAAGCTATTTTAACGGGAGAGGAATTGATTATTTCCAATGCGAGTTGTACCACGAATAACGCAGCGCCCATGGTCAAGATTATCAAAAAACTATGTGGGATGGAGCAAGCCTATATCACGACGGTTCACTCCTATACCACCGATCAAAGTTTACACGATCAACCCCATAAAGATTTGAGAAGAGCCCGTGGAGCTGCTCAATCCATTGTACCTACTACTACAGGAGCCGCTAAAGCCTTAACTAAGATTTTCCCAGAATACGAAGGTAAAATTGGCGGGGGGGGAATCCGAGTGCCTGTACCAGATGGTTCCTTAACAGATATTACCTGCTATGTTCAACGCGCTATTACCATTGAAGAAATCAATCAGGCTTTTAAAGATGCAGCAGAAAATGAATTAAAGGGAATTCTAGCTTATACGGAAGATCCAATTGTATCTGTAGATATTATTGGTAACACCCATTCCTGCTTATTCGATGCTCAGCTAACCTCTGTACTGGATCGCATGGTCAAAGTGGTGGGTTGGTATGATAACGAGATTGGCTATTCTTCTCGTTTAATTGATTTGATTATGTATTTCGACTCCATCAAAAAGGAGTAGTACCAATGCGTTAATTCCACTACCAATTACGAACGTAACTACTCATATTATATCATAAAAAAAGGCATTGCTCTCGCAATGCCTTTTTCTTATCTATACCTATACATCGTATATTATTTTTTCTCTTGAAGTTTTTGGCTCATATCCATAGAAATAGCAGAGCGCTCCATTAAAAGTTTCCCTGCCATTGTCTCTACAACAACTGTTAATTCATTTAACTCAGCAATTCTTCCGTGTAAACCTGATTTAGTTACAATACGATCGCCTACTTTCAAACTAGCTTCGTATGTCTTTTCTTGTTTCATTTTCTTTTGTTGCGGGCGAATCATAAAAAAATAGATCGCAACAAAGATGAAAATCATAGGTAAAAATTGTTGTATACCTTCCATAAAATATTAAATATTAAAAAATTAGTTTGCTGGAGAAACGTTTGCTTTAATTGTTAGCAACTCTTCTCCTTTTTCTGTATTCGTTGTTAACGTAACGGTTTTTTGTTGTTGACCAACTGCTCCCGTTTGGAATCTAACTTTTAGTTTCGATTTCTCTCCTGGTTTAATTGGCGTTTTTTGATATTCTGGAACTGTACAGCCACAAGTCGCTCGAGCATCGATGATTACTAAATCTGCATCACCTGTATTGGTAAATTCAAACTCTGTTTCTACTGATTCATTATTACCGATTGTACCAAAATCATGTGCAAGTTCAGTAAATTCCATTTTAGGACTACCTTGATTCTTTTTTTCTATTGCTTCTTGCTCAACTTTTGCCATATTTTCTTCATTAATACGACTTGATGCTTCATTTTTTTTACAAGCTGCCAAGGATAACAAAGCTACACATGACATCATCAACACTTTTTTCATTTCAGTTATAGTTATTAGGGTTAATTCCTCTTATAAAAGTCCTTTTCCAATTTTATTCAATCGTCCTTGTGTTTCTAGTTCTTTCGAAATAGTATCAAGGATACCGTTGATAAATATACTACTTTTTGGTGTAGAATACTCTTTAACCACTTCTAAATATTCATTTATTGTTACTTTTATTGGAATGGAAGAAAAGCGCAACATCTCACAAATGGCCATTTTCATCACCACAATATCAATAGCAGCAATACGTTCCGTATCCCAATTTGGGGTTTTACCCTGGTATTCTTTAGCCAATTCAACCCCATTTAAAAACGTACGACGGAACAAATCTACAGCAAAATCTTTATCTTCTGCATCCTTGAATACCTTGGGTACAAAAAACGCTTGTTCTGCATTCTTCAATTGTCTCAATTGCTTTTGAATCAAAGTATTAACCACAGGTAAATCATCCACCCAAGTCAATTTTGTATCCTCTACAAAATCGTATATTCTTTCATTTGGCGCAATAATCTCTGTATATAAATCCACAATAAAGGCCTGATCCTCTTGAAAGGAACGTGTCTTTGCCTGCATGTAATTTTTGTACAACTCACTCGCCTTAATTTCATCTAATACCAACTGCACATAGTGATCTTTGCGTTGCCAGTACGTCATATTTCGCTCTTCTACCTTATTGCTAATAGAGGTCGAATTACTCAATAACTCAAGTACTTGGTTTTCGATAAATTTCTTATTTGGATTGCGTTCTTCGTAAGTAGCTAAATGTTTTTTCTGAGAAATCTCGATGTATTCTTCTTCTTTTTTTCGAATTTCTATCAGGAGGGTTAGCATTAATAAATACAACTCTTGTGTACTATCCATGCTGTGGTTTAAAAATTTCTCACCGGTTTGAAGTTGGTCAGAATTACTTTGGTGCAGGGCATAAAGCGTCTGCATAACCTTGATACGAATGTGTCTTCGATTTAACATGCTACTAAAGAACTTAAAATGATTGAATTTTTATTTCAGCCTACAAAGGTAAGAAATAATCTGTCTTATCAAACTAAATAATTGAAATTCGTTTGTTGTTTATTCTTTGTTTTTTCGCTTTTTTGTTTTTTTTGTTCTTTTGACAAAACTAAATACTTCTTATCCATCCTCATCCAATCTCACCCAAACAACAAAGAGCAAACAACAAAGAACAAAGAGCAAAAAAAAGAGGCCATCCCAAAAGACAGCCTCTCTTCGATTTAATTAAAGGTATTGAATTAGTGAATCTACCTCTTGACAATACAAACATGTATGTTTATTCTTCTTATACTTTCAAAAACTTAATCTAAACTCGCTTTTTCAGCACGGCGATCTGCTTCTGAAACATTTTCAGCTTTTCCAAATTTCCAATACGAATAAGCATTAAGCTCCTCTTTCGTCCAATTTTTTTCTTTGCGTAAATAGTTACGCAACACTTTTACCGTAGAAAATTCTGCAGCAATATAGGCAAATTTAGATTCCATTTCGCCCTGTGCTTCAATATAAGCAAGTGCTTGATCTGCTAAGACTGTATTCTGCCCTGGTGTTGGATTAATAATCCACTCGATGGTTGCATCCGCTTTAAATGGCAATTCTTGAATATCCTCTTGTGTTTCTACTTCCAAGAAAACTTGCGTGGGTGCTCCTGCGGGTAAATCTTCTAGAATAGCACCTAATACTGGGATGGCGGTTGCATCTCCAATTAAGATATAACGTTGAACTTCAGGAAATAACTCCGATGGTTCTGTTCCCATAGCTACCCCTAATGGTGCGCCAATTGGCGCTTGCATCGCCCATTTGGAAGCGGGTCCTTCATCTCCATGGGCTACAAAATCTACATATAACTCATTCTTTTCTAAATCAATCCCTCTATGGGTATAGGTACGAACACTTGGACGAATCGATTCCTCCATCGGAACCCATTGTCCTTTTTCATAATCAAATTCAGGCAAATGTACTTGATCACAACCTTCTGGTGCTAAAAATATCTTGTTGTTTGCACCTATTGTCGTGCGGCTAAATTTTTGTGTATCCGCTCCTTCTAAGGTAATACGGATATAATGAGGGGTAATATACGTTCTATCTTTTAGTGTAAAAATTCCACGATCTACATTTTTCTTTGCCATATATCTTCTTTATTAGTATAAAAATCAATTGATTTATCCTGGGGATGAAGGACAAATATAACTTTTTTTAAATTAGATTAAGTACAAATAGAGCCTTTACCTGTTGATTATCCAATATAATCCTCTTTTTATCCCGTCAAAATCAACATTTCAAAAGTGAACATATACCTAAATCTCAAAAATGTTTTTCCACCCTGTGATTAATTTATACTTTTGCTAAAAATTTTAGAGCACACATGTTAATTATTGGAATTGCAGGCGGAACAGGAAGCGGTAAAACAACCGTGGTTCATCAAATCATGAACGAATTGCCAGAAACGGAAGTTGGTATCATTTCGCAAGATTCGTATTACAAAGCGACTGACAATCTTAGTTTAGAGGAAAGAACCTTAATCAATTTTGATCATCCCAGATCGATTGACTTTGATTTATTGGTTCAACATTTAAAAGATTTAAAAGAAGGAAAAAGTGTGAATCAACCCGTATATTCGTTTGTGAAACACAACAGAACGGACGATTATGTTTTAACTCATCCCAGAAAAGTGATGATTGTTGAAGGGATTTTAATTTTGTGTAATCCCGAATTACGTGCATTATGTGATATTAAAATTTTTGTCCATGCGGATTCAGATGAGCGTTTAATTCGCCGATTAAAACGCGATATTGCAGAGCGGGGACGCGATATGATTGAGGTTTTAAACCGATACCAAAACACGTTAAAGCCCATGCATGATCAATTTATTGAGCCATCAAAGGCTCATGCGGATATTATTATTCCTAACGATACCTATAATACGGTAGCAATTGATATTGTTCGTACTGTAATTAACGAGAAAATAGGTTAACTTTATACCACCTTAAAACAAGTAAGCCAATGGATTCAAAAAGCATGCTTCGCAAACTGAGTTATATCCGAATAGTGAAAAACCCGTTTTTTTTAATCACTGTTGGCTTTATTGTTTGGATTGTTTTCTTTGATAGCTATTCCCTAATCGAACATCATACGATTGATCAAGAGATAGACAAATTAGAAGAACGAAGAGACTATTTCCAAAGTGAAATAGACAAGGATAAGCAAGCCATTAAGAATTTAAAAGATGGTGATGCAACCGAAAAATATGCGCGAGAGAAATATTATATGAAGCGAGATAATGAAGATATTTTTATCATTGAATTTGATACCTTATCTTCCCAATAAACTGAGGTCTTATTACTATGAATCATCAACTTTTCGAACCCTTCTATTCCATTCCATCTAAACAATGGAAGAATAAAATTCAATATGAACTAGCGGGAGCCGATTATAATACCACCCTCGTTTGGGAGAGTTTGGAAGGCATTAAAGTGCGTCCGTTTTACCATAGGGATGATCGACAATCTTTTACTGTAGATACCAAAACATCCCAGTGGAGCATCCTTCAACCCATTTATGTTTACGATGTTGATAAATCCATACAGAATGCCTTGACTTCCTTACAAAAAGGAACGGAAGCGCTCTACTTTACGATACCTCACACCAAAATTAACTTGCAACAATTACTGCTTGCTTTACCTCAACAAGGGGTTTATTTTTTTAGGTTTGCCTTCTTAGAAGAGACTTATATCAAACAAGTCATCCTATGGGCAAAACAACAGGCCTATACGATTCATGTTCTCGTTGATCCGATTCATCAACTCGTAACAGATGGCAACTGGTTTCACAGCCTTCCGCAAGATTTCACTATCCTTGAATCTCTAATTCAAACACAACCAGGAATACACCTTGTTATTGATCTCAAGGCCTATCAGAACGCAGGAGCCAATACCATCCAACAAATTGCTTATGCCTGTAGTCATTTGAATGAGTATTTCACGCGACTAGTGGCTATTGAACAGCCTATCTTTATTGAAGTTGCTATAGGTGCCAATTTCTTTTTTGAAATAGCAAAACTCAAGGCATTGCGTTTACTTGTTCAGCTAATTGGACAAGAATACCCCCAACACCAGGTAAACATCAAAATTATTGCGGTACCAACCAAGCGAAACAAGACCGTTTATGCGTCAACCATCAACCAAATGCGCACCATAACGGAGTGTCTAAGTGCTGTTTTAGGTGGTGCAGATTATGTGGGTAACTTTCCTTACGATGCACTCTATCGCAAAGATAATTTTTCCAGTCAACAAATGGCGCGAGATCAATTGTTACTCCTCAAAAAAGAAGGACATTTAGATTGGGTTGACAACCCTACAGATGGAACATATTACCTAGATGATCTCACCAAGCAACTAGTAGAAAAAGCTTTGGACATTTTCAAGCAAATTGAAAAAGCGGATGGTTTTATTACTTCTATTCACGAGGGCACCATTCAACGTAAAATCAATGAATCTGCAGCAAAGGAACAAGCTTTATTTCAAGCCAATCAAGAGGTTTTAGTAGGTATCAATACGTTAACTACTCCACAGGAACAGGTACAACCGCAACTGGAATTGTATCCATTTGTGAAACAAAATCCACGCAAAACTCTAGTTGTTCCCCTAATCGAAAGGCGTTTAGCAGAACTAGAAGAACAAAAAAGACTAACAGCAGAAACGAAATAAGAGTACGTCGTATGAAAAGAAAGGATTTACAACATTTGAAATGGGATGCTTCTTCCTTCCCTACTCCATCGACTGCTATTGTTGGTACTACCCCTACAGGAACACCCAACCAGCAACACTATACCGAAGAAGATATTGAATGCCTAGAAGAAATTGATTTTGCTGCAGGATTTGCTCCCTTTGTTAGAGGAATTTCTCCGTTGATGTATGTGCAACAACCGTGGAAAATTCAACACGCTTTGCAAAACAATACTTTAGAGGAAGCAAATAGCTTTTATCACACTCAGATAGAACGAGGTCAAAAAGATTTGTTTTTTGATTTTCATTCTTCTAAAAGTCAACAGGAATCCTCTCACATAAAAAGATTTGCTATTCAAAGTGTTGAAGAAATGAAACTGCTTTTACATCAACTTCCTTTAGGAGACGTAATCGCTACGATTCGCACAGACGAAGCTTTTCTTCCCTTATTAGCGCTCTATCTCGTAGCGGCAGAAGAAGAAGGTATCCCGATGAAACTCCTTCGCGGAAACTTGCAATACGATTCTTTTGGTTTCGTCCCTGCACACGCGGCAATTTTACAGCGCGCGATTCACGATAGTTTAGTCTACGTCTCCCAATATGCACCACACTTTCAAGTCTTATCGCTTTCCAATCAGCAATTAAAAAAGGCAAATTGTACAGCTGATCAAGAAATTGCGTATACCGTCATGCAAGGACTAACTTATGTATCTGCCGGACGCAAGGCGCAAATTCCTGTGGATTACACGGCGACTCACCTTGCTGTTATCTGGCAAATGGGACTAAATCCTCTGATGGAGATTGCCAAAATGAGAGCCATCCGCTTAGTTTGGGCAAGGACTCTTCATGCATTTGAACCCAAAAATGAGCAAGCCTTAGCCTTGCACCTTCATGCACAACTTCCTACCAAAGAAGAAAACGAAAAAGAAGATCTAACAACTGCCACAATAGCCTCAACTGCAGCTATTTTTGGTGGAGCGCAAACATTAGTTGTAGGCCAGAATGCGGTAATTCAAACTGCGTATACCGTGGAACAACTTCATACCTTTTTACAAAAAGAAATAAAGGGAGCTAACACAGTTGATCCTTGGGGTGGTAGTTATTATCTCGAAAACCTTACCTTTCGCATCGCTGAAAAAGCATGGGAGATTGTACAACAAAAGGAGGATACAATGCATTTATCGTCAGACTTTCTTTTGTCTATTCAACAAAACTTGAATGAACAAGAACTACAGGAGAAAGCAAAAGCAACAACAGTTTCTAAGGATATCCCCCTTCCTCTCCAACGTGATACACAAAAAGTAAATACTGCGTTAGCCCAACTGAAAAATGCGGTCCTCTATTCCAACGGCAATTTACTCGCCCTAGCAATAGATGCTGCAAGAGCGAGAGCGACGAAAACAGAAATACAACAAGCATTATTATCCTAACAAACTGACAAGCAATACATTAACAAGAACAATACCACCTTTTTTAGGTGGTCTTTCGTTAATTATCTTCAAATCGCGTACCTTTGTCTGATACTATAAACAGAGGTTATGACATTTGAAGATTTACAGCTTAACAAAAATATTCTACGCGCCCTTGGAGAACTTGATTATCAGTCTCCTACTCCCATTCAAGAAAAGGTAATTCCCTTGGTCCTCCAAGAAAAAGATGTCATTGGATGTGCCCAAACAGGAACGGGAAAAACGGCGGCTTTTGCCATGCCTATCTTACATTATCTTCACCGATTGGGTAATACCAAGCGCACCAAAAATGCACGTATTTTAGTCATTACCCCAACGAGAGAATTAGCCCAACAAATTGCAGATAATTTTACGCTATACGCCAAGTATACCAATGCAACTTTACTCACTATTTACGGAGGAGTATCAAGTAAGCCACAAATTGAACAGCTGAACAAAGGTGCTGATATTATTATTGGAACACCAGGTCGTTTACTTGATTTACACAAGCAAAAACACTTAGATTTAGATCACATCCATTGTTTAGTCCTAGATGAAGCGGATTTAATGTTAGACATGGGATTCATTGACGATGTTAAAAAACTCATCCAACTGACTCCAGAAACAAGACAAACCTTGTTATTCTCAGCTACCATGCCTTTGCCTATCCGAGAATTGGCACATAACTTTCTAAAAAAACCAGAATATGTTGCCGTTGATGCCATATCTTCTAGTGCAAAAACAGTGAAACAACAGGTTTATTTTGTTGAAAAAGGCGAGAAGAAAAAACTGTTATACCACCTGATTCGCAACCAAAAACTAAGTGATGTGTTGGTTTTTACCCGTACCAAACATGGGGCAGATGCGGTAGTAGAAGCGTTGCAAAAAAACGGCGTAAACGCTGCAGCTTTTCACGGAGATAAATCTCAAAACTTGCGACAAGAAGCCTTGGATAGTTTTAAAAATAAAGAAACCAAAGTGCTAGTGGCTACTGATATAGCCGCAAGGGGAATTGATATTAGTTCTTTGCCTGTAGTTATCAATTACGATTTACCTAATATTCCTGAAACCTTTGTTCATCGTATTGGACGTACAGGGCGTGCAGGAAACGAAGGAGTGGCTATTTCGTTTTGCGATAAATCAGAAAAGACCTATTGGGAAGCCATTGTAAAATTTACACGCACTCAACCTAAAATTGTAACTGATCATCCTTATCCTTGGAAAGAAGAACCGAAAAAAGGAGAAGCAACGCCTAAAAAGGATTACCGCAATAAGAATGCTAATTCGCGTAAATCAGAAAATTCAAAGAAAAATAAAAAACGCTGGTATTAATCCTTTGTAATCGTGTGATATGAAAAAAATAATACTAGGAGTTATCGTACTAGGTTTGTTGTTACTCAGCTTTATTTGGTGGGCCAATGCACAAGTATCGTCCAGTACAAAAGACCAACTTTTCGACGACCTTGAGCAAATTCCTTACCATAGAGTAGGAATGGTCTTAGGAACAGCCAAACATCTTGGTGGCGGGCAACTCAACTATTATTTCACCTATCGGATGGAAGCAGCAGCCCAGCTGTATCACGCGGGTAAAATTGATTTCATTGTAGTTAGTGGAGATAACAGTCAGGCCAATTACAACGAACCCAAAGACATGGAAGAAGCCCTAATTGAACGTGGTGTTCCCAAAGATCGGATTTACTTGGATTATGCTGGTTTTCGAACCTTAGATTCCGTTTATCGCATGCAAGCGATTTTCAATGAAGAGGCTTTTACTATTATTTCCCAGCCCTTTCACAACGAAAGAGCGGTTTATATTGCCAATCATCTGAATTTAAAAACGGTGGGATTCAACGCCCAAGATGTTACGCGCAAATACGGATTCAAAACGCTAGTACGTGAAAAATTCGCCCGTGTAAAAGTACTACTCGATCAATTGATTGATAAAAAACCTAAATATTTAGGCCCTCAAATTCCAATTGGAACAGGCTTAAAACAAGAAAAAGTCGAGTAAATTACTCGACTTTTCTGTTTTTATTTCTCTTTCATTAACTGAATAAATGCCAAAGCTGTGTTACAGTAAAACATACCACTAAACCAAAGATAATGGGTAAAATTGAAGCTACTGTCGTCCATTTGACACTATGCGTTTCTTTATAAATGGTATAAATCGTCGTACTACAAGGATTGTGCAACAAACTAAATAGCATAAGGTTTACCCCAGTTAAAGTGGTCCATCCTGCCATTTGGAGAATCGTTGCAATTTCACCATCCGATACTTCAAACATCACCCCTGCTCCTTCTCCTAGGGAAGCATCACCTAATACCATTGCTGTCAACATTAAGATTGTAGGAATAACAATTTCGTTGGCTGGGATAGCGACAATATAGGCCAATAAAATCACTCCATTCAACCCAATAATCATCGCAAAAGGATTCATACCTTCGATCATCCAAAGCGCTACACTTTTATCTGCAATGTTGATATTACACACCAACCAGATAATAGCACCCGCTGGAGCAGCAAATACCACTGCACGCCAAAGTACAATTAACGTTCGATCAATCAAAGAGGTGTAAACCGTTTGCCAGACTCTTGGCGGTCGATACGGTGGTAATTCTAATGTAAAAAACGAAGACTCCCCTTTCAGCATGGTTTTAGATAACAGCCAAGACGTGAAAAAAGTAAAAGCAATTCCCAACACCACAATGCCTACTACAGCAAGCGTAGAGACTGTAGGAGCCATATATTTAGGCACTAAAGCACCGATAAAAATGGTTGCCATTAGGATTTGGGTTGGCCAACGTCCGTTACAAAGTGAAAAATTATTGGTGATAATAGCAATCAATTTTTCACGAGGACTATTAATTATCCTCGTAGCCACAACACCTGCCGCGTTACAACCAAACCCCATACTCATGGTTAAAGCTTGTTTACCATGTGCACCAGCCCCTTTAAAAATTCGATCGAGATTAAATGCAACACGAGGAAGATATCCAAAATCTTCTAGTAAGGTAAACAGTGGAAAAAAGATGGCCATAGGAGGCAACATTACTGCAATTACCCAAGCGGTAGCCAAATAAACTCCATCTACCAAGAATCCACTTAACCACCAAGGAAAGTGCAACTGTACCGCGCTTTCTTTCAAGAAGGGATACAACTGCTCCAATAAGAGATACGATAAGGCTTCTGAAGGATAATTCGATCCGATAATCGTCAGCCAAAGTACCCCGCCCAACAACAAGAGCATGAGAGGGAAGCCAAAAGTTTTACTCGTTACAATGCGATCGAGTAAGCGATCCATGCGGAAAGCGCGTTGATTTTCATCTACTTGAACACGTCCTTGTACAATTTTAGACACTTGAGCAAAAATTGCACTTGCTACATTATCCGAATAATCAAGTCCTAAATGCTCACTGTATTGTTGTGCTTTCGCAAGAATCGGTGTTATTTGTTGCTCTCCAATAGCAGGAGACAAGGTTCCACTGGCCAAAGCTGTTTGAATACTAGGATCCTGTTGAATCAGGCGCATGGCAATCCACGACACACTAGGTAGATTAGGATCTAATGCAATTAAATCTGCAGCGATATCTTGCACGGCTTTTCTTGAAGCTCCTGAAATTCCAGTAATATTCTTTTGTTCGGCTACAAATTTGCCTGTTGCTACTTGATCAATGGCATGTAAAAGATCCGTAATCCCCTCTTTACTTCGCGCTGAGGTTGGAATTACAGGCACGCCCAAATCACGAGATAACCCGCGAACATCAATGTCCACGCCATGGCGTTTTGCCTCATCCATTAGGTTTAAACAAACCACGACTTTTGAAGTAATCTCTTGAATTTGAACTACCAAACTCAAATGGCGTTCCAATCGTCCTGCATCCACCACCACCACCGTGACATCGGGTTCTCCAAATAAAATATAATCTCGTGCTACCTCTTCATCTTCAGAGGTAGACATGAGGGAATAAGTCCCTGGCAAATCCACCAAACGATAGGTTTGCTCTCCATAAGAGAAACTTCCTTCTGCTCGGGTTACCGTTTTTCCAGGCCAGTTTCCTGTATGTTGTTTAAGTCCTGTCAGTGCATTAAATATCGTGCTCTTTCCTGTATTTGGATTTCCAGCTAGGGCAATCGCATAATCGTATTTACCCGATAGATCGCCTAATTTTTTTAAATCCGCAGCTTTATTTAAATCACATAAATCACAGGCTGAATGTGTCATCATAGTACGTCCTTTCTTCTAAATTAAACCTCGGCTTCGAGTAGCACCATTTTGGCATCCTCTTTGCGCAAAGAAATAATTGTATTATAAATGGAATAAGCTACCGGATCTTTTAAAGGACTTATGCTATGCACAGCGATAACAGCTCCTGCAACAAATCCTAAATCTAGAAATCGCTGATGTACTTCTTTAGGACATCCTTTTGCGATGCCTTTAATCGTCCCCTTGCTTCCTAATTGTAAATCCGATAAATTCATTTCTATTTTTGTTTAGAGGTACGAAATTACAAAATTAGACAAGTCTAACAATAAATTTAGCGTAATTTATGATTAGTAAAAATAAGGGGAATAAAAACAAAGTGCCGTACATTGCTCTAATTCATAACTGAAATCAAAACATTGTACGGCATTTTCTTGGAATAATGGAACTAAAACCTAGCTTTTAGATGGCTTTAAACGCATTTTCAAAGGGAACACGATGAACCAAGCTGCGTCCTAAAGTTACTTCATCCGCATATTCTAACTCATCTCCAACGGCAATTCCTCTTGCAATCGTAGAAGTAATCACGTCAAAATCTTTAATTTGCTTATAAATATAGAAGTTGGTGGTATCCCCATCCATCGTTGAACTCAACGCAAAAATAAGTTCTTTTACTTCTCCCTCTTTCACTTTTTCTATCAGGGATTGAATATTCAACTGACTCGGTCCGATTCCATCAATAGGAGAAATTTTCCCTCCCAACACATGGTAAATTCCTTTAAATAATTGGGTATTTTCTAAGGCCATTACATCGCGTACATCTTCTACTACACAAATGACTTGATGATCGCGAGCCGGATTGGCACAAATCTCACAAATCGCTGCATCAGATATATTGTGACAGCTCTTACAATAGCTAATCTCGCGGCGCATTTTATCCAATGCCCCCACCAAACGCGAGGTTTGCTCTTCAGGTTGTTTTAATAAGTGTAAGGCTAATCGCAAAGCCGTACGCTTGCCAATTCCAGGCAGTTGAGAAATTTCTTCTACTGCTTTTTCTAATAGTTTTGAAGGGAAATCCATAGCGCAAAGATATAAAATATACAACTATTTTCTACGCTTAACAGAGGCACAATCTGTGGATTTCATTATTCATCTGTAATCAAGCCATTTCGTGATTTCATGTTACACAAGACCAGTGAATACAAAAATTTACTTACTTTTGACTTTTTCGAACGATAAATAAAACGGTTACCATGACGCCCATCACTATTATCCTCATTATCGCGCTTTACTTTGGAATGCTTATTGGAATTTCCCAGTTAACCAGTAAAAAAGACAGCAGTAATGATGCTTTTTTTAGTGCAAACAAAAATGCTAAATGGTATTTGGTTGCGTTTGGAATGATTGGAACAGCTCTATCGGGTGTCACCTTTATCTCCGTTCCAGGCGAAGTGGGCTCTCCCAATGGGGAACAGTTTAAATACTTTCAGTTTATTTTAGGGAATGCCGTAGGATTTATCATCACGGCATCCGTACTCCTACCGTTATACTACAAGTATAATTTGGTATCCATCTACACCTACATCGAAAAAAAATTGGGTTTTTACAGCTATAAAAGTGCAGCTTCCATCTTCTTACTCAGTCGAACCATAGGCTCTGCCTTTCGCTTGTATCTCGTAGTCATTGTCCTACAACGCTATGTATTTGACTATTATGACATTCCTTTTTTTGCAACGGTATTACTCGCGCTGCTCTTGATTTACGCCTATACCTATAAAGGAGGATTAAAAACCATTATTATTACCGATTCACTCCAAACATTGTTCTTAGTTTCCTCTGTTATCTTAACCATTATTTTCATCTGTCATCAACTGGATCTATCGGCTATTCAGGCTTTTGAAGAAGTGAAAAATAGCAATTACTCCAAGATTTTCTTCTTTGAGGATTTTATGGGAAGTCGTTATCACTTTATCAAACAGTTTTTAGGTGGTGTATTTGTAACCGTTGCTATGGTAGGATTGGACCAAGATTTAATGCAAAAGAACTTGAGCTGTAAAAACATCAAAGAAGCACAAAAGAATATGTATTCTTTTACTGGAATCTTTGTTCTTGTTAACTTGCTTTTCTTGGGAATCGGAGCCCTCTTGTATATTTACGCCAACAACCAGGGGATTGAAGTACCCTTAGATGCTGTAACCCAAAAACCACGTACTGATTTACTATTCCCCGAAATTGCCTTTAATCATCTAGCTGTTATTCCTGCTTTGGTCTTTTTATTGGGATTAACTGCCGCTACTTTTGCAACAACAGACTCCGCTTTAACGGCTCTAACCACCTCTTTTTGTATCGATTTCTTGCACATGGATAAACAAAAAGACAATCCTTCTAATGTTTGGCGAAGAAAAGTCGTTCACTTTGGCTTTTCAATCCTGATGTTTTTGGTCATTATTTTGTTCAATGCCATCAATGATGCTTCCGTAGTCAGCATGATTTTTAAAATTGCATCCTATACCTATGGCCCCCTATTAGGGTTATTTAGTTTCGCTATTCTCTTTAAAAATAGACAAGTCAAAGATAAATTAGTACCGTATATCTGTCTACTTTCGCCTTTTGCTACGCTGTGGTTTAGCAATAATGCAACGACTTTACTCCACGGCTACGTTTTTGACAACGAATTAATTCTTGTCAACGCATTAATTACCTTACTACTACTGTTGTGTATTAGCACTACATCAAAATTGATTCGTACGGAGTAATACTAGCGTACAAGCTTCTTCGTATCCGATATTATGGCGAATTAACCGCTTATACAACTCGGGATTTTCTGTTCCTGGATTAAAAATCACGCGTTTTGGTTTTAACTGAATAATATACTCGTAAAACGCTTCTTGACGTTGTGGATTAAGATAGAGAGAAACCGTATCGATATCAGGATATTGTTTCAATTCCGTTTGAATTTCTACATCTACTACTTTTCCGGCACGTAAACCGTGAGCCTCTACTGGATGTCCATATTCGCGCAACATGCGAATTGCTTGATTGGAATAGCGTTCTTCATTCAAAGAAGCACCTAATACTATTGTTTTTTTCATCTTTTTTTGTCTTATCTTTAAAAATAATAATTTATCTTAAATAAAACAAATTATCCAGTAGATTCAAATATTATCTAAACAAAAATATAACACAATGATAAAAATCATGTTTTTATATTAAAAAAATAGATACTTTTGTTAAAGTATAATTGTAATACAGATAACTATGAAAAAGCTATTTCTATCATTATTAGGAGCTGTTTTATTAATGGGTAATACAGCAACTGCTCAAGAAACACCACAAGAGAAAGACTCTTACAAATGGCAAGTACGCCTAAGAGGTGTGGGCGTGATTCCTCACAACAGAGCTGATATCGGCACAATTGGAGGACAAATAGATGTGAATAACAACTTTATTCCAGAGCTTGACTTTACGTATTTCTTTACAGAAAACTTGGCTGCCGAGTTAATTTTAGGTACTTCAAGACATACGGTTGGAACCTTAGGTTCAGATTTGACTGCCATTAAGGGAGATGCTGTTGCTAATGTAGACTTAGGTAGTGTTTGGTTATTACCGCCGACGTTAATGGTACAATACCACTATCCAGTAACAAGTAACTTCAAACCGTATGTAGGGGTTGGGGTAAACTACACGATTTTCTACAATGAAAAATCGGGAATAGCAAAGGATATTTCATATGATAATAAATTTGGTTGGGGATACCAATTCGGATTTGATATCGACATCACGGATAAATTCTTTATCAACGTTGACTTCAAAAAATTATTCTTGAAAACAGACGTAACAGTTGATGCAACAAATCTAAATCCTACAGGACAACAGTTAGATATTCCTGCTAAAGTAAAAATTGACCCTATGTTGATTGGTTTTGGTGTAGGGATGCGTTTTTAATCATTCAATTAATTTTTTTTTATAAGATGTTCCTAACCTGATGGGGTTAGGAACATTTTTTTAACTCTTGGTTTTTGACGACCTTTGCCTTTGCTTAAGGACAAAAACACATGCAACCATCCATTACCTTTAAAGGAATAAACAAACTGGCAATACCTGCCATTTTTTCTGGTATCTCAGAATCCATAATCACCTTAACAGATATTGCTATCGTAGGAAACATCAGAGAAAACAGTGTAGAAGCTTTGGGGGCTGTTGGTTTAGTAGGTTCATTCTTATCTGCTATTATATGGGTCGTTGCCCAAACTAAAACATCGCTTTCTGCTACAGTTTCTCAACACTACGGTTCCAATCGATTAACAGTAATCAAGACTTTAATTCCACAAGCGATTCTGTTTAATTTTGCTCTTAGTCTGTTCTTGTTCCTCACAACCACTTTTTTCGTACACGAAATTTTCACCGCCTATAATGCTGAAGGACTACTGCTTACCTATGCAAAAGAGTACTATTTAATTCGCGCTTGGGGCTTTCCTTTAACCCTGATTACGTTTGCACTCTATGGCGTTTTTAGAGGGCTGCAGAATACGATATGGGCTATGAAATGCAGCTTAACGGGTGCTGCACTCAATGTAGTATTGACTTACCTCTCGGTGTATGGAATAGAGGGAATCCTCCCTGCCTATCACATCAAAGGCGCAGCTTATGCGAGTGTCATCGCACAAACCGTGATGCTCCTTATGGCTTTTTACTACTTCTTCAAGTACACGCCTTTTAGCATGCGCTTGAGTAAAAATATCAACCCAACCTTGAAGCCTTTCATCATCATGAGCTTCAACTTCATCATTCGAACCGCTACACTAAATATAGCGATTTACTTGGCTAATGCCTATGCTACAGGTTATGGAAAAAGCTTTATCGCCGCCCAAAGTATACTGATGAATATTTGGCTGTTTTTCTCCTTTTTTATCGATGGGTATGCCACAGCAGGAAACGCAATGGCGGGAAAATTACTGGGAGAAAAAAACTACACCGCCCTATGGAACATGAGTAAAGTCATTAGTAAATACGCCATTATCATCTCAATTATACTGCTTTCCATCTGTTTTGCCTTCTATAAACCAATCGGCTTACTGTTCAATCAAGATCCGGATGTAATTCGCGTATTTACCTCTGTTTTTTGGATAATTTTATTGGTTCAACCCATTAACTCACTCGCTTATGTCTATGACGGAATTTTTAAGGGAATGGGTGATGCTAAATTCTTGAGAAATAACTTAATATTCGCTACGTTTTGCGGTTTTCTTCCTACCTTACTTATTCTAGATTATTTTGGTTTTCAACTGTATAGCGTCTGGATTGCCTTTGCCGTTTGGATGTGCTGTAGAAGTTTTCCGTTAATGTATATTTTTAAAAAGAATTATTTGAGGGTGAAAGGGTAAACCGTGAAACGTAAACGTAAACCGTAAACCAAAATGTAGCAGCGTTGCAAACATGCTTCACGCCTATTTATATTGTTTAGAAGTACTTAACTTTGTAGAACAATTCAAAATAAGCGTTATGATACATCAAGATAAAGATAGTTGTTGCAACTCAAAATTGGAGTTAAACAAAAAACCCACATCCAATCACAATCATCAAGGACATAATCACAGTCATGACGACCACGATCACAACCACGGAGAAATGAGTAATAAATGGACCATTGGCTTTAGTATAGTGATGTTCTTTTTAGGTGTTTTCTTTGCCAATGTCCTCCGTGCAGATTGGTTTATCAACACCCCGACCCTACGTGTGCTTTGGTACATAGCCGCTTATGTTCCTGTTGGGTTCCCCGTGATTAAAGAAGCCTTTGGGCTCTTGCTTAAAAAAGATTTTTTCAATGAATTTTCCTTGATGAGTATAGCCACCTTAGGTGCTTTTGCTATTGGTGAATACCCAGAAGCAGTTGCAGTAATGTTATTCTACACCATTGGAGAACTGTTCCAAGAATCGGCAGTAAATAAAGCGAAAGGCAATATTAAAGCGCTGTTGGATATTCGTCCAAACGAAGCAAATGTATTTCGAAACAATGCCTTTACTGTGGTCAATCCAGAGGAAGTAGCAATTGGCGAACGCATTCAGGTTAAAGTAGGAGAAAAAATCCCTTTGGATGGTGAATTACTTTCTGATAAAGGAAGCTTCAACACTTCTGCCTTAACGGGAGAAAGCAAGCCCTCTACCTATAAAAAAGGAGAGACGGTTCTTACAGGAATGATCAATTTAGAACAAGTGATTGAAATCCGTACAACTAAATTGTATCAAGATAGCTCTTTGGCTAAAATCTTAGAAATGGTACAAGAAGCGAGTACGCGAAAAGCACCTACAGAATTATATATTCGAAAATTTGCCAAAATATACACCCCCATTGTGTTCTTTTTAGCAGTAGCCTTAACCTTTATTCCTTACTTCTTCTTAGGGGAAGCTTATTCCTTCACGCAATGGTTGGAAAGAGCCTTGGTATTCCTGGTAATCTCCTGTCCTTGTGCGTTGGTTATTTCTGTTCCCTTAGGATACTTTGGAGGAATTGGAGCTGCTTCTCGAAATGGAATTTTGTTCAAAGGATCTAATTTCTTAGAGCTCATGGCAAAATTAGACGTAGTCGTAATGGATAAAACTGGAACGTTGACTGAAGGAGTATTTAAAGTACAACAAGTAGAAACCACATTACCACAAGATCAATTTGTACAACTCGTTTCAGCCATTGAAAAGCAATCGACCCACCCTATTGCAAAAGCCATTGTAGAAGCCTATCCAACCACATTGGTTGCAGAAAATGTAAGAGAAATTTCAGGTAAAGGATTAGCTGGTGTGATTGACAATCAAGAAATACTCGTTGGAAACACAGCTTTACTCAAACAACACAACATTGCTTATCCAGCTGCAGTAGATGATATTGTCGAAAGTATTGTAGTTGTTTCTATCAGTAATCGATATGCGGGTTATATTACCATTGCTGATCAAATCAAAGAAGACGCCAAAGATGCGATTCGATTAATGAAGACTATGGGGGTTCAGAAAACGATTATGTTGAGTGGAGATAAGGACACCATCACGCAAAAAGTAGCCAAAGAAACAGGTATCGATTTTGCTTTGGGTGGCTTATTACCAGAAGGAAAAGTGGAACAAGTGGAGCAATTGAAGAAAGATAATCCAGCAAGTTCCATTGCCTTTGTCGGAGATGGAATTAATGATGCGCCTGTATTAGCCCTAAGTGATGTCGGAATTGCCATGGGAGGCCTAGGTAGTGATGCTGCGATTGAAACAGCAGATGTAGTCATCCAAACAGACCAACCCTCTAAAATTGCCACAGCAATTCACATAGGAAAAGAAACCCGTAAAATCGTGATTCAAAATATTACCTTGGCCTTAGTAGTTAAAGTAATTGTACTGATTCTAGGTGCTGGAGGGGTAGCTACCATGTGGGAAGCTGTTTTTGCTGATGTGGGAGTAGCCTTACTTGCTATCTTGAATGCCGTGCGAATTCAAAAAATGAAATTCATTTAATCCATAAAAAAGTCCTAGTTCGCTAGGACTTTCTATTTTTCTTTATAGCTCCTTAAGTTGATCGAAACGCAACATAAGCACCAAGAAGGATTCCAACGAGAAAGAAACGAAACGCTAAACGAACAACACTTCGCTCATCTCTTATAATTTCCTTTACTTTCATTTGATATACTGTCACTAATTACATTAAAATTTCCTCTTATTCTAGCGATTTAAATTGATCTAAGTTCTGTTTCATTTGCTTGAGATAACGACCATATAGTCGCTTAATCCAATATTTACAAGTAAAAAAGACAACAGCACATAAAACAATCAAATACAGTACAAAGATCCATTGGGTAAAAAGGACACTAATTTTATCTAAAGGAAAGCCAACAAAAAATGGAATAAAAAAGACTACAAAAGGAGCGATAGAGAAACAGAAATTCTCATACAACTGTACATACATACGCGTGTGAAAATACACCTCATACAAACTGTCTCTTGAATTCATCTCTAAGGTATTCGATAAGCGATAAAACAACGTCATCTTGATAATATAGTAAAAAGATACCACAGCAAATAAAACGTAAACCCCATAAAAGAAAAACCAATTTTCTTCTGGCATGGTATATAGTTGAGGAAAAAAGGCGATTCCAATCACAGCCACCGTTTGTAATATAATATCAGTCAAGGCATTTTTTCGAATACGATCTAAGGGCAACCGGCTAATGGAAGCCGATAGCGTTTCTTCGGTTATATTCGGTGATTGAACCGACTGATTATCCCATGATTTTTTTATCTCATCAAAATTCATATCCGTTTCCTTTAATTATTTCTTGTAGTTTATTTTTTGTTCGATTTAGTTTTACACGTGCATTTCCTTCTGAAATACCTAGATTACTACCTATTTCCAGATGGGAAAATCCTTCTAAATACAGAAAGATAAGTGCTTTCTCTACATCGTTTAATTCATGTATCGCTTTGTAGAGATAATGTAGTTGTTGTTCAATTTCCTCATTGCTTTCTTCACTTTTTAATTGATGTTCCTCCTCTCCTAAACGAAACGTTGTTTTAGTAATTTGACTATCCTTTTTAAAAAACGTTATAGCCGTATTCAAACAAACGCGATACATCCAAGTTGAGAACTGACTATTTCCTTGAAACGTATGATAAGATTTCCAAAGCTGACAAATCATCTCCTGGTGAAGATCTTCCTGATCGGCGGCAGTATCCATATAGAGTTTAGCTATCTTATACAAGATACCTTTATGTTCATTAATCCGTTCTAAAAATTCTTTTTCTATGTTGATGCGCACTAACTTCTAATTTAAAATTGCCGTAACCGTAAATCCTTTCGCACGAAGCAAGGCGATTACACCTAGTTTTCCTGCCAGATGTCCAGCACCTACAGCAAACAAGGTACGCTCTTTTGGCATAATCTCTACCATTTTTTCTACCCAAGCTTGGTTTCGGTTATCTATCAACATAGTTTTACCCTCAGCTGTTAACTGCTTCGAATCTACTGCCAATTGATAAAGCGCATTACTATCTTCCTGTTTAAAAGCAGCTGCCAATACCTCATAGTTGTCCACTTCATCTTCGTACAGTTGGGCTAGAATTTCTTTAGCAGTATAAACCTGATTGATTAGTCTTATTTGATCACTAAAATGCTCTAAACCAATAAATTCTTTTTTTTGCTCAATCCTATCTGTAAAATTTCCATATCATACCCTTTGACAGGACAAGCAACATCTTTCGCAGCCAACATACCTATCAAAATAATAGGGTGCAGCTGATCGACAGACTCTAAATCGATTTGATATTTTTTCTTTAATAAACGCTGAAAATCTGCTTGTTCTTCTTTTGTCAATTGAGAGGACAACGACGTTTTAGATGTCATAAACTGCTGAACAATAACTAGTTCTTCAATATCTGTCAAATCTACCTCTAGGGCAATCTGATTGACAGCATCTATAGCAGTATAAACTTTATCTGCTAGGTGTAAATCCTGCTCACACACTAAATGAAAAGTCCCCCAAGAGATAAGAAGGTGCTACTAAATCATTCCCCGTAATTTCCCAAAGAATGGAATTTTCTTTGATTTGTTGTGCATAACTCACAGTCAAGGATAAAAAAAATAGTACAAAAGCAAAAAAGAAACGAATCATATCGTAAGGTTTGGTTACTAATGAAGTTAGTACACAAAAAAGGAAAACGTTACATTTTTTTTGGTATTTGTTGTTTGTGAGGATTAGGTGAGGATTGGGTTAGATTGGGTTAGATTGGGTGAGGATTGGGTGAGGAAAACACTCATCTCCCATTTCCCTTCTCTAGCGTAAACCGTTCACTGTCAACTGTAAACAAAAAAAGCCTGACTACTTGCGTAATCAGGCTTTTAAAAGAAGGGCGACGACATACTCTCCCACCATGTGGCAGTACCATCTGCGCTAGCGGGCTTAACTTCTCTGTTCGAAATGGG
>NZ_JBKFDO010000011.1:0-123859 GCF_046557355.1 Myroides sp. DW712
AGCGTTTTGCCGTTGTCGCTGACATCACGGGATATGAAAACCGATCGGCAACGATTTGCTACTGGTATGACAGTCGTAATCGGGCTCGCGATATTGTGGAGTTGCATCGCGATACGATTCACTTTGACCCTCAAGGGAAAGGCACGCATCAGATACTTCCCTTTTCTAATTTTTGGAAGACTTTTGAACAACAAGTTCCCGAAGGCAAGGGAGAGGAATACGCCATCTTTTTTACCTTGTCTGAAGAAATTGGTTTATCCAATGTCAAAAGAGAACTATTCAAGCAACACGAGGGGCTACTGGGGCATGTTTTTCCGATGGATACGGTGAATACTTATGGGTATATTCCCAAAAAATACCGCATTGAGGCCTATTTTAACACGGCCAACCACCGCCGTCTAATTCGACCGATTCTGTATAAAGAACCCATTGAGGTTGAGGTCATCCGCATTTTGGGGCGTTATGATCAGCATGAAATTCTCCCTGATACTGTGAAGGTAACCTTATATGAAAATACCAATCAGCGTTTTTTAAAGTTGGTATTTAAGGACAGAGAAGCGGCTTCGTTTTCCCTTGCTTTTCCCAAGGGAGAACACGTGATTTATCACCCTTTAGACACGAGTGATCACGCGATTTACAAGGGTAATACCCATAAAAAAGACAAGGGATTGGGAAGTAATCCCCGTGTGTTTTACCTGGGAATTAGCTATGAAGCCCAGACCAAAGACCCTTTATATGGCCAAACGAACTATTTCATAGAGAAAAAGAATGTAGAGGTTTTATACCCCAAGGGATACGAGCGAAACTGGGCCAATGATCACCTGTTGATGCAACCGTTTAAACCCGAAATAGAAAAAGGATTGCCTCGTACAGTGGCACAAAAAAGAGCCCAAGAAAACCTCCTTCATTTAGCTGCCTATCACAAAGACCATAAACGGGGCTACCTCTACCTGCATCAACTCAAACTGGTTCAAGAATTTGTGTTTAGCCAAACCTTTAAGGAACACAGCGTACCGATTGTGGTGGAGCGTAGACCAACAACGAAACAGGAAGTTGTACCTGATTCCCATTCCGATTGTCCAAGATGCAAGGCTCCTGTAACAAGCGTCCAATTAATGCAACTCTTTCCAGGGTCAGATGCGGTTGTTCTAGACGCCATCGCAAAAGCTTACACGGATTATATGGCTGTTTTTGAGATGAATACCTGTTGGAACAAAGCGCATTTTTTTGCACAAGCGGTTATAGAGTCCGGTCGACAAATAAATATCAAAAAAGGAGAGTCCTTTGCTTATGATTTCAGTACAGCAGCAAAAAGAAAATATTTCTTGAATTTATTTTGTTCGGTTTTTTTCAAGGGAAAAAAAATAAACAACAAATGGGTTTCTGAGCGCGATCCCTTAGCCTTATTCAAAGATGAAGAAAACCGAGTATTTAAATCTGAAGAAGTCTACAATACCTATGAAGAGATTCGAGTAGCTAGCAATGGAGTAAACCGAGAAAAAGAACAGCTAATTGCCAATTTTGTCTATGGTGATCGATTGGGCAATAAGAAAGATATCTCAGGAGAAGGATGGCGATTCAAAGGCAGAGGGCTTTGTCAGATTACAGGAAGAACCAATCATACCAATGCGTATGACCACATCAAAGATCATTCTGCATTTAAAGGTTTGCAAATGGCAATTCAAGAAGACGCAGATAAAATTGTTGCTCTTCTGGATGCAAATGCTTATTTGATTACGGCGTTTTCTATGGCACATTGGAAAAATGCAGTATTAAATCACCGATCAAATGGAGAGGAAGACACCAATCAAATTTCCCCCTTGATTGGTACTGATGTCGCTTGGGGTGAAAAGAAAAAAGTATTCGATACAGAAACTTCAGTGCTATTTGAAACCAACACCTGCACTTTTACCTACTTTCCCGATTATGGAGACGGCGTATTAGAAATGATGAAGCGCTATGCCGAGAAGGGAAATAAATATAAAATGGACAACAACCGTACCAGTTTGAAATACAAAGATATTGTTGAAGTTGATTGCTCAGAATTTGTCTGTATTTATTTGCATTTGTTGGGTGTAACAAAACAAGTTGCCCATATAGTTACTCGAGGAATGATAACAGAAGAAATATTCCGTAACAATTTAATCTCTACATTCAATGAAAATTGTACCCTTGATTTTGTGTCAGGTAAAAATCCTGATTTTGAGCCTTGCCCTGGAGATATTTTTGTATGGAGTATATCCTCCTCAAAAGGTCATTGTGGTATTGTATATAAATATGATAAAGAAAAAAAAATAGTTACCGTTCTAGAAGCCTTAACTGAAAGTGCTGATATGAATACACATTTAAATAACAAATTTCCCAATTTGGATAAAAATGAAAAAAATAGAATAAAAGAATTAGGAATGGATAATAATCATACTCGAATTTCATATTATTTACTAAAAGGAAAGGCGCTACAGGGACATGATGGTTGGGTTGGGTATTATCGCCCTAGAGGTTATAGTAAAAAACTAAAATAGAATAAAATGAAGATTAATATAGTGTTCATATTACTGAGTTTGACTAGTTGTCAACAACAAAATACAAAGTTAGCTAGAGTAGAACAAACAATAGGCACAGAACAGCGAAAGGAACAAGAAAAAATACATTGGAAAGACTTACCCCAGTATTTTGATCCTAAAGATCCTTTATTTAGAGAAGTCATGAAGGGAAGAGAAACAAAATATCAAGAAGCCATGGAACGAATAGAATATGCAGGATTAAATGAACCTCCTGCTTATGGCTATAAAGAATCTAATTACAGTTTAGATGATCTTAATTTATTAAATGAATTGTATTATGAGGGATTAAAGAATCATGGTTTTCAA
This sequence comes from Myroides sp. DW712, assembly GCF_046557355.1. Taxonomy (NCBI): domain Bacteria; kingdom Pseudomonadati; phylum Bacteroidota; class Flavobacteriia; order Flavobacteriales; family Flavobacteriaceae; genus Myroides; species Myroides sp. DW712. Next base: position 2,871 of record NZ_JBKFDO010000011.1, read on the forward strand.
TTTCCAGACGAAGCCACTTTTGCCGAAGGAATTCTAAAAGTGTTTGGGGTAGATATATATGCAGATTACACTAATAACCCACACATAACGACTATTGGAGATTATTTAATTTTATCTTCTAAGCTACACACTGAGGATTTATATAGGAAAGTTCCCTTTCTAAGAGTTTCTTATCCTAATTTCATTTTCGATCGTAAAAATAGATACTATATTGATGGAGTGACAGGGATTTTCGAAGAAGAAGATGATTTTGGAGAATCGTATTATATATATCCTATAGGAAATCAAGATGTAGCTAGTAATAATTATATCTTTTATGAAAGTAAAGCAGCATTAAATAGTATTTATTATTCGTTTTTTATACCACAATTAGTTGAATATGGTGGTTATGAGGGATTTCCGTCAGACTATGACAATTTATACAAAAGAATTCAAATCAAATGCATGGATGAATACAAAAAAATGAGTAGCCTTTCTCGCGAAGGCTGGGATTATCGCATGTATGATCGTTTGTTTTTTTCTCGTGGGTTTGATGGAAAACTAATTGTCAAGAAGAAAATGCTAGCTGCGGCTGTAGAATTAGCCAAAGAAGAGGAAGCCTATATTCGCGTGCCGTTGAACTACTATTTCATTCAAATGACAACAAAGTATATTCCCAATGAATATGCCGCTGAATACAGCGAAGTAGATAATTACTTCACCCAACGAGAACCCTACTATACTCCGGAAGAGCGTGCCATGATTTGGGTGTATACTTCTCTTTTGGAATTGCATCTCCCTCCGAGTGAAACGAATACTTCACCTTATACCTTTATTGGCCTAGCCTTAAACTTTCCTGAATTATATGAAGTAGCCAAAGAACATAACTTCTTTGGAGAAGATATGTCAGAGGTGTTGTCGTATTTGTAAGTAGTGAATCGTGAATAGTAAAGAAGGGAAATAAGAAAATGGTAACAAAACAACACTCTAGTTGACTAGTCAACTAGAGTGTTGTTATATCTTCTAAATCACAGAAGCTCAACCTTCTATTTCTTGACGATTTTTTCGGTTGTTTTGATTCCATTGGCAAATACAATGGAGAAAATATACGTTCCTGAAGGTAGCGCTTTACAATCAATAGTTGTTGTGTTTTTAGTCGCTAGTACCTTACTTCCGCTCATATCATACACTTCAACAGTTTTCACTTCTTCTGGGGAATGAATACTAACGAAAGCAGTAGTCGGGTTCGGGTAAATTTGATAGCTCACTTTCTCGAATTTCTCCGTGTTTAACACTCCATTCACCCCTTGGGCAAAATAATACAACGACAGCGGAAAATCTCCTTGTCCGTCTTTAAATTGCGCATCGGGTACGGTAATTTTAAATTCGTGTACCCCCTCCTTTAGATTCGCAATTGGCAATATTCGATTGGGAATCACATCTCCTGGACACCAGTTGTTCCAACTGGTCCAATCTTCTTCTGTCATTGGGCGTGTGCTATAAATTCCATTGCCTTGGGTATTGTACTGACGATAAGGCTCACACGATTTTCCACCAGGTGTATACGTTTCGATTAATTGCCCATCCAAATACACTTGATGCGTACGGCGTATATATTCTTCCCCTCCTTGATTAGCCCCGTGATTGGAGGTAATCAAGTGAAAAAACGATTCGTTAATTTCTTCATCTAGGATAAATCGATACATCTTTGTAGTGGTACCAACGACATCTGTGGCATTGTAATTATTAAAGGAATCTCGACTAGCTAGAGGTGCCAATAAGAAAGTATCCATCGGATTTCCGTTGTCTTCCGACTTTATTTTCAAGGTTCCCTCAAAGACATCGCTTCTCCCTGCACAACCCGAAACTTGGGTATTAGCCGCATAAGGCACGCCAAAAACGTTAAATTCTATCCAAAAATCATAGGCAGCAAAAGAGGTATCTTTAAACAACGGCACTAAATGTGTCAAATCAAAGACATAAGGCACTGTGGTTGGCTGGCGATTTTTATTCATAAAAGGCGTGATAAAACGACCAATTTCAATAGTTCTTTTGTTTTGCTCCGTTAGGGGCTGTCCTTCACGTACAAGGGAGAGGAATACCCCTCCAATGCGATCATAATTATCGCAAAGTGCCCCTATCGTTACCTCTACTTCTAGCGTACTCAGAATTGCCTGGCGTTCTGCTGTGGTCATTTTTTTTGCATACAGCGAATTGCTCAATCGCACCACACCAGGTGGTGTAGCTTCTTCCGATGGAGTGGCATAGCCATCGTAAAAAACAATTTTGTCAAAAATTGTCGTTATATATGTCTGTTCTTGAGCAAAACTCAAGGTGGTCAAAAAGCATGTTGTTACCAAGCTTAACAAGGGTAGTTTTTTCTTCATTTATTTTAAATTAATCGATTGGTTTTCTAATTGTCGTCTGAGGATATTTTTATTGAACTCACTCAACTTATACTCCCCATCACTTCCTTTGTTTTGCTTCACTTTTCTTCCAATCAACAGCACCTTAAACAAAAAAAATCCACAATAATTAACTTAAAATTATCACAAAACAACGAGAAAACAAAACTTATCTACCCTAAATAGCGGCCCTACTCTTACTTTTTCATAACCATCAAAAAAAGCCCACAAAAGTAAAAGTACTTCTGTGGGCTTGTTTATTGTTATAGCTCAATTTAATTCAGCTCATATTGCATCCAAACATTGGGTTCTATATATGTCCCTTTGTTTTTTTCGAGATCTATTTCAATGGGATTCAAGGCAAAGTCAATGACATAGTGCCCAGAGCTTTGAAAGGACTGTCGAGTCCATCGTTCCCATTCTTGTACCGTTCCTTCAACAGCCATTGCTTTCGAACAAACATTGACAATATGCGCCCCATTTTTTTCATGGGTGCGAATCCAAGGATCATAGGTCTGCTCTTTTTCATTTTTCCACCTTATATACTCTTGCATCGATTGCAGCGGATAACGGTGCTTGAGTGTCGGGCGAATCGGTAAAATAAAATGGTTAAATCGTTGTTCCTGCGCAATAGCTTTCATGAAACGAACAAGCATCCCACTAATTCCTTGTCCCTGATAGCTTGGATTAATCCCGATTTGCAAAGCACACAGCGTATTGGGTTTCTTTCCTGCTTGTTTATCCAAGAATGCACGTTCTAAAGCCCAGTCCCACCCTTCTTTAGGTAAGTGTTGCAATTCCTCCTCAGTCAAACTTAAAGGCACGCAATTGCCATTACCTACAACCTCTTGCCCATCGAGCAGAAAAAACTGATACATCGGAAATTCAACATACAATTCTTCCCAATACTTTACATTCATGCGATCCTGTAGAATAAATTCAGGCCAAACACTATAAGCATTAACCTTTTCTAACAACACATCGTATTGAGGTAAATACGTTTTTGATGTTCTTATAAAAGAAAAATGACTTGTATCTCTGTCCATGATTTTAAATTTGCATATTATTAATTGGGTTCCTATTTAATGAGCTCAAAGATAGTCTTTCTTCTTTAATCCCCTCGCCCTTTGATTTTTTTATCTCCCTATTTGTAGGGGGATTCCATAACTCTTGTTCTTTTCTTAACTAAAGCGTAAAGTCTTATTCTTTTCTATCTAAAAATAATTCACTAATTTAGAAGAACTTAAACGCTTTAGATCGTTCATTTAGAAAAGGAAAACTTTTCTTTTTGAAAAAAAGTATCTAATAGTATGCGTGCATATTATTTTTTTCTTATATTTGAGTTTAACCAACTTGAAATGAAGGACAAAACAATAGACTATACTTTACGAGCAACTTGGCAGGCCGTGGCTAGAATGTATAACGAAGAAGCTGCAAAATATGACGCTACGATGTCATTGGCTTTTGCTTTATTAAGTATTGATAAGAACGGTACACCTTCTACTCTATTAGGTCCCAATATGGGTATGGAAGCAACGAGCTTAACTCGTACGCTAAAAAAGATGGAGGAAAAAGGATTAATCACAAGAGAAAAAAACCCCAACGATGGTCGAGGGGTTATCATTAAGCTTACTCCTTTAGGTTTTGAAAAAAGAGAACTCTCAAAAGAAAAGGTAAAGCGCTTCAATGAAGCCATACGCAAACACCTAACGGAAGAGCAAATTGACAACTTCATTACTGTTACAGAAACAATCAATCAATTAATTGCAGACAAGGCCATATTTGATTCGAAGAAGTAAGCATACAACTACAAAAAATAGTATTAACCATAGGAATTATATAAACACATGAAAAGAAGAATTAAAAAAGTGGCTGTCATTGGTTCAGGTGTGATGGGATCAGCGATTGCATGTCACTTTGCCAATATTGGTGTTGAGGTATTGTTAATGGATATTGTTCCCAATGCTTTAACTCCAGAGGAAGAAAAAAAGGGGTTAACCTTAACTGATCGCGCGGTTCGCAACAAAATTGCACAAACGCATTTAACAAATGCTTTAAAATCAAAACCTGCTCCTATTTATACGCCGCGTTTTGCCAATCGTATTACGGTAGGAAATCTAGAGGATGATTTAGCTAAGATTAAAGATGTCGATTGGATTATTGAAGTGGTCATTGAACGATTAGACATTAAGAAATCCGTTTTTGAAAATATCGAAAAACACAGAAAACCAGGCACATTAATTACTTCCAATACTTCTGGTATTCCTATGAAATTACTGGTTGAGGGTCGTTCAACCGATTTTCAACAACACTTTTGCGGAACGCACTTCTTTAACCCTCCGCGCTATCTACCTTTATTCGAAATTATTCCTGGTCCACATACTGCACCAGAAGTTATCGATTTTTTCCAAAACTACGCTCGTTTGTATTTAGGTAAAACTCCTGTTTTATGTAAGGACACACCTGGTTTTATTGGAAATAGAATTGGGGTATACTCTATGGCGATGGTCATGCAATTGACGCAGGAAATTGGGCTTACAATTGAAGAAGCAGATACATTAACAGGCTCCTTCTTAGGTCGCCCAAAAACGGGAACGTTTAAATTGGGGGATTTAGTTGGTTTAGATACTGCAATCAACGTCACGATGGGATTAAAACAAAACTGTCCGGATGACGCGATGATTCAAGAGCTAAAAGACAACGCAGCGTTAAATTTCTTACTTGAACATAAATTCTTAGGAGACAAAACCAAAAAAGGGTTTTACTATAAAGAAACAGATAAGGAAGGTAAAACCAATCGCTTTGCCTTAGATTTAACTACCTTAACGTATAGACCACTTGAACGTGCGAAGATCGAAGCGGTTGAAACAGCTAATCAAGCGGGTGGTACAAAAGCCAAATGGTCGGTATTACTTGCTGATCAAGGAAAAGGAGGAACCTTAATTCGCAAACACTTCGCCTCTCTATTTGCCTATGTATCCCAACGTGTTCCTGAAATCACGGATACGCTATTCTCCATTGATGATGCTATGCGCACAGGATATGCATGGAAATACGGTCCTTTTGAAACATGGGATGTATTGGGCTTACAAAAGGGAATTGATTTAGTGGAAAAAGAGGGGTATCAGGTAGCTCAATGGGTCAAAGATCTTGCAGCTACAGGAGCTACTGGATTCTACAAGATTGAGCATGGTAAAAAGTTATTCTACAATCAACAAACAAAAACATTTGACGCGATTCCAGGGCAAGAGGCTTATATTATCTTAAATAACATTCGCAATACAAATAAGGTGTGGGGCAATAGCGAAGCTACCCTACTCGATTTGGGTGATGGTATTGTAAACCTAGAATTCCATTCCAAAATGAATACCATCGGCGGTGGTGTTTTAGCTGGGTTAAATAAAGCAGTTGAAATCGCTGAGCGTGATTTTGATGGTTTAGTGGTTGGAAACCAAGGATCAAACTTCTCAGTTGGTGCGAACTTGATGATGATTTTTATGATGGCGGCAGAGCAAGATTGGGATGAATTGAATATCGCAATTAAGATGTTCCAAGACACCATGATGAAAATGCGCTATTCGGCTATTCCTGTTGTTGCTGCTCCACATGGTATGACCTTTGGCGGTGGATGCGAATTGAGCTTACATGCGGATAAAGTTGTTGCAGCGGCAGAAACTTATATTGGCTTAGTTGAATTTGGTGTTGGATTAATCCCTGGCGGTGGTGGTTCAAAAGAAATGACGGTTCGCGCTTCGGATTTATACCGCAAGAATGACGTAGAGCTAAATACACTACAAGAGCATTTCTTAACAATTGGAATGGCCAAAGTAGCTACTTCTGCAGAAGAAGCATTTGATTATAATATTCTTCAAAGAGGAAAAGACGTGGTAGTAGTCAACAAAGACTTACAACTAGCACAAGCGAAACGAGAAGCTTTAGTATTAGCGCAAGCGGGATATACACAACCTGCTAAACGCAAAGACATCAAAGTACTAGGTCGTCAAGCCCTAGGGATGTTCTATGTTGGAACCGACAGTATGATGGCTGGAAAATACATCTCTGAACACGATCACAAGATTGCTAATAAGCTGGCCTATGTGATGGCAGGTGGGGACTTATCAGAAGCGGCACTTGTATCCGAACAATACTTACTTGATTTAGAAAGAGAAGCATTCTTGTCTTTATGTGGAGAACGCAAAACCTTAGAGCGCATCCAACATATGCTAAAAACAGGTAAACCTTTGAGAAACTAATTAACCAACTAATTACAGAAACATGAAAACTGCATATATAGTAAAAGGATATAGAACAGCTGTAGGTAAAGCTCCTCGTGGTGTTTTTCGCTTTAAAAGACCCGATGAGTTAGCAGCAGAAACCATTGAATATTTAATGAATGCGCTTCCCGAATTTGACAAAGCTCGTATTGATGATGTCATGGTAGGGAATGCTATGCCTGAAGCGGAACAAGGGCTAAACATGGGACGTTTAATCTCATTAATGGGGTTAAAAGTAGAAGATGTACCTGGCGTTACCGTTAATCGATACTGTGCTTCTGGAATTGAAACTATCGGAATGGCAGTAGCTAAAATTCAGGCGGGAATGGCCGATTGCATTATCGCGGGTGGTGTGGAGAGCATGAGTTATATTCCCATGGGGGGATATAAACCTGCGCCAGATTATACCGCTGCGAAAGCGGGACATGAGGATTATTACTGGGGTATGGGATTAACCGCAGAAGCTGTAGCAAATGAGTTCAAAGTATCTCGCGCCGATCAGGATGAATTTTCCTATCAATCTCATATGAAAGCTTTACAAGCACAAGCAGATGGGAAATTTGTGGATCAAATTGTACCCATTACTGTAAACGAAGTATTTATCAACGAAAAAGGAAAAAGAGAAAGTAAATCCTACACCGTTACACAAGATGAAGGACCTCGTAAAGGAACTTCAGTTGAAGCCCTATCAAAATTAAGACCTGTATTTGCTGCAGATGGATCAGTAACAGCAGGGAATTCTTCTCAAATGAGTGATGGAGCTGCTTTTGTTATGGTAATGTCGGAAGAAATGGTGAAGGAATTGAATATTGAACCTATTGCGCGTATGGTCAACTATGCAGCGGCAGGGGTTCCTCCTCGCATTATGGGAATTGGCCCAATCAAGGCTATCCCTAAAGCACTAAAACAAGCAGGATTACAGCTAAAAGATATTGACTTAATTGAACTAAATGAAGCCTTTGCTTCTCAATCCTTAGCCGTAATTCGAGAATTGGGAATTAATCCCGAGATCGTCAATGTTAATGGTGGTGCAATTGCGCTAGGACATCCTCTAGGTTGTACAGGAGCAAAACTATCGGTTCAATTATTTGACGAAATGAAACGCAGAGGCTCTAAGTACGGTATGGTTACCATGTGTGTAGGTACAGGTCAAGGAGCAGCTGGAATTTACGAATTGCTATAATCTACTATTAACCATAAAAAAATTAACCATGAATACAGCTATAACAAGAGGAGGTCAATACTTAATAAAAGAAACAAAAAGTGAAAATATCTTTACTCCTGAAGATTTCACTGAGGAGCAACTCATGATGCGTGACTCGGTCAAAGAATTTATCGATAAAGAAATTTGGCCCAATAAGCAACGCTTCGAAGACAAAGACTATGCTTTTACCAAAGAATGCATGCAGAAAGCTGGAGAACTGGGGCTTTTAGGGGTTGCAGTTCCTGAAGCATACGGTGGTTTAGAAATGGGATTTGTATCAACCATGCTCGTTTGTGATTATATCTCTGGAGCAACAGGGTCGTTCTCTACAGCTTTTGGAGCGCATACTGGAATTGGAACGATGCCAATTACCCTATACGGAAATGAAGAGCAAAAGAAAAAATACGTTCCCAAATTAGCAAGTGGTGAGTGGTTTGGTGCTTACTGTCTAACAGAACCAGATGCAGGATCAGACGCTAACTCAGGAAAAACCAAAGCTGTTTTATCGGAAGATGGCAAATACTACAACATTACGGGACAAAAGATGTGGATTTCCAATGCGGGATTCTGTAATGTATTCATCGTTTTTGCTCGTATTGAAGACGATAAAAATATCACGGGATTCATTGTTGAAAATGACCCATCGAATGGAATTTCTCTAGGAGAAGAAGAACACAAGTTGGGAATTAAAGCTTCTTCGACGCGTCAAGTGTTTTTCAATAATACGAAAGTATCTGTTGAGAATATGCTTTCAGAGCGTGGAAATGGATTCAAAATTGCTATGAATGCACTAAACGTAGGACGTATTAAACTAGCGGCAGCTTGTTTAGATTCTCAACGTCGCTTAATTACAGAGGCAATTAAATACGCCAATGAACGCATCCAATTTAAAGTACCTATTTCTAGTTTTGGTGCGATTCGCACAAAGATTGCCGATATGGTGACCAATGCCTATGTTGGAGAATCTGCTTCATATCGCGCAGCTGGAAGTATCGAAAAGCGAATCAACCAACGCATTGAAGAAGGAAACACACACCAAGAAGCTGAATTAAAAGGAGTGGAAGAATTCGCCATCGAATGTTCTATTCTAAAAGTTGCAGTTTCAGAAGATGTACAAGCGTGTGCAGATGAGGGAATTCAAATTTTTGGAGGCATGGGATTCTCTGAAGATACGCCAATGGAAAGTGCGTGGAGAGATGCTCGTATTTCTCGTATTTACGAGGGAACGAATGAAATTAATCGCATGCTTGCCGTGGGAATGTTAATTAAAAAAGCAATGAAAGGACATGTGGATTTATTAACTCCAGCCATGCAAGTAGCGGATGAGTTAATGAGCATTCCTAGCTTTGACACCCCCGATTATACAGAACTGTTCACAGAAGAAAAGGAAATGATCGAGAAATTGAAAAAAGCCTTTTTGATGGTAGCTGGAAGTGCCGTTCAAAAATTTGGTCCTGATTTAGAAAAACACCAGGCTCTGATGATGGCTGCTGCGGATATGATGATCGAAATCTACATGGCCGAAAGTGCTATTTTAAGAACAGAGAAATTAGCGAAGAGCAAAGGAGAGCAAAACATCAAAGAAGAAATCGCCATGGCTCAACTCTATTTGTACCACGCAGTTGACATTGTTGCACAGAAAGGAAAAGAGGGAATTGCTTCTTTTGCAGAAGGAGATGAACAACGCATCATGTTAATGGGACTACGAAGATTTACAAAATATGTAAACCTTCCGAATGTAAATGCATTACGCGAAACTATTGCTCAAAAAGCAATAGATGCTAACGAATATGTTTTCTAACGAAAACAAACGATTGGTTTAGTTTGTTAAAAAAAAGACCGCTTCTTTCGTTTAATCGAAAGAGCGGTCTTTTTGATTTAGTATAAAAAGCAAAAGAAAAATAATCGCCATTATACTCATCAAATGTTTTTTACCCATATTTTTTGTAAGTTATGTATGTTTTTTATAAAAAAATACTAAAATAACTGATAAAATCATTTTTTTAAAACAATAAATTTATCTTTAGCCTATTAATCAAAACAGACACAATGTATAATGGGGACCTCAATAAACGGCAATTATTTGACATTAATGGAGAGAAGAAAGAATTTATTATCACCAAGCTACAACATACGTTGCGGCTGGAGAATAGCTATACAACTAAAATGAGCAAAGATGATTTTTTTCAGCTCATTTTCATCACTGGAGGTACAGGCGTTCAATATATCGATTTACAAGCTTATGAAGTTAAAGCTGGAGATGTTATTTTTTTAAATACGTGGCAACAACACCGCTGGTCCTATAACACATCGACTCAAGGTTACCTTCTTCGTTTCACCCCTAGCTTTATCACGCAATTCGTTTCAAATCATCTCTTCGTTCACGACTTGCCTTTTTTCAAACGATTTACTCATCATCATGTACTTAGCTTGGAAGGTGATTTGAATACAACCTTACGACTAACAGTAGAACGCATGCTCAAAGAATATGAAACCGAAGATGGGGAGTATCTTAATTTACTGCGAACCTATCTCTTGGAGGTTTTATTGTTGTGTAAAAAAGAAATCGATCATACATCTTTTGTCAGTCTAACTGAAGCAAAATCAAATGAATTAATTAAATCGTTCGAATTGCTCATAGATAAACATTTTTATGAATATCGCTTTCCAAAAGAATATGCCAAAGTACTCTTAATAACTCCGAATTACTTAAATGCTATGTGCCAGAAAATTAGACAAAAATCTGCAGGAGACCTGATTCGCGATCGTATTCTTATTGAGTGCAAGCGACTGCTTATTCACACCAATCTCTCCGCTAGTGAAATTGCCTATCAATTGAATTTTAAGGACAACTCCTACTTCTCTAAATTCTTCAAAAAACACATTGGTATTTCGCCCGATGAGTTTAGACGGAGATAGGGAACAGTTTACGGTTGACGGTTGACGGTAAACGGTTTATTGTCAACCGTCAACCGTAAACTGTCAACTATTCCCCCCACGGCAGTGCAGGGTTATACCATAATTTTCCTTGTTTTACTTCTAGGGGAGCCTCTATGTTATTGGTATATAAAGCACCTGTTCCCAGACCTTGTGGCATGGAATTATTCAACGTAAACGTCCATTGAGCAATCGCATTAAGTCCAATATTGCTTTCTAACGCAGAAGTAATCCACCATTTGATTTGCAAATGCTCAGCAAGTTCTATCCACTCTTGACTCCCTCTAAATCCCCCAACTAAGCTAGGTTTTAAAATAATATACTGTGGGCGAATCGCTTCGAGTAGCGCTCGTTTAGCGTCATAGGTTGTTACGCCAATTAACTCTTCATCTAAAGCAATGGGCAATTCAGTGGTTTGGCAGAGCTTAGCCATATCTTGAATTTGCTGTTGCTTGATTGGTTGTTCGATGCTATGAAGATTTAGCTGTGCCAATTGTTTTAGTTTAGCAGGCGCTTCTGCTTTAGTAAATCCTCCATTGGCGTCTACTCTCAATTCAATTTGATCTACGGTATATTGTTTTCGAATATTGCGTAACAAATGAAGTTCTGCATCAAAGTCAATCGCACCAATTTTCAATTTCACACAAGAGAAGCCTTGAGCTAATTTCTCGTCAATTTGTTCTTTCATGAAGCTTTGTTCTCCCATCCAAATAAGTCCATTGATGGGGATGGCCTGTTCTCCTCTCGTAAATGCAGAAGGAAAAAGTAGATAGGGCGTATCACTTGCCAGCGACATAAAAGCTTGCTCAATACCAAATTGAATCGATGGCCAGTCGCGCAGTTCTTCCCACAAAACCTCTTTTCCTAAATGGATGTGATCCACCACCCATTTTAACTTTGCTTCATAATCTGGACGATCATCAAAACTTAGGGAACGCAATATTCCACACTCCCCTATTCCAATTTTGCCATTTTTCTCCAATTTAAGCAACCAAGTTTCCTTTTCAGTCATTATCCCTCTAGAGGTGCCAGAAGGTCGCTTAAATTGAAGTATATACTTGCTATACGTTGCTTTCATCTTTCTTATAGCGTTAAGCTTTCTCCAATAGCTAAAAGCATCAGATCTTTCCCTGATTCAAAAAATTTGCGTTTTGCCTCTTCGTGGTCAATTTCAATATAGCCAAACGTATCAAAATGATACCCCAATATTTTGTCACACTGAACAAAATCTGCAGCAATTACTGCTTCATCTACTCCCATAGTAAAATTACTCCCGATAGGAAAAACAGCCAAATCTAGAGCAGTAAATCGAGGAATTAATTTCATATCCATCGTCAGTGACGTATCTCCAGCAATGTAGATATTTTTATTTTTACTTTCAATAACAAACCCGCCAGGTTGACCACCATAACTTCCATCGGGAAAAGAACTCGAGTGAATAGCTGGTGTATATTTTACTTTACCAAAATCAAACGACCAGCTTCCTCCGTGATTCATTGGATGTGCATTAAAACCTTTAGCTTCATAATGCCCTGCAATTTCGGCATTAGACACAATAATTACCTCGGGGTTATTTTGGGCAATCAATTCGACATCTGCAATGTGATCCCCATGTGCATGCGTCAACAAAATATAATCTGCTTTTATCCCTTTTACGTCAATTGCCTTTGCTTCTGGCAAAGGATTTCCTGTAATAAATGGGTCGACAACAATGTGAATATCTTCTATTTGGATGCCTAAACAAGCATGCCCATAATACGTTATTTTCATAATTTTTATTTTATAAGATTAAAGCTAAGGAAAAAAGGACAGAAACCAAAAAAGTACTCAAGGCTACTATTTTCATTTGGGTATCTAATTCTTTCGGGCTAGTATTGTTTTTCACATAGATTAGGTGTTTGACAAAGGGAATATACCCTAGAACAAAGGCAAAGTTATACCACGGTTTTGCACTGTGAATAGCGTAGATAACAAAGGCCAGCAGCGCGAACCCAATAATACAATAATGGTAGTACTTTGCTTTTTGACGGCCTAATTTTACAGCGAGTGTATTTTTACCGACCATTTTATCCGCGTCTAAATCGCGCATATTATTAATGTTCAATACCGCAATGCTTAGATTACCAACAGCTACCGCGGGTAAAATAATCCAAGGAGTCAAGGTTTGTCCATATAGATAAAAGCATCCCATCACACTGACTAATCCAAAGAAAATAAAAACAAACAGATCCCCCAAACCGCGGTATCCATATGCAGATTGCCCCACGGTATACTTAATGGCTGCTGCTACACAACTAATCCCCAAGACAAAGAAAAACAACGAGGTAAGAAAATGATCTTTCCCAAAGGCGAGATAGATTAAAATCATCGCAGAAACAAGCGATAATCCTGCGGTAACGATAATCCCACTTTTCAAGGCTTCTTTGGTCAACAACCCGCTTTGCAAGGCACGTTGAGGACCAATTCGATTTTCGTTATCTGTTCCCTTTACCCCATCCCCATAATCATTTGCGAAATTGGACAGAATTTGAAACAACAAAGTCGTCAAAATAGCAAAGAAAAAAATCAAATAGAAATTAGCGTGGTTTCCATAGTATGGAAATGCACAAGCCGTTCCGACAATAATTCCAGATATGGATAAAGGTAACGTGCGCAATCGCGCAGCAGAAACCCATGTTTTTATTTTTGACATATATACACGTTCAACGGACAAATACCCTCATTTGTCTCCTTGCGCAAAATTAAGGATAAAACCAAGTAAATACAACCATGTCCCTGTTTTGATTTGGTTCTCCTTTTGTTTTTACACCCGTGCTATTTTACTCCAACTAAGCTACCTTTTGCAACTAGTACATCTCGACGTTGTTGAATGCTATTTGTCAATAATCACAAATCAAAAAACAAGAATACCAAACCTTGTTTTCTTTTACTACCTAGTTATAAAATCATCATTTTTAATTTAAAAAAACAATTAAAGCAATACTTTAACTAAAGACATGTAACTCATTTACATTGCTTAGAACGAGTAAAAAATAAAAAAAAATATTTTCTATTTTCAACCTCAAGTGTTTTTAATTTAACTTATACTCATACTTTAATTAAAAAGCTATAAATATATAAAAATCAACTTATTATATTTCCAAACATATACTCATAACATATAGTTATATGTTAACAAACCCATAAAATAGTATATTTACCGCTTTGCTTTCTCACATTTTCTTACAGCACAAGGAATATGTTACATATTTAAAAACCATATCTCAATCTCTGATAAAAGAATCAAATATAAATTCCGATTTTCCTCCTTTTAGCATCTTTTTTTTTATTATTCCCCTACTTCTTCTTGCCAGCCTAAACCGTGTACTTCTTCTTTTTTCGACACTATTTTCACCTTCAATAGACTCTCTTTTTTTGACTAAATAGACAGAAAAAAGAGCGATGAATCCTCCCTACTTTTCTTTTTTCTTCGTATTAAATTCTCTTTTTTATCCTTTTATTCTTTCGTTTTTACACCTTATTCTAATCGTTGATTTATTAGAAAACTGTACGCACTTTTGCATTACTATTACCCCCTTAATACACTTTAAAAACAGCTCTTTCTTTCCATCTATTCTAGCCAATATAGCATAACAAAAGGGGGGCAAGAATATGAATTCTTGCCCCCCTTTTGTTATGCTATCTAAACTTTTTTATTGTTTTTTCAAACGGTAATTTTCAGCTAAATCTCCTGTAATTACATTCCCCTCGATATCTAAAACTAACAAACTTCCTTCGTGAACTGCTAGTTGTTTTGTACTTCCATCTTTCAATGTAAGAATGATTTTGCTACCTGTAGTATCCCATTCGTACTTCCCTTCTTCTTCGAAATGTCCGTCTTTTCTTTCTTGGTAGTGGTCTACTAACTTATACGTACCATCTTCCTTAATTTCGATTGTTTCATGGATACCAGGGCAATCAGCACACGGAATAGTTCCTGAATAAGTTCCTGCCCAATCTAATGAAGTTTTAGAATTGTCGCCCATTGTTTCAGTTGGAATCACTTCTTCAACTGCCGTTGGTTCTTTGGTTTCTTTTCCTTCGTTCTTACAGCTTACAAGTGTTAAAACACTCATTGCTGCAACTGTTACTACTGTAAAATACGTTCTTTTCATTTTATTTTTTTGTTATTATAAATCAAATTTACGACTAATTTTTAATACTTATACTGCTCGCCCTCTAAAAATAGAGCGATAAATTTTGCTAACAATCTACATTGATCTATTCTTTATTTTAAGACGGATGGAGACAAAAAACCAAGCGTTTTACCTATTCGTATCGATTGGCTATTCTCTTGTATTTCAATTCAACCAGATGATCTGCATCATTTAAAATCAGTTCATCTCCGTTAATTTGATAGCTATTTGCCTTCCAAAATGCCATTCGATAAGCTTGATCTTCTACCTTTTCACAAGGAGTTTTAAACGAGGAAATACCCGCTTTTAAAGTTAAGGTCGATGCATCCTTTGCTTGAATAGTTCCTTTATAGCGATTGCACCCATCCTCTCCAAAAACCGTCATTTCATTCAAATCAACAATCAAAAAAGGCAACTTGTCTGGAAATAAATCATGTACCGTTTGGTTGGTAATTGTTTCGGTTTTGATTGCTGTTAACTCCCACGCGCCCGCTATGGAAGGAGAATTCACCGCTTGTTTATGATTTATAGTACTGCTTTCTTTTTGCATCGCTTGGCTTTTACATCCAACAACAAAAATAGCAGCAGCTATTCCTAAAATTCCAATTACTTTATTCATTTCTGTCTATTCGTTATTCAATTTGTTCTAAATTTTCCGTATATAATCCTACTAAAACGCTGTTGCCTTTTGAATCGATGCGAAGGCCGCCGAATTTGGCTTGCTCATAGAGGGTATCTTTACCTTCTTGAAAGAAATAACTTTCTGCCCCAACAGAAAGGTCAAACCCATCCCAATTAAAGTACTTCACCGCAACGACATCATCTCCATCTACAGCAGGTAAATCTGGACTAATCCCTTTAAAAGTTCCTCTATTTTGTGCATCGAGGCTTAAGAGGATGTACCCGCGTTTGTGCAGGTCTTCTTTCTTTATTGTACTATTGCGCAAGTCTGTATTAATTGCGTAATTCAATCGCATATAATCCCCTTGGATGAGTGATCGCGGATCAACTGGTGCCAACGGGAGCAAAATGAGTTTACCTTCTTTTATAGTTTCTTCTTTTTGCAGCACCGCACGAATAAAAAACAGTGCAAATAGCACTAAAGTAGCTGCAAGAATATTATTTCTTCTATTTTTCACGATTCCACTGATTATATATTACAAAAAGTCCCAAAAAGAAAAGCCCAACGCCCATTAGGATTAAAGACTTAACTAACAAACTCACACTCAAATAGTAATAATAGGCTACTAGCGATAAAAGTAGTGTAAAAATAGCCAGTATTATTCCTTTGTGAAAGCGAAACTGATACGACCATACACATAGAAAGAGGCTAACTACTAAAGGAATTCCAAATCCGTACATAAAAAAGGCCATTCCTAAAATAAACAAACTACTTATTCCTATCCAGAGCGTTCTATTTTTAATGCGTATTTTTAATTCTAGTTGTTTACTTGTTAAATAGGTCAAGGCAACTAACACTAGAGCCGCAAAACCTAAGTAAAAACGATGTCCCAGTTGGTTATAATCAAAATACCTGGAGTGATTCAGCCAATTGGTAGGATCAAGTAAGGAGATATTATCTTGAATCAGTTCTACAAAAAGAATAAAAAAGCAAGCATGTAGCACCGCGCTATATTTCTGTGACCAGAATTTGCTCGTTGTTTTGAGGGTTACTTCGTTGCTAAACAGCACGTAAATTCCAACAAAAACCAACCAAAATAGCACCAGTGTAGCATATCCCCAATGAATCAAACTCAAGTAATACACCAAACCATAGTATAGGCCTATAACGGACAAGAATTGAATGATTTTACTTTTAAACAAAAAGAACCCCAGGATACTCAAAAGAATAAGACACAGTAGATTATTTCTTTCGCTCCATTGAAAATCGATACAAGCCGCTAGTAAACAAACTACAGCACTTATATACGTAGCCACAAATACCCCATCTCTCAAAGCAGGTTCGGTCTTTTTATTTCCCAGAAAGCTCAGAGCATAAAGTAGTATGCCAAAAAGGAAAAAACTCATATAGCCTAAGGAATCTCCGATGGTCAGAAATAAGAAACCAAAGAAAAAACCCATCGCTAATAAACTTCCTAGAATAGCTACAACCTTCAAGAAAACGTATTTAATCGCGTTTTCTTCCTGTATGCGACCTGCTAATTGATCCTCTATGACCACCCCCTGTTGTTGGACGTCCAGCAACAAGTCTTTCCACAAATTAGTTTTCATCCTTCCACGCTTTAGATTTGTTCGACACTAGTTTTATGATAAAAAAGATTCCCCCTAAGGCGTACAACATATAGACCAATAGCCCTTCGGCTGTATCCTCAAACAGTTTCATCCAAATCATTAATCCACAGCTTACAGCTGCAATTAAGGCATAAGAAAACAAGTAAATTTGTTTCTGTCTCCATCCTAATGCAACTCCACCACCAATCAATACTATAGCGAGTATAAAATTCCAAAGCGCCCCTTGTAACTCGTTTGGACTGTAATTGGTTTCTTTACTAAAGACCCAAAAACCGAATCCTGCTGTAGCCAGTACATAAACAGCAATACTTTGAATTTGTTTGTATAGATTTCCCAATTCAAAATTAGGGTGTACGAATCGAAGCTGTGGCAGGAGCAGTAGCAGGAGATTTGTTGAGATTAAATAAATAATACCCAAAAAAACAGACGCTACTTCTAGTACTTGTACCAAAGCTAATATCAGCGTTGTATTAGCCAGTATGCTAAAAAACAACCATTGATACGTGGACTGACTCACCAATGTTAAGGGCGTAACAACAATCAACCAGGTAAGAAACAAGTCATACGCATTGGCTCCAGTTTGATACGTTTGTCCAAAAACCGCGAGCAATACCCCAATCAAAATGGAGGTAGCAAGTAAACTAATCGTATTGATTCCTTCCTTTACTCGGGAACTCATTGCTCCATAGGCACTGACTACAATTCCCAGCCCCACAATAGAGAATTTGATCCAGACAGACATCTGATCCCAATTAAAGGCAAAAAAGAACCCAATACCACTTAAAAGGAATCCTATTCCACAAACCAATAAGGCGTAATAACCGAACTCCTTCCACTGTTGTTCCGAAGCTACTCCATATTGGAGGTATAGCCGTTTAAAATAAGCATGATCAATAGATGAATGTTCTTGAAGTAAGAACAAATCATGCTTTGTAATTTTCTTTTCTTTTTCTTTCATATTCAATTTATTACCCAAGCGCGTTCATATGCCCCGCTCGTTACGCTACGATGCTAAAATTTGAGCCGCATGATCTTTGGTTTTCACCTTCTCAATAATTTGACTCAGTACTCCTTCCTCATTGATTACAAAAGTCATACGGTGAATTCCATCATACGTTCTTCCCATGAATTTTTTAGGCCCCCATACGCCAAAAGCGTGTAGTACTTCTTTATTTTCATCCGCTAACAAAGGAAAGGGCAACCTATTTTTATCGATAAACTTTTGTTGTCTTTCCGCAGAATCGGCACTTACACCAAGTAATTCGTAGCCTTGCTTCTTCAGTTCTTGGTAGTTGTCTCTCAAATTACATACCTCGGCCGTACAACCAGGCGTACTTGCTTTCGGGTAAAAGAAAACCACTAATTTCTTCCCTTTATAGTCACTTAATTGATGTTTTACTCCTGCTTGATCTATACCAACAAAATTTGGTGCTTGCTCACCAACTTTTAAATGTGTCATAATTTTTCTTCTTTATTGTGAATAGTAAAAGTACTTTTTTTTTAGTTAGACGCCTCATTTTCGACCTGCTCTTCTCTTTTATCTTTCATTTTTCCCTCTATTTTCAAGAAAGTTTTTCCTTATTTGATTCACTGGCCATCATCTATTCATGATAATCAACCACTTATAAAAAAAACAACAATTTACTTAAAATGATTCTAAATAATTCTATATTTGCGACTATTGAAATTATTTTTAATAAGTCTAAATAACATAGCGTTAGTTTGACTTTTACTTTATTCTCATATACCTATGAATCGCATCTATCTTGTTCTCTTGTTTTGTTCTAGTTTACCTATACTAGGGCAAACAGAAGCCCAGCTGGACAGCCTATATCAAGTCATGTCAACCGATCTTGGCGAAGTTGTAATCCGTGTAAACAAGCCCATATTTCAGCAAAAGGCTGATAAAATGGTATTTAGTGTTGAAAACAGTACCTTATCTGAAGGAAGTACCGTATTAGAAGTTCTCGGGCGTGCACCGGGTGTAGTTGTTTCTCAAGAGGGTGAATTATCCCTACGCGGAAAGAAAGGAGTCAGTGTCATGATTAATGGTAAATTGAGTTCCTTATCTTCCAAAGAGTTGGCGAATTTACTGCGTTCTACAAATTCAGCAGCCGTTAAAAATATAGAAATTATTGCCAATCCTTCGGCTAAATATGATGCAACAGGTAATGCCGGTATTATCAATATTGTCTTGAAGAAAAGTGCGCTAGAAGGATTAAATGGCAGTGTATACAGCAGTGCAGGACGTGGCAGGAAAAATCGCATGAATTCTGGAATGACGATTAACTACAACCGAAAAGGTTGGAGTTTCTTTGGAGATTACAGCTATACTTTTAGAGGAGAAGAAGAACGCAAAACCTTTGAACAAGATTTTTTTGATGCTGCAGCTCCTCTTACTCCAATACGACATACGTATCAACGCTATAAAACAAGTGAACCCTTGACATCCAATAATTTTAAAATTGGAACCGACTATCAGTTTAACGCAAAGACTTCTCTTGGCTTTTTAGTTGATGCTAAAATTGGTCGTTATGAGAATAAATCCCAAGGGATTAGTCAGGTTTACTCCCCTAGTTCCATCTTATCTTCCTCCATTGCAACGGATAATTACAACCGCGAGCATTGGTATGATTATACCTATAGTGTGCATGGAGCGCATCAGTTCTCGGATGAAGGTACTCGTTTAGATTTTGACTTAGAATACGAGGAATCGAAATTTCGCTCCCTGCAATCCCAAATCCAAGAAACCTTACTGGAAACCGCAGAAGCCTATGCTGATCGAAGAGGAAAAATCCCCTCTACTTTACGTGTTTTCAATGGAAAGCTAGACTTTACTATTCCCTTAAAAGAAAATCACACCCTTGAAATAGGTTGGAAATCGACGATAAAATCCAACGATAACCCTTCTGTATATGAGATAGAAGAAAACAACCAATGGATTATTGATCCAGAAACAACCAATCACTACGATTATAAAGAGGATATACACGCAGCTTATGCCAATTACAAAGCGAATATAGGGCATTGGCAATTTCAGTTGGGATTGCGCAACGAATATACAGATCGCAATATTCATCAAAAAACAACGGACGAAAGACACCAAACAGATTACAACAAGCTATTTCCTAGTGCTTCCATTAAGTATGAGACTGATCAGGCCCATAGTTACTATGCTTCCTATAGTAAACGTATCAATAGACCCAGTCATTTTGACTTGAATCCTTTTCGTTTTTACAACGACCCTTTCAACTATTGGCAGGGAAATGTTAAATTAAAACCTGAGATTACCCATGCAACCGAAGTAGGCTACAGCTGGAGTAACTATTTGATTGCCACGCTTTACTTTAGTCAAACCCAAGACGTGATGACACAAGTTTATAGCTACGAGCAAGATCAGACGATTATGGTGAAGACCTTGGAAAATTTAAGCAAATCCTATCATTATGGTGCAACAGTAACAGCTACAGTAAATCCCACTGATTTTTGGACCATGAGCACAATGTTCAACTTATTCAACAACCAGTACAAAGGGGAATATCAAGAAACAACCATTGACAGTAAACAGGTGGCCTATACCTTAAATGCACAAAATAGTTTTACCTTTTCTAAGGGAATCAAAGCGGAAATCAATGCGCAATACTTCTCAAAATCGAATATTGGTTTATATAAACGAGAAGCCTATTTTGATTTATCCCTTGGAGCTTCCAAAAGTGTATGGAAAGACAAAGGAAGCATTAAACTAGCCTTAACGGATGTATTGAAAACCAACGACTTTACAATCGTGGGGACTAACTTTGATTCTAAAGTAAAACAGAAGTACGATTTAGATAGTCGTATTGTGACCCTTTCTTTTAATTATAAGTGGTAAATGGTGATGCGTAATACGTGAGTGGTGAGATTGGGTGAGATCACTCATCACCCTCAAAAAAGCAACCAACAAAAAAACAAAAAAGCCGAAAATAGGTGGTTGAGCTTGGGTGAGGCCGTAAACCGTTAACCGTAAACTAAAAAGCCAACGCTTTGCGTTGGCTTTTTTTTACCATAAAATTGAGACGAGGCTACTTGTCTAAATTTGATTTTTACGTTTTGTAGTGTTTACTTTTAAGATTTCTTAAAATTCTTCGATGAAGACGTCTTCTTAAAAGTGGGGGACTTTTTTGTTTTATTGTGGATGCAAAGTAGTTCAAATAATTTGATTGTCAAAACCTTAAAATATTTTTATAAAATTTTCCAAACAAGCCGAATCAAATACGAATATACCTTTTACTTTAACAAAATCTAAATAAATTATATTCAAAACCAAGTAATAATTAACAAAAAAGCTACTCGCTTGATAGTAGAAATTGTTCGATTAAAAATATAAACAGGTTACTTTCTGTCTGATGCTTCTTTATTAAGCGTTCCCAAAGGCTTTTAGTCATCACTATTTTTGTATCATTACTATCTGTATACGTTCTAGTTCCATCGCTATCTTTTGCTAAGGTTGCGGACTGATTGGTTGCCTTATAGCTTAGCTCACCAGTTGAGGTCGTTTGAATATCAAATGATTTTTTCCCATGCTCATGTTTAATTTGTCTATGACCGAAGATATCTTCTTTTGCAGTGAGCGTTTTACCTTGATTATCCGTTAGAGTTAATGTTCCAAAAATATCTACTTTGTACGATGCTTCATATCCCCTAATTTGCATATAATCTAGCACTAAATCCTGAAAAAACATGGATTTAGTATCGGCTTCGTTGTAATTTACCCCCATTTTCTTTTCCAGATACGCCTTATTAAAGGTTATGATATTGTTATTTGAATCTGAAAAGGTCAAATCGTCAAAGATATTTTTCTTCAACTTCGCCTGGTAGTGATCGGATTGATACACGAGATTATTAAAAACATCTTGTTGAATACGCTGACCATAGCTCATAGACGTACACAGAATAAAAACCATAGCTAGTATGGTTTTGCGCCATAGATTTACCTTTTTCATGGGATATTCTTTTTATTTTTGGATTAATTTCTTCGCTTGTTCCCAATACACATCCATTTGTTCCAGATTCATTTCAGCTAGGGCCTTATCTTCTGCTTGGATGAGTTCTTCCATGAGTTGAAAACGCGTTAAAAACTTATGATTGGTTTGACTTAGTGCATGTTCGGGATCAATTCCGACAAAACGCGCATAATTAACCAAAGAAAAAAGAATATCGCCAAATTCCTTTTCCATCAAAGCTTTATTACCGACTTTCTCTTCTACTTTAAACTCTTGAATTTCTTCTTCAACCTTAGCCCAAACCTCTGCTTTATCACTCCAATCAAAACCAATACCACTTGCTTTTTCTTGCATACGCAAGGCTTTGATAATAGCAGGTAAACTAGTAGGTACCCCCTCAAGCACAGATTTTCGTCCTGCTTTTAGTTTGAGTTGCTCCCAATTTTGCAGTACTTCTTGTTCGTTGGCTACTTTTGTATCTCCATAAATATGAGGGTGTCTATAGATTAGTTTCTCACAAATACCATCGGCTATTGTTTTAACATCAAATAAGCCTTGTTCACTTCCTATTTTAGCATAAAAGACAATATGCATCAGCAAATCCCCCAACTCCCCTTGCATTTCTTTGGTATCGGCTGTAGAGATGCTATCCGCTAACTCATAAACTTCCTCAATAGTCAAGGAACGCAGCGATTCAAACGTTTGTTTTTTATCCCAAGGGCATTGCACGCGTAACTCATCCATAATGGTTAACAAACGCCCAACAGCTTCTAATTTTTCTTGTTGTGTATGCATAGCAACTTGTATTAATTCCTGTAAAAATAAAAAAAGCTCGTTGTACAACGAGCTTTTTATCTATTCTTTTTTCTTATTTATTTTCTTCAACCGCTTCTTGGAAAGCCTCTTGAATTAATCCTCTTTTTTGTACGATATTATACCAGTTGATTACCTTTTTAATATCAGAATTGTATACACGCTCTGCATCATATGTAGGCAATACTTCTTGGAAATAAGCTACTAATTCTGGATCAGAAACTTTGTGTGAAATTGCCTCTCCATTATTCTCTTTTGTCGCGATATTTTTGAATACGTCAAAAAGTTTAATTTCTCCTTCGTGCGTATATATTGAGATTTCAGATAATAAACTAACATTGTTTTTCAATCCTACTGTGCTTCTTTTCCCGTCAGCTAATGATTCTGCGATAAATCCTGTGCGTGTTTGAACAATTAACTCGAATAATCCTGGTTTACCAGAAATAGCTAATACTTTTTCTAAACTCATTTTCTAAAATTTTTCTTTTGTAACAAATATCTTAATTACTTCTTAATTTCCAATTTTTTATCTACCTTTTTTAGTAGCAAATTTCATTTTATAATCTGTAAACACTTTACCTTCCATAATATTCTTTAATCGCTTGGCAATTAATTTCTTTTTTAGGCTTGATAATTTATCCGTAAACAGAATTCCCTCAATATGATCATATTCGTGCTGAATCACACGAGCAGCTAAACCATTGATTGTTTCGGTGTATTTGGTGAAATTCTCATCGCAGTATTCGATGGTAATTTGTTCTTTTCGCACCACTAATTCGTGTACATCTGGAATACTCAAGCACCCTTCGTTGAATGCCCATTCTTCTCCTTCTTCTTTTATAATTTTAGCATTGATAAACGTTCGTTTATACTGACTTAAAAATTCTTTTTCTTCAGGTGTATTATCTTCAATATCAGCAAAAGGTGCACAATCAACTACGAATAGACGAATTGGCAATCCTACTTGAGGAGCTGCTAATCCTACTCCACTAGCCGAATACATAGTATCGTACATATTAGCAATTAATTCATCTAAATTGGGATAATCTTTTGTTATGTTCTCTCCTACTTTACGCAAAACAGGATCTCCATAACCAACAATAGATAGTATCATAGTTGTTCTTTTGTAACTTTATTTATTTAAACGCTTGCAAAATTAGTCAAATTTATAGTATTCTAGCAGACTACAAAACTTTTTTCGATTTAACTTTTTGCCTTTATTCTTTATTTTTAAGCATTTGAAAGTAAAATTCCCTCACTATTTTTCACAATCAAATGATTAGTTTACTGATTACTAATTTCTTAAAGGAATAAATTTCACTTTCAGTCTTTTTTACCTATAAAGAAAGGAGAGTTATTTTGATCTTCTTCTTTATTCTTCTTTGTCTTTTAAGAATTCAACCAGTTGACTTACTGCTCTTCCTCTGTGACTTACCGCATTTTTTTCTTCTAGGGTCAATTGCGCAAACGATTTGGTCATTCCTGTTGCCTGGAATAAGGGATCATAACCAAAGCCTCCTTCTCCTTGTTCTTCTTTCAAAATTTCTCCTTCGACAATTCCTGTAAACAGGTGTTGTACTCCGTTGTAATGCAAGGCAATAACGGTCTTGAAATTCGCTTTCCTATCTGATTTACCTTCTAATTCACGCAACAATTTGGCATTATTGGCTTGGTCATTTTTATCCTCTCCAGCATATCGAGCAGAATATACTCCAGGTGCTCCATTTAAGGCGTCTACTTCTAATCCTGAATCATCTGCAAAACAGTTGAAACCATAGTGTCTTTTGATGTAATCTGCTTTTAATAAAGCATTTCCTTCAATGGTATCTGCTGTTTCAGGTATATCTACCATACAACCAATGTCTTCTAAACTCAGTATTTCGATTGAATCTGGTACTTGATTTTTAATTTCTTTAATTTTATTCTTGTTGTTTGAGGCAAATATGAGTTTCATTTTTTTGTTTGGTTTTTGTAGTTTGTGCGATTTGTTCTTTACACCATTTAATTCACGGTCTCAAAATTACAAAATGATTAGGTAAAATGCAGTTTTTTTATGACGATTGATACATTCCAACTCACCAAGCCACAATCTACAGCAAACAATAAAACTACAATGGAAGTACTTTGACCTCTCTTCAACCTCTCTTCAACCTTCCTTCAATAGAAAGTGATATTTTCCTAGTATTCTCGAAGCATTCTCGAAGAAGTGTCGAAGAAAACAAGAACAAACCTCCTCTATCTCCCGTTTCACAAGGCGAGTAAAGTCTTGTCAATTGAGTTTCCAGTTTTCACGTTTGAGGCCCCACTTTTACCCGTTTGGGTTGTTTTTTTTCTTTTTCATTCCTATTAAAGTGTACTATTGTAGTAGGTTAAAACTTGTGAAAGGAAACAACAATGTTCTATGCTACGGTGTAAGTATTCTTTTTTTGATATAAAATGGTTGAGTTAAAATTTTATTAGAATCGCTTATATCTTAGAACAATAATTTCTTTTACTAGGTTAGTAATTGATAAGGTGAATGAGAAGAACAAACTTGTAATGAGTTTGTTCTTTTTTTATTCTAGTACGTGAATAAAAAAAGGTTTAATCTGCAATAGATCAAACCTTTTTTTAGATAACTTGTTTTTTGTGGGTTGGTTTTTGCTTTTTTGTTGGAATTATCTTAAGTACGCATCCAAGCATCACCCCTTCACTATTTCTTATATTCTTTCACCACTTGGTTAATTCTTCCAAAGATGCTTTTTCCTTCTTTGTCCATCATTTCAATTTCGATACGATCCCCGAACTGCATGAATGGTGTAGTTGGTTTTCCGTCTTTAATTGTCTCTAAACAACGAACCTCAGCTAAACAGCTTGATCCTGTAGGGCTTCCTTGGTTGGCTACAGTTCCGGATCCGATTACGGTTCCCGCCATTAACGAACGTGTTTTTGCTGCATGAGCTACTAGTTGTCCGAAATTAAACGTCATATCGATTCCTGCATTTGGAGATCCCACTAATACGCCGTTTAACGTAGAGTGTAAAGGCAAGTGTACTTTTCCGTCTTTCCATACCCCTTCTAATTCATCCGGTGTAACAACTACAGGTGCAAATGCTGTCCATGGTTTAGACTGATAGAAACCAAATTGTTTACCTAATTCCGCTGGAATTAAGTTTCTCAAAGAAACATCATTTAAGATGGTGATTAACTTGATGTGTTTCAAGGCTTCCTCTGCAGTTACCCCTGGAGGAACATCATCTGTAATAACCGCTACTTCTGATTCGAAGTCAATCCCCCATGCTTCACTTTCGATTTCGATATCATCTGTTGCACCAATAAACGCATCAGAAGCTCCCATATACATCAATGGATCGGTCCAGAATGACTCTGGTAATTCTGCATTTCTTGCTTTGCGTACTAATTCAACATGGGTTACATACGCACTTCCATCTGCCCAGTGGTATGCTCTCGGAATCGGTGCCATTACTGCAGCTGTTGTAAAATCAATCACATTAGATAGTTTTCCTGCGTTTAAGTTGTCATATACTTCTTTTAAAAGTGTCTCTTTTGTTGCCCATTGATCTAATGCTGCTTGCATGGTTGTTGCAATTTCACTTACTACCACTGCTTTTGTCAAATCTTTTGAAACAACGACTAATTGACCATCTCTTGTGCCATTGTTGATACTAGCTAATTTCATGAATTATATTTTTAGTTTTTATTGTTGGTTTACTCTTTTTCTTACTATTCTAAAAAGAAAAGCCGAAGGTATAAAAAAAATAGAGAATACTATAATTTCGTTTTGTTTGCCCTTTGAAGTATATTTTACTACGATAACACTTGAGTAACAAGGAGTTTGATCGTTTTTGCCACACCATCCTGATCATTCGTTGGAATGCGATGGGTAGCAATATCCAAAATTTGAGGATGGGCATTTCCCACGGCATAGGTATTAGCGTGTAAGCTCAACATCCCTTGATCATTTATGTTATCTCCAAAAAGGTGTAAGTTTTCTGCTTGAATACTGTACTGTTCTTGTAGAAAGGCAATTGCATTTTCCTTGGTTGCCTTTGCACTAGAGACTTCCAATACAAATTGATTGGGGATATACTGATCTTGCATCAACAAACATTGAAGTTCTGCACCAAAATGTTCTTGAATGTACAACTTTAGCGGCACTAAGGTTTCATATTCCTCAATAAACATCAAAACGAGGCTTTGAGTCTCCCAAGATTTTTGTTGTTCCGCCAAATGACTCACTTCCATAAATCGAGGATCATTGGGACGTTTGTCCATAAAATAGTTCAATCCTTTACTGGGGTTACTTTGATAGAAGATTCCTTCCTCAAACGATTCATTTAACGTAAAGATAAAAGGTGATATTCCCTCTGCTTTCCCCAGTTTCAATACCTCCTGTACAGCGGTGGCTTCCATCCCTTGAATCTTGACAACCCGCTGGGTTTGCCAATCGTAAATCACAGCACCATTGTTGAGAATCACGGGAAAATTCCAAGGGATTTGTTGAACAACTTTGGCTGTACTAGTCAGTCCTCTTGCCGTAGCAAAACCGAATTGGTGTGGGGTTGTTTCTATAATCTCACACAG
Organism: Myroides sp. DW712; assembly: GCF_046557355.1. Lineage (NCBI taxonomy): Bacteria > Pseudomonadati > Bacteroidota > Flavobacteriia > Flavobacteriales > Flavobacteriaceae > Myroides > Myroides sp. DW712. The sequence goes on from NZ_JBKFDO010000011.1 coordinate 30,477, forward strand.
TATTTTTTCACTTGTATTACTGAGTGTTCCCTTACTATGGAGTAGAGTTCCATCTAAATCGGAAATAAAAATATGTTTCATTTGACTTTATTCGTTAAGCATTGCAATAAATACCTCTAGCATCAATTCGTCTGTTGTCCAAGAGGTAATCAATCGAACTGCTGCATAGTCTGCATTAATCGGTTTCCATACATAAAAGTCGAATTTCTCTTGCAAGCGTTCAATAAGCGTCACTGGTAAAATGGGGAAAATCTGATTACTAGCAGGTTCTACTAAAAAAGCATGTCCTTGAGCTTGAAAAGCTTGGGCTAATTTCATGGCCATATCATTGGCGTCTTTGGCTAGTTTGAAGTATAAATCATCTTGAAAAAGCGCTAAGAACTGAATTCCTAAAACACGTCCTTTCGCTAAAAGTGCTCCTTTTTGCTTGAGGTTATAATCAAAATCCACTGCTAAATGAGGAGTTGGAAACACAATTGCTTCTCCAAATAAGGCTCCGTTTTTTGTGGCACCGATATAAAAAACATCTACGAGTTCGGCAATACGCGCTAAACTTAAGTCGTTGTTTTCTGCTGTTAAAGCATGTCCTAGACGTGCGCCATCCATAAAGAGAATTAATCCTTCTGCCCTACAATACGCTGCTATCGCTTGCAATTCACTTTCGGTATACAATGTCCCGTATTCTGTTGTATTGGAAATGTACACCATTTTGGGTTTAACTACGTGTGGGCGCAATTGAAATCCTGCTACCGTTTGTTTAATTTGGTTGGCTGTTAATTTTCCATCCTTACTTTCAATGGGAATTACTTTGTGCCCTGTGGCTTCAATAGCCCCCGTTTCATTGGCATAAATATGCCCCGTATTCGCGCTAATCACGGCTTCATATGGCCGCAATAAAGAAGAAATCACCAACAAATTGGCTTGTGTTCCTCCTGATACAAAATGGATTTCCGCTGTTGGCGTATTGAGTTTTTGACGCAGCAAGTATTTTGCTTCTAAGGTATATTCATCTAGGCCATATCCATTTTGCTGTATAAAATTGGTTTCTAGTAATTTATCTAAAATAGCAGGGTGAGCACCTTCTGCATAGTCTATTTTTAGGTTATACATATCGCAGTTTTTAGTCAAGTAAAAATAGGACTTTCTCTTGCAACATACGATGATTCAAGGGAAAACTTTAGTAAAAAAAAGAAAGAGCTCTTCTTTGTTTCGTTTAAAAAGTGTAATTTTAAATAAAAATCAAAAGATATGGATCACAAGAAAGTATACGCAGGAAGCGAAGTCATGGTTTTAGCTGTTCGAAACCTATTAGAAGAACACAACATTGCCTATATCATTCGCGATGATATTGAAGCAGGACGCAGTGCAGGTTATGGTACCTTAGGTAAGGCGGTTCACGTCTTTGTAGAAGAACAGGATGTAGAACGCGTTGAGGCATTATTAAAAGCAAATAATTTAGAGGAATAATTCAGTGAGTATTCAATCAAGACATAAACACAAGAGGCGCACCATTGATGCGCCTCTTGCGTTATCTTTTCTTTCTATTTGTTAGGGTGTTGCTTGATTTTGATCTTTCACGCGGATTTGCGGATTTGCAACGGCACCACAGGAAACACCAGAAACACGAAGGGTTGCCTGTTGTGACTTCGTTCCATCGCGTGCTTCGACCACATAGTGTACCTCAGCCACATCTCCAGGCTCAAAATACGCATTGTCTAAGGTTAAGGTTACTTCTTCTCTACTTGAAGAATAGCTCCATTCACCTACATTCGACTGCGTATAGGAACTCCCTACTTCGTTGCCACTGCTATTGACAAATTGAAATGAACTTGCATTTACCGAAAAGTCAAGATCCTCAAACAGCGGAATGGTAATTTCGGCTCCTCTACTTCCTCCTGAATCACTAACGCACATATCAGCCTGTACATCCTCTAAAATTAGAGCGTTGGGAATGGATACTTTTACGTTTCGAATAATGGTTTTTTGCTGGGTAAAATTACCCGTTGATGCTGTAAACCCTACTTTTACTCGTTCGGGAATCGGTGCTCTAAAATCATAGAGATTATTCGCCTTATCATAGGTCTTGAAAGACGATTCATATTTAAACTTATCAATGAGGGTGATTTCACTACGGTCTTCTTTAGCTTTTACGGTTATATATAAAGCCTCTCCATCACTAGCGGGTTCTAATTCTACAATGATTTTTTGAAAGTTTGGATTAGCTTGTGTACCTCCATTTCCAACATCAAAACTGTCTCCATCGGTATTGTGATCAAAATGATACTCCCCTGTGCGATAATCCAAACTCGCCATAGATAGTTCACCAGCGCTCACCGAAGCTCCTCCAAAGTACTTGGTATACAACACGGGGTTTCCGTTATACCCTGCTGCTATATAATAGTTGGCATGTCCTCCTCTTAGCGTGATGTGGTTTCGTTGATATCGACCGAAATCATTCTGATAATACCCTGCAGCTTGGAAACGAGCGGGTGAAATTCCCTCTCGTCTATGTTCATTGGTTTCAAAAAAATTTTTAAATCCTCCACCAATATCAAAGCCTACAGCCAAATAAGCGCCTTTCAGACTTGATTTCCTTCCAATTACCCCATTCGCTTCGTTATAGGCGTACCCCAAAGCCTCAAAACCATATCCTAAATCTAGTCTTTCCTCGGCATCATAAAGAAACAGCGCCATCCCTTCTCCTTTTCCATACGCCGGTTGATTTAAGGTTGCCATGGCATATTCAAATTCTATCGTCACCCCTTCTCTTAAATCGATCTCCAAATTATCAATGGCAAAGGCGCTATGAGCCACCCTTTTATTGGTTAAGACAAGTCCTTCGGAGGTATAACGCTCATAACCTGAAGGTGAATTTCCACCTGTATCTGATTGTTCCACAATACCTGGAGGCGGCGTTCCATTTCCTTCAGTTAAGGGTAGATTATAGAAGCCACTTCGTGTATTTTGTGCTTGTATAGTAAGTAAACTAAAGCAAGCCAACACGACATAATAATACTTTTTCATTTTTTGCTTATTGTGCTTCCAGTAGGATTAACCCTACTGAAAAGCCATGAATACTTATTTTACTTCTAAGACAATATTGAAGAAGGTTCTTCCTGTTGGTTGCGCACCACTTCTCATTTTATATGTCATGACCCCGTCATTGCTCATTTGTACGTCATAAAATACGTTGGTATCATAATAGGTCACGTGGTAATTCAATTCATTTCGACCTGCAACAGGTAAAGAAGGATAGGATCCTGCACCTGAATTAGATACCATCGGACTAGAAAACTGATCTCTATATTCATCATATACTTTTAAAGTACCTGAGCCCCCCGAAACAATTTCTACATACATCGCAGGTAAGTAAAAGAACTTCGGCATCCCTCCGTTGTCATTTCCTCCTGATTGTGCTTCTTCAAAAGAAGCCCCTCCGTTTCCGTCTGCGGTTAACACATAACCTGAACGTGCACTACCAGAGTTTATTTTCTCTTCTTCAATTCCCTTATCCTTCACAACACTGCTGTGTACTGCATCTACGCGTAGCTCATTATATCCCACGGCATCTGATGCTATTTTCTCATTGGTAATGGCATTGTTTTTAATCACATCTCCATACACAGATTCGCTATCTAGCTGATTGTATCCCACGGCATTATTATCGATTTTATCTGTAGTAATGGCTTGATTTCGAATCACACTTCCATACACTGAATTTCCTTGGAGTTGATTGTATCCAACCGCATCATTTTCAATGTGTTTTGTATCAATAGATCGGTCATAAATATCCAATCGAACATCGCGCAGTACAGCATTTTCTCCATTGGTTACTTTCACAGGTCCATCACCATACAATTCACCTGATCCAGTATTTCCTGACGCAGCTTTAAATTCTGCCCCTCCAGATCCATTTGCGGTTAACACATATCCTGAACGTGCATTTCCTGAATCAATTTTATCTTCATTAACCCCTTGATCTTTCAAGATAGCCCCATATACAGCATCACTTCTTAGTTCATTATACCCTACCGAATTACTAGCCATTTTTTCGTAGGTTACGGCATTATTTGCCAATTCATTTGTTCCTACGGCTTTGGTATCAATTTTGGCACTAGTTACCGCTCTATCTGCTAATTCAGCTGTATCCACTGCTTTTGCTGCAATCTTGGCACTGGTAATAGCTTCATTTTTAATTTCAGCCGTTCCTACTGCATTATCTGCAATGTGTTTGGTTTTAATTCCTCCTCCTTTAATATCTAGTGTTACATCTTTCAATACGGCTAAATCTCCATTTTGAACATCAAATAATTCACTGTCTTTACTCGTTAGATTACCTTTAGCAATAGAAGCTCCTGTTGGGGCTTTAAATGCCACGTTTCCATTCGCTTCAACTGTCAATACATGTCCTTGCGTTGCGTCTTCTGCATTTATTTTAGCTACAGTAACCGCTTTGCTCGCTAAAGCACGTGTACTTACGGCTCCATGTGCAAAATGCTGTTCTTCTATATTTTGAATATAGATGTGGTTTTTTCGAATCGCCGCGTTGACGATTTTAGTATCGGTAATCGTATTGTTTGCAATTTTTTCTCCTGTTACAGCAGCTGTATCTAATTCATCTGTTCCTACAGCTTTCGTGGCAATGGTTCTGGTATTAACTGCGCCGTCAGCAATTTTAGCATTGTCAATACCTCTATTCGCTACGCTAATGGTCACATCCTGTAAAGCGGCTTTCACTCCTCCTTCAATAGCAATCCCTGCACCTTCTTGGATCGTTTTTCCAGCTCCAGTCATAGCCTCTGTGATACTAGAAAATTGAGCAGCTCCTTGTCCATCAGCTGTTAACACTAAGCCTTTGCTAATTCCCGCAGTTCCGATTTTTTCCTCTGTAACTGCTCTTTCACTTAGGTGCTTATTTAGTATTCCATCCGTGGCAATTTTGATATCCAAGGCTTGTAAGACTGCTTTGTTGTTTGCTGTTACTTGAAGTGATCCATCGGACGTTACCGATTTTCCTTGCGTTGCTGCCAAATCACTAAATGTTTTGAACGCTGTATTCCCGCTACCATCAGCGGCTAATACTGCACCATTTACGGCATTCGCTGTACCTACTTTGGAACTAATTTTTTCGTTGTTAACTGCTAAGTTATCAATGTGTTTGTTTTTCACTCCTGCTTCTGCAAGGGCAATTTTCGTTTCGCTTAATAACGCTTTATTATTAGCTGTTACTTCGATGGAAGTATCAGAACGTAAATCCGCTCCATTGCCCACAAAAGCATTTTCATTCAACGCTTCATAAGCTACATTTCCATTGCCTTGCGCTGTTAAAACACTATACGGAACAGCATTACCTGATGACATTTTACTTACTGTAACTGCGGCATCAGCTAATTTTACTGTTTCAATTCCTCCATCTTTAATATCGATGGTTGTCTCCGCGAGTACGGCATTTTTACCTGTAGTACCTTCCGTAAATACTAAGGAAGTTCCTAGATTTAAATCTACTCCACCAGCTTCGACCGCATTTTTCGGTACGTAGTCAAAACCACCCTGTCCATCTGTAACCAATAAATGATCCATTGGTACATTGGTTACACCATCTTTGGAACTTAATTTGTTCTTGGTGATACTGTTTTCCGCAATACCGAGTTTCACATCTTTCAGCAGTGTATTCACCCCATTGCCATTAGTCATTTGAATAATATCATCTGTGGTTAAATTCCCAGCGGTATCCGTTACTATATCGCCTAATTCTCCCCAAACTACCTCGTTATTCGCTCCGCTAATCAACACACTTTTTGCTGTTACCCCTTGCGAAGAGAGTTTCGTTGCTGTAATTGTTTTCTCTGCAACTTGCGCATTTGTTACCGCTTGATCCGCTAATTGTGTTGTTCCAATTCCCTTAGCTTTAATGCTTAAGTTCACATCTTGTAACACTTTGTCCACGCCATTTTCAGAAGCGATAATAATACCATCAGTAGTAATATCCCCTTTGTTGGTAATGCGATCGGCAGTCAGTGGCAAATAGCTCACCGATGTTCCATTTGCACCAACTGTAGCCACAGCTCCTTCTAGCGCACCTCCTCCATCTAGTTTTGTTGCTTTGATGGAATGGTCATTTATACTTAGTTTTACATCTTCAACTACTTTACCTACACCATTGTCAGAGGCGGCAATAATTCCATCCGTTGTAATAGTACCTTTTTCCGATAATATGGTAGTCGATAGTGGCTGATAACGCACCATTCCTGCTTCGTTGGCCAAAGCCACGCGATTGGCTACTCCTGTACCTGCTGTTAGTTTTGTTGCTTGAATGGTTTGATTAACAATATGCTCATTTTTAATTGTTTCTGAAGCAATATGGGTTCCTTTTACTCCCCCTTCATTGATTTTCAGCTTCACTTGTGTAGTTGATCCTCCAAACAATACATTTTCTCCATCTTCCACCACAAGAGAAGAATCACTCACTAAATCCCCTTGCATTGCTGGGGCAACTACAGTATTGGCGGTAATAAATTGAGTATTACCCGATCCATCTGCGGCTAATATTGTTCCTCTATTCGCATCTTCTGAACTAATTTTATCCGTTGTTACAGCAAGATTTTTCAGGTGCTTTGTCTCAATTCCACCTGCTTTTACCTGTAGTTCTACTTTTTCAAGTAAAGCAGTTGCTCCATCTCCTGTAATTTCCAAGGATGTATCTACGGTTAAGGGTTGTCCTGTTACCGCTACCGTCATCGGTTGATAGGCTACAGAGCCATCTGCTTGTACAATAGGCACATAATTAGCTTTATCTACACCTGCCCATAGTTTATCTTCCGTAATGGCCTTAGGTGCTACTTTACTATTCGTTACTCCTCCTTCTTTCAAACTGATAGTCATTTCATTCAAAGCAGCTTTTGTTCCCCCTTCAATAGCGATAGCTGCATCAGAAGTAACGTCTTTTCCTTGGGCGGCTACGACATTAAATAGTTCCTGTTTTACCTCAACGTGAGCCAATACTTCGGTTATATTTTCAATCACCGTTCCTGGAATATCAATAATCGCAAGTGGCTCCGTTTGAGATTGATCATAAAAGGCATAAGCCCCGCTTCCCTGATCCACAATAGTTAGCGTATTTGCATCGAATGCAACCCCTGGTCCAACAATTGTTCCATTCGCATCAATATCTGCTTCACTATAGTATACAAAGGTTCCATTATCGTTTACCTCCAATACCGTTACTTTTTCATTGTCCTGCACAATTTCCTTGATAATCGGATCCGATTTATCCACCCATTGGGCTTTGCCTGCTTCATTAGTAACCAGTACTTGTTTGGCATTTCCTCCTTTTATTTTTGCAGGAGTTACTGCCTCATCTGCAATACTCAGCGTCATAGCTTTGAAAACGGCATCCGCTACTGTCGCTTGTCCGTTAACTAAGATTCCATCTCCCGATAAAGGCGCTTTTTCAATGTCGAGGTTTTCTAACTGTTCAATTTTTTGTGTCAAGCTAATAATAGCTTCTTCTACATTGTTGTAGGAGATTGAATTATCTTCAAATACAATTGATTTAGCTCTCGTATCGATTGTGGCTAAAATCGTTTGCCCTGTGCGATCGGCTTTATCTCTAAACTCATACACAAAAGGTTGAGCTTGTCTAATAAATAGTGTATTTGCATCAAAGTCTACTCCCCTTGCATTGGGTTTGATATTTCCTTCGCTATCTACCTGTTCTTCATTATAATAGGTCAAGGTTCCATTCCCATTATCTACCAAACGCGTAATGGACTCATTGGCTTCTACGATAATTTTGATCAACTCATCACTTGTACCGACCCATTTTACCTCCCCTTGACTATCTGTAGCTAAGATTTTATTGTTCCCATCTGGTGCAATTTTAGCTGTTGTTACCGCTTTATTTCTCAATTTTAAGGTAGAAACGGCCTCATTCGCTAATTTTATTTCTGTGATTCCGAAATTGGTTACATCTAAGGCTACATCTTGTAAGGCCGCATGTTCGCCTCCTGTTACGGTAATAGAGGGGCCACCAGTAATTTGTTTTCCGCCATCACCTAAGACATCACCTAGCGTTTTAAACTCAGCTCCCCCTTGACTATTAGAGGTTAGTACTAAGCCGTCTCCAACATCTAAAGAGCCAATCTTATCAGCCGTAACGGCTTGATTATCGATGTGTTTGGTTTTAATCCCACGTTCAGCCACATCTAAGCTCACATCTTGTAACACTGCCTTATTTGCTGTAATCGTCAACGTTTGTTCTGCGGAGGTCATCACTTTTCCTTGTTCGATAGCAATCGCCTCTAAGGTTTTAAAACTTGCATTACCTTGTCCATCTGCAGCTAATACCGTACCATCTGCAGCAACTTCTGCATCAATCTTTCCTACAGTTACCGATTGATTGGCTAAATGTTGGTTTTGAACCCCACTCGGTGCAATTCCAATAACAGTTTCCGTCAATACAGCATTATTTTCTTGTGGAATTAGCAAAGAGCCATCTGATTTTAAATCGGCAGCTGCCCCATCAAAAGCTGCTTCGTTTATTTTTTTATAGGCTACATTTCCTTGTCCATCAGCGGTTAACACGGCATTTTCGTCCGCACCTTGTGCAGAAATCTTCGCTGTCGTTACCGCTGCATCTGCTAATTTAGACGTTGAGATTCCACCAGCTTTAACATCCAACGACATGGGAGCTAAAACGGCATTTAGTCCATTCGTTCCATCAATAAAATCTAGCGCACTTCCTAAATTCAAATCGACACCTCCTGCTTGAACCGCTTCTTTTTCAACATAGTCAAATCCTCCTGCACCATCCGTAACCAATAACATATCGCGCTCCATATTGACATTTCCTTCTCTGGAAAGCAATTTAGATCTGGGGATACTATTCTCTTTAATCCCCAATTTAATATCGTTAAATAAGGTATTAATACCATCACCTTCTTTAATTTCAATGATTGTATCTGTTGTTAAATTACCCGCTGCTTCTGCAGCTATGTCATCTAATTCTCCCCATTTCACAATACCGTTTTCATCAATTACCATCACACGTCTAGGCGGTTCATTACCTGCTGATATTTTATCTACGGTAATCGTAGTAGGTGCAATTTGATCATTGGTAATGGTTTGGTTGGCAATTTGGGTTGCTGTAATAGATTGCTCAGCAATACTTAGCGTTACTTCCTTTACTAGGGCATGTTCGGTTTGAACTCCACCGTTTACTTGGATAATTCCATCTGTTTTTAAGGGAGCACTATCCGTTAAGTTTGCCCCTTTTAAGGCTTGATAACTTACCGTACCATCAGCATTTGCTGTGGCTATCTGTCCTGCTTGAGCCCCTTGTGCGCTTAATTTTGCGGCAGTAACCGAAGTATCTTCAATCCCTAAATGCACATTGCTCAACACTTTACCTTGTCCCTGATCTGATACCGATACAATACCATCGGTGGTAATATTTCCTTTTCCACTGATAGTTTCTGCCTGAATCGGTAAATAGCTTACCGTTCCATTTGCATTAACCGTTGCTACTGCTCCAACTTGTTCGCCTGTTGCATTGAATTTAGTTGCTTGAATCGTTTGATTGGCAATATTTTCATTGGTAATGGTTCTATTTCCAATATGTTCTCCTTTTACACCGCCTTTGTTAATCCCTACGGTTACTTTTTTGTTCTGATCACCAAATAAGACATTTTCTCCTCCTCCTTGAATGGTAATCACACCTGCTTCACCTACTAAATCTCCTTGCATAGCAGGTCTAACAGCCTCATCTGTGGGTTGGAAATGTGCTTTCCCTAATCCATCAGCTGTGAGTAGAGTTCCTTTTAACGCTTGTTGAGAGTTTATCTTCGCTGGAGTCACCACACCGTCTGCTAAGTGTTTCGTTTGTATACCCTCTTCATTAATATTGATAGTCACACCATGTAACACTGCTTTTTCTCCTCCTTCAATAGACAAAGATGAATCTGTACTTTGCACTTGTTTTCCCTTGTTAGCTACCGTAGTATAAATAGAATTTTGAACGTGCGTATCGTTTAAAATTTCTTCTATATTGTTAATGACACTCGCTGCTACATTAATGGTACCAATCGGTATAGTATCACTGGATTGATCGAAAAATTGAAATACACCTGTTCCGTTTCCTTGTGCATCAAGCAATTCTTCAATATGCAAAGTATTGGCATTAAACGTAACCGCATGTTCCGGATATATCAATACCCCATCTTTGTCAAAACAAGCTTCATTGTAGTAGGTAAAAGTTCCATTTCCATTGTCTTCAACATACGTAATGGCTTGATTTCCTTTTAAAATCTCTTTAATTACTGAATCTGTAGCGTCCATCCATTGCACTTCTCCACTGTCATTGGTCACCAATAACTGTCCTTTTTTTACTCCTGGAGCTATTTTTTCAGTGGTCACCGCTTGAGGCGCAAGCGTCATTGTCGTTACTCCCTCTGGTGCAATATCGAGCTTCATTGCCTTTAACACCGTTTTATCTCCATCAGTAATCGCAATCGATTGATTGGGTGAAGTCACGTGTTTTCCTTGTGCTGCTACAGTTTCAAAAATCTCTTCGCGTACTTCATCTTTGTTCAAAATCTCCGTAATATTTTCAATTACGGTTCCCAGAATATCAATTTCGGCTAAAGCATCTCCCGTTCTTGTATTTCCATCGCGGAAAATATATTTTCCTGCTCCATTATTTTCAATAGTCAACGTATTGGCATCAAAGGAGATACCAGATCCTGTAATTTGTCCGTCTTTATCTACATTTTCTTCGTTATAATAGACAAAAGTACCTTGCTCTTGATTCACGGTCAAAAGTGTAATCTTTTCATTATACGCCACAAGGTCTTTGATTACTTCATCTGATGCAGCTACCCACTCTACTTGTCCATTTTTCGTAACTAAAATATATTTATCTCCACCTGGTGCTATTTTATCTGGCGTAACCCCTTGAGAAGCAATCGATATTTTCGTTTCATGCAATACCGATAAGGCGCCTCCTTCCACTAAGATAGAGGCATCTTCATTTTTCAACTCTTTTCCTTTTGTCGCAATTTGTTGGTAGATTTCTTCAACTACTGTATCATGGCTCAAAATTTCTGTAATATTTTCAATTACAGTGCCTACAATATCAATTTCGGCTAAAGGAGTTCCTGTTTGTGTTTTTTTATCACGGAAGATATACTTGCCGTTGCCATTGTCCGTAATGGTAAGCGTATTGGCATCAAAATGCACCCCTGCACCAATTAAGTTTCCAGCGGCATCAAAATCACTTTCATTGTAGTACACAAAGGTTCCATCGTTAGCAGTGGCATCGAGAATTGTAATTGTTTCGTTCTTGGTCACCACTTCCTTCATGATGTCATCTGTCACAGGAATCCACTGCACTTCTCCCTCTTTGGTAACCAATATATGTTTATTCGTTCCTGGAGCAATTTTAGCTGTTGTTACCGCCTGACTTTTAATTTTGGAAGTCGTAACTGCATTAGTGGCTAATTTATTTTCCGAAATCGCTCCATCGGCAATGGTTAATAGCATCTCTTTCAATACAGCTTCAGCTAAACTCGCTTCTCCATTGACTAGGATTCCCTCTCCCGTTAAGGTAGCAGGTGCGGCTTGTGCAACCTCTATTTTGTTGATGATATTCTCAATCACCTGTTGAACGTTATCTCCCGCTATAACCGTGCTGTTGTTGTCAAAGTAAATAGCATTGGCGCGTGTACTGATCGTCATCAAAGGATGTTCAAGTGAAGTCATCCCATCATAAAAGTCATAAATACCGCGTTGTGCATCTCCTTCTCTTTCCTTAATTCTCAAGGTATTAGCATCAAATACAACGCCTCTGTCGCGAATGAGCGTTCCTGTTTGACTGTCAATGGCATTTTCATTGTAATAGGTAAATGTCCCATTCTGGTTGTCTTCTAAAATCGTTACACGTTCATTAGTGCGTACCGCCTCTTGGATGACTTCATCAGTTACCGCCACCCATTTTACCTCTCCTGTAGCATCTGTAATTAGTATCTGTTTGGTACTACCTGGTTTTATTTTTCCAGTTGAAATACTGCTGTCTTTCACTTTCAGTGTAGTGGGATGTAAAACAGTTTTTTGTCCACCTGTTACCTCAATAATTTCATCCCCACTTAGTTCTTTGGCATGTTCGCTAATCACTTGTATAATGGCATTGATTACCGACTTATCCTCTAAAATAATAGTAATATTTTCAATCACATCAGAAGGAATGTCAATTATCGTTTGCGTCTGGTTCTCCGAGGTATAGGTATATTTTCCTCTTCTATTGGGTTGAAGTGTCGTTAAAATATTCACGTCCGCCAAAGGCACTGATACGATGTGATTTTTAGAATCGCGCAAGAACAATGTTTCCTCCACAAGATTAACGGCTAGCTCTTCATTAATCGCAACATCTTTAAGAAAGTCATCTGTTGAAGTGATCAAGCGTACCCAGCGATTGGAAAACCAATAATAATAGCCAGGTTTTAACTCTTCATTAGCTGTGGTATTAAACACCAGTAAACTATTGGGTGTTTTTCCACCACTAAGATTTGAACTATCGGTAATTGAGCGCAAGGGAATTCGCGGAATAAGAACTCCTTTATACTGTCCTGTTTTGGCTTCAACATCTAAAAGTGCAGCTGCATTTGGATGAGCAGTACCGATTCCTACCTGTGCCCAGGTGATTCCCGTTACCATAAGTAACGCAATTGAAAGTACATTTTTTTTCATAAACCCCTATTTATTTCAATTATGTATTTTTTTTACTCAAGTAAACCCTAAAAAAGCGAAGCTTTCTTCACTTTTGTTACAGTAATCAAATATTATACCAAATGCGAACTTTTTGAATTTTATGTTATTTTTATAAAAAGAAGAGAAATTTATCCTCTTTTATAAACTACTAAAAATCAACAATTTTCATTTCAAAAAGCAATAGGACTATTTTTTTAAATAAAAATCAAAAATTAAACGAATACTGTATTTCATTTCTTTTTAAACTCTCCTGGTTTCCTACCTATTTCCATTCTTTATTTTAATCGCACTTTATTTTTCGTCCTTATTGTCTTTTTCTTACTTTAACTTTTTATATTAAATAAAAAGTTAAAAAAACAGTAATACAACTATTTTATTAAAATAAACATAACACATTATTCCTATCCTTTTAAATTAAAAAATATAATTATTTTCAATTTAAAAGGATAAATATAAATAACATAATAATCATTTCACATAAAATAGCTTTATATTTTTTTATTTTAATCTTTAAAATAACGTAAAAAAATTAACGTCTCCTTTACTTTGCTTGTCTTTCTTCGTTGTTTCAAGTTCTCTCGATGTCCTCCTTTGGCGATACTAATTCACTCTTTGTATAGGGAATTCCGTCAATCTTTGGGTATAAAAAAAGCTTACCGCTGAGGATTCAGCAGTAAGCTTTGGAAATTAAATGTATAAAATAATTATTTTGCTTTTATTCTACTTAAGGTCTCTTGAGAAACTCCTAAGTAAGAAGCGACAATTTTATTGGGTAATCGCTGCACTATTTTCGGATTTTGCGCCAACAACTGTTGGTAACGCGTAGTAGCATCCATGGTAACTAGTGCAAAAAAACGACTCGTATTATTGATATAGGCAAATTCTAAATACTTGCGATAGAATTTTTCCCATTGTGGAACTAAGTCAAGTAATTCATAAAAGTGAGTATGAGAAATAACATACACATCCGAAGCTTCTAAGGCTTGCATATATTCCTCTTCACTTTGTCCTTGGATGAAGCTAACTAACGTAGTGGCGAATTGATTTTCGAAGGCGAAGAACCTCGTGGTATCTTGTCCTGCCTCATTAATATAGAAGATGCGCAAACAACCTTTACAGACAAAATACATTTTTTGCGTTTGATTTACGCCTGTATTTAACTGCTCTCCTTTTTTCAGTTTTTCATAGGTAAAGAAAGAGAGTATCACATCAAGCTCTTCGTCTGTAACGTCAATACGCTCCTGTATATAATCAATTAGTTGCTTCATGTTCCTCTAATTTTCACTAACAAAAGTACGATAATACACGATATCGGCAATTGTTAGCACCGTCATTTTGTGTTCGATGGCAAATTCAATAGCTTCTGGTAGACGAGCCATTGTTCCATCGTCATTCATCAATTCGCATAATACAGCTTCGGAGGGTAACCCAGCCAGCTTCATCAAATCCACACTGCCTTCTGTATGGCCATTGCGCTCCAATACACCGCCTTTTTTTGCGCGTAATGGGAAAATATGTCCTGGTCGGACCAAGTCCGTTGCTTTGGCGTTTTTATCACTGGCTGCACGAATCGTGGTTAAGCGATCGGCTGCAGATAACCCTGTGGTTACTCCTTTAGCGGCCTCAATCGTTATTGTAAAAGGGGTTTGAAACTGACTCGTGTTCTCTGTTACCATATAAGGCAAGGCTAAGGTATCCGCTTTTTCATTACTCAAACACAGGCAAATTACTCCACTACAGTAGCGTATTAAAAGTGCCATATCTTGCTCTGACATTAAATGTGCGGAATAAATGACATCGGCTTCATTTTCTCTGTCCTTATCATCCAATAACAATACTCCTTTTCCAACTTTTAAAAAACTCAACGCGCGTTCTACGCGTTCTTGACTACTTTTTCCAAATTCTCGTAGCTTGTCTTCCATGCTATTATGCTTTAATTAATTTTTCTGCGTATTTTCTAGCTCTTGGAATAATCAAAAAGGCAGAGGCATACGCCACAGGTAGCATCACACTCCACGCTTTTAGGAATAAAAAGAACCATCCCTCTTGAAAACCATAGTTGCGGATTAATCCCACAAAGGCCATAATCAACGTCATAGGAATGACAACGAATAAAGTATTGACATACTTGTAATATTTACTATTCATATTTGATAATTTTACTGATACAAAGATGAATAGTTGGAAGAAGAAAGACATTGACTTAGGTCAATAAATGGTGGAGGGAAATGGGTGAAGGGTTTGGTGAGAGTTGGTGAGATTTGTGCGGTTTGTGCGGTTTGTGCGGTTTGTTTTTTAAACTCTTCTTTGGTGAAATAAACGTCCTTTATACCTGATGGTTTAATAAAGTACAAAAGCCAAAGAACAAAAAAAGGTTTAATCTTCAAAAGACCAAACCTTTTTTCTCGAGAATTCCCTGTTAACTGTTAATTGTCAACCAAACTATCCATCATGCAAGGTTTGTGAGATTTTTTCAAGATTCAAACTACTAGCCATGGCAGAGAAGATATCATAATAGGTTTGTTTATTGTCATACAACACCTCATGAATACCACTTTCTACGACTTGCCCTTTCTCCATGACGACAATATGGTGTGAGTCAATAATTTGCGAGATACTATGAGAGACAATGATTACGGTTCTATTTTCTTTAATGGCATCTAAACTTCGTTTAATTTGTTCCGTTGCAATAGCATCCAAACTAGCGGTTGGTTCATCTAAGAAGATAATTGCGGGATCCTTGAGAAATAAACGAGCAATGGCAATACGCTGTTGTTGTCCGCCGGATAACAGACGCGCATCGGATTCATATCCTTGGGGTAGATCCATTACCTGCTCGTGTATATACGCTTTTTTTGCTGCTTCGATAACCTGTTCTCGTGTGGCCTGTTCTTCTCCATAGCGGATATTTTCTTCAATACTTCCCTGAAAGATATGATTCTTCTGTAAAACTAATCCAATGTGTTTTCGCAATTCTTTGGTATCATATTCCTTTAAATCTATTCCATCAAGGAGAATTTGTCCTTCATTGGGTTCATAGAACTTATCCAATAAATTGATAACCGTACTCTTCCCTGCTCCACTCAACCCAACTAAAGCGGTTGTTTTTCCAGGTTCAATGAGCATAGAAACTTCTTTCAGTGCCCGTGTTCCATTGGGATAATTAAAGGATACATTTTTTAGTTCAATGCGTCCCTTTATTTTTTGAGGAATATAAGTTCCTGTGGTTTCTACCTCATTGGCTTCTATAATTTCAAAGAAGCTCTCCGAATAAATCATCGCATCATTCACATCATCGTAAATGCGGTGTAATTGTCGAATAGGTGCGGTGACGTTGTTGAACAGCAAAACATGGAACATAATCATCCCTACGCTCATTTGTCCTTGGAGCACAAAATAAGCGGTAAGCAAGATAATCACCACTAATCCAAATTGTTCTATAAAACTCTTAATAGCATCAAAAACGAAGCTCATCTTACGCGTATGCAACTGATTTTCGGTCATATCCATTTGAATGGCCTCGTGTTTTTGAGATTCTAATGGCTCGCGAACAAAAGATTTAATTACGGTAATAGAGTTAATCAAAGAGATTATTCCATTGTTTTTATTCTCGCGATAGCTCCTCATTTTACGTCTAAATCCCTTCAGTTTCTTAGCCTGCAATTGACTTACATAGAAATAAAGAGGAATCATAGCAGTACTTACTAAACCAATATATACATTGGCAGAGTAAATAAAAAAGAGAGCTACAATTGCATTAGCAAAAAGAGGCAAGATGTCAATAAAGAAGTTTTGAACTAAACGCGTAATACTACTAATCCCTTGGTCTATACGTGTTTGTAACTTTCCACTATCGTTTTCAGAAGAGGTATAAAACGCCATTTTAAAAGTTAAAATGCGTTCTACCACCAATTGAGAAATATCTCGAGAAGTATAAATACGCAGTTTTTCTCCAAAGTAACGTTGCCCAAATTGAATACAGCTAAAGGCTATTTCCTTGACGATTAGAATGACACTGCACCACAGTAAAATCTGGAATCCCCAAGACAGGGTTTCTTCTTGCGTTACTACTAGGTTCAATGCATCTACCAAACGACGAAGGACTAAAGCATTCACCTGTACAGCAATGGATCCTACGGCAGTTAACAAGAGTGTTCCAATCACAAGTCCTTTATACGGAGCTATAAACGGTTTTATTTTTTTTAATATGGTATATAAATTCATGGCACAAAGGTAGCATTCTCTTTGTTCTCGATTCTTGATTTGTATCAATAAATAAACACGAGATGCTGCTACTGTTTAGGATGTTTTATTTTACATTGAAGTAGAAAGTCACGGTTATTCAAGCCGCAGTTTTAACACCAAGCGCTATCACATAGACTAGATTTTCTACTTTCTTTATTTAGAATAAATATAAACAATTATCTTTGTCTTACTCTCAAACAAATAAGAAAAATGAAAGTATCCTTGCTATTCTTGTTGGGCTATGTAGCAGTCTGGCTATGTCCAACTGATTTAACTGCTCAAACACCAATAACAATTGGTCAATCGTACACGTTGAACTCCCGCATCTTGGATGAAGAGCGCAACATACAAATCTACCTACCTAAAACCTATAAAGACAGTACTTTAACACCCCAGTCTTATCCTGTCGTATACTTATTGGATAGTGAGAGTAACTTCCACTATTTCACGGCTTATATTGAAAAACTAGCGAAGTACCCTTATCCAGCAATTCCAGAACTCATTGTTGTTGGCTTAGTTAATACGAATCGAACAAGAGATTTGACCCCTACGGTACGCAAGGAAGAAGCTATGACAGAGGAACAAAAAGCGAAAATACAAGGAGAAACTGGTGGAAATGCGTTGTTTTTTGAGTTTTTAGAACAAGAAGTTAAACCTTTTGTAGAGGGAGAATTCAGAACCAATGGTTATGCTCTTTTAGTTGGGCATTCCTTCGGAGGGATTACTGCTTTAAATAACTTATTGAATTATACCACCATGTTCCAGGCTTATATTGTACATGATCCTAGTATTTGGTGGGATAATCGCTATATACTAAACGCCTATCAAGCCCAACCGGCCAAAGATTTTCAGCATCGTAAACTCTTTATTACCCAGGTTGGTGACAGCGAAAACAAAGGCCATTTGGAAGAACATTACAGCGCGATTCAAGCGTTCAATACTTATATGAGTCAAAGCAGTCCGTTACATCTTGAGTACCGCTTTCAACAATACGAAGGAGAAAATCACGGTAGTATTCCCCTAAAAGGGAATTTAGATGGGTTGCGTTCTATTTTTGAAGATTATCCGCTGAATTTCAAAGCGATTCAACAAGATCCTGATTTAGTTCGCACTACGTTTGCGCGTCTAAGCAAATCCTTACACTTTGATTTTCAGCCAAATGAAGCTTATTTAAACTATATTATTTCCTACTATGGCAGACAAAAAAATACAGCGTTAGTCGAATATTTTGTTGCCTATTGCCTAGAACTATATCCGAACAGTAAAATACGTCAACAGCTACTTACAAAAAACTAAGTATCTCTTCCCTCAACAATTGGAGAGATTCACCCAATATTTATTGTAAACCTTCGTGATTAGTAGGTTATTTACCTTTATATCCCCTAGCGCATGTCCCCACTACTGCTTCATGGGGTAAAAAAAGTTGTTTCCTATATAGTAAGCGAAGTATCGCCAAACAAAAAGTCTACTTTCCCGTAGACTTTTTTTATGTACGTTACTGTTACAAACGCAAGAGTAATTTTTCCGTTTCTCCTCCATCAATTCCTTCGTGAGAAGTATGGAATACTACTTTGCCATCAGCAATAATCAACAATTGAGGAGATTCGTGCTGCACTTGGAAACGATCTGCAATATCCAAAGACACCAAGCGATTCTTCTTTACATCAACACAATAACAATCTACTTGTGTGGGATTCGTAAAAGAGCGTTCAAAATTTTTCAACGCCATCTTACTGATGTAGCACGTGGTGCTATTTTTAAAAATAATACAAGGTTTCGTTGCACTATGGGCAATTAACTCCGATAAGGTAGCCGTTTCCGTAAGTTCAATCCAGTTCATAAGACATTTTTTCAGTTAAATAGAATGAATATTTCCCAATAAATGACGTTTTGTCACCATTATATACAAATATAGAAAATATTTTGGACAGAAAGTCGTAAATTTAAGAATGGAATACATCTTGTTAAAAGTAGAATACAACACAAAAAAAAATAGAAAATGAATTTGAACAATTTTACAATAAAATCACAGGAGGCCTTACAGCGTGCACAAGTCATCGTACAAGGATTAGGCCAACAAGAAATTGAGAACGAGCACCTTTTCAAAGCCATCCTAGAGGTGGATGAAAATGTGACTCCCTTTATCTTAAAAAAATTAAATATTAATATTGAGGCCTTTCAATCGGCTTTAACAGCGGCAATACAGCGTTTTGCTAAAGTGGAAGGTGGACAAATTGGTCTATCGAGAGCTGCAGCTACGGCCTTAACGGAAGCACAGGCCATTGCCACGAAAATGAAGGATGAATATGTTTCTATTGAACATTTGCTCCTGGCGATTTTTAAATCGAAAAGCAGCGTTGCCCAGATGCTCAAAGATCAAGGTGCTACAGAAAAGCAATTAGAAGCTGCTATTCAAGAGATTCGCAATGGGGCGCGTGTAACTTCTGCATCTGCAGAGGAAACATATAATTCACTGAATAAGTATGCCAATAACTTAACTCAACTGGCGTATGAAGGTAAACTAGATCCTGTTATTGGTCGCGATGAAGAAATTCGACGTGTGCTACAAATTTTGAGTCGCCGTACAAAAAACAACCCGATGCTAATTGGTGAACCAGGTGTGGGTAAAACGGCTATTGCAGAAGGCTTAGCTCATCGTATTGTGCAACAAGACGTACCAGAAAACCTCAAAGACAAACAGATTTTCTCTTTGGATATGGGAGCGTTGATTGCTGGAGCCAAATACAAAGGGGAATTCGAAGAACGATTGAAATCTGTAGTGAAAGAAGTTACGACTTCCGAGGGACAAATTATCTTGTTCATTGACGAAATCCATACCTTAGTGGGTGCAGGCGGTGGTGAGGGTGCCATGGATGCAGCCAATATTCTAAAACCAGCATTAGCCCGCGGGGAGTTGCGTTCTATTGGAGCGACAACCTTAGATGAGTATCAAAAATACTTTGAAAAAGATAAAGCCTTAGAACGTCGTTTCCAAAAGGTAATTGTTGATGAGCCAGATACTGAAAGTGCAATTTCTATCTTACGTGGTATTAAAGAAAAATACGAAGCACACCACAAAGTGCGCATCAAAGACGAAGCCATTATTGCAGCTGTTAATCTGTCGGAACGCTATATTACGAATCGTTTTTTACCAGATAAGGCCATTGACTTAATGGATGAAGCAGCAGCTAAATTACGCATGGAAATTAACTCTAAACCAGAAGAATTAGATGTTTTAGATCGTAAAATCATGCAATTAGAAATTGAGATTGAAGCAATTAAACGAGAAAATGATGAGGATAAGTTGAAACTTTTAGGACTAGAAGTTGCCAATTTAAAAGAAGAACGCAATGAAATTTTCACCAAGTGGCAGTCCGAAAAAGAAGTAGTAGATCGCGTCCAACTGTGTAAACAAGAGATTGAAACCTTTAAGTTAGAAGCGGAAAAAGCGGAACGTGAAGGAGATTATGGAAAAGTAGCCGAGTTGCGTTATGGCAAGATTAAGCAAGCGCAAGAGGAGCTTGAAAAAGCACAAGCTCAACTCGAAGAAAATCAGAAAGGACATTCGTTAATCAAAGAAGAAGTGACCAGCGATGATATTGCGGAAGTCGTTGCCAAATGGACGGGAGTTCCTGTAACTAAAATGCTACAAAGTGAGCGTGAAAAACTCTTGCATTTAGAAGATGAATTACACAAACGTGTAGTGGGTCAAGAAGAAGCGATTGAAGCCATTAGTGACGCAGTACGTAGAAGTCGCGCTGGATTACAAGACCCCAAAAAACCGATTGGTTCGTTCTTGTTCTTGGGAACCACTGGAGTTGGTAAAACAGAATTAGCGAAAGCCTTAGCAACCTACCTCTTTGATGATGAGAACTCCATGACGCGTATTGACATGAGTGAATACTCAGAACGTCACAGCGTAAGTCGATTAGTAGGTGCACCTCCGGGATACGTGGGCTATGATGAGGGAGGACAATTAACTGAAGCGGTACGCAGAAAACCCTATTCGGTAGTTTTACTCGATGAAATTGAAAAAGCGCACCCAGATACATTCAACATCTTATTACAAGTATTGGATGAAGGGCGATTAACGGATAATAAAGGGCGTTTGGCCGACTTTAAAAATACAATCATCATCATGACCTCTAATATGGGAAGCCACGTGATTCAAGAGAAATTTGAAAATACGACGAATTTAGAACAAGCTTCGGAAGAAGCGAAAGAGGAAGTACTGAATATTCTAAAACAAAGTGTACGTCCAGAATTCTTAAACCGTATTGATGAAGTAGTAATGTTTACTCCGTTAACTCAAGACAATATCTTATCTATTGTTGATATTCAATTGCAAGGAGTAATGAAAATGTTAAACGAACAAAACATTCACTTGGAAGCAACGAAAGAAGCCAAAGAGTTCTTAGCTCGCAAAGGATTTGATCCACAATTTGGAGCTAGACCTGTAAAACGAGTGGTTCAACGTGAAGTATTGAACAAGTTGTCTAAAGAGATTTTAGCAGGAAATATCAAAGCAGAAAGTATGATCTTGCTAGATTCATTTAACGATGAACTCGTTTTTAGGAATAAATAAAATGAAAATGGGTGATGAGTAAAGGATGGTGAGCGAAATTTTCTGATAAAAAAGGATTTGGTCTTTTGAAGATCGGATCCTTTTTTTGTACGGTTTAATGAAATAAATCATCTCATCGCCTCCCCGATAACCCATCACAAAAAAAAGCAGTAAACGCTCGTTTACTGCTTTTTTTATATTCAAAGTTTATCTTCTGATTAAGATAAAGCTGCTTTTACTTGGTCTGCTGCTTCTTGGAAAGCTACAGCTGATAAGATTGGCATACCTGATTGATCAATCAATTCTTTTGCCAATTCAGCGTTTGTTCCTTGAAGACGTACAATGATAGGCACTTTAATATCGTCACCCATATTTTTGTATGCATCTACAACTCCTTGAGCAACACGATCACAACGAACGATTCCACCAAAGATATTGATTAAGATTGCTTTTACGTTTGGATCTTTTAAGATGATACGGAAAGCAATTTCCACACGTTTAGCATCAGCTGTTCCTCCTACGTCAAGGAAGTTTGCTGGTTCAAAACCTGCATATTTGATTAAGTCCATCGTAGCCATTGCTAAACCAGCACCGTTAACCATACATCCTACAGTTCCATCTAAATCCACATAGTTTAACCCTGCTTCTTTAGCTTCTACTTCGATAGGACGTTCTTCTGTGATATCTCTGTATTCTGCGTAAACTTTTTGTCTGTATAAAGCGTTGTCGTCTAACGTTACTTTAGCATCAACTGCTAAAATTTTGTCATCTGATGTTTTTAATACTGGGTTAATTTCGAACATCGAAGAATCACTTCCGATATAAGCGTTGTACAAAGCGTCAACGAATTTAACCATTTCTTTGAATGCATTACCTGATAAACCTAAGTTAAATGCAATTCTTCTTGCTTGGAATCCTTGTAATCCTACAGCAGGATCGATTTCTTCTTTAAAGATTAAGTGTGGTGTGTTTTCCGCAACTTCCTCAATATCCATTCCTCCTTCCGTAGAATACATAATCATATTTCTACCTTTAGAACGATCTAATAAAACAGACATATAGAATTCGCTTACTTCGCTTTCCCCTGGATAGTAAACATCTTCTGCTACTAATACTCGGTTCACTCGTTTACCTTCTGGTGGAGTTTGTGGAGTGATTAAGTCCATTCCAATAATTTTTCCAGCTAGCTCTTTTACTTCATCTAAGTTCTTAGCTAACTTTACTCCTCCTCCTTTACCTCTTCCCCCAGCATGGATTTGAGCTTTTACTACATACCAACTTGTACCAGTTTCCTCTGTAAGTTGTTTTGCTTTTTCAACAGCTTCATCTGCGTTGTTAGCTACTAACCCACGTTGTACTCTTACCCCGTAGCTAGCTAATATTTCTTTACCTTGAAATTCATGTAAATTCATAGTGTAATACGTTTAGCTTTTAAAAATAAACAGATACAAAAATAATAATTAGGTTTGAATTTCCCTAATTTAATTCGGTATATGTCCCGTTTATTCTTGGATTTAACTTTATTAAATTTAAAAAATATTCGATTTTTATCGGTCAGATTTAGAAAATATCAATTGATCCTTTTCCTTCACGGATAATTTCAGGTTCAAATCCAGACAAATCAATCACGGTAGACGCCTGATTATCACCATATCCTCCATCAATAATTAAATCGACGGTCGTATTCCATTTTTCTGCAATCAATTCAGGATCTGTGGTATATTCTAAAATTTCATCCTCATCATAGATAGAGGTAGAAACAATAGGATTACCGAGTTTGCGTACAATTTCTCGAGCGATACTATTATCTGGTACGCGGATTCCCACCGTTTTTTTCTTTCTAAACTCTTTGGGTAAATTGTTATTTCCTGGCAGAATAAAGGTATAAGAGCCAGGTAAGGCCTTTTTTAGAATCTTAAAGGTAGCGGTATCAATTTGCTTGATATAATCGGAGATATTACTTAAATCATAGCAAACAAAAGAGAAATTGGCTTTTTCTAACTTTATTCCCTTAATACGTGCAATGCGCTCCAATGCTTTGGTATTGGTAATATCACAACCTAATCCATATACGGTATCGGTTGGATAAATGATTAACCCTCCGTTGCGCAGCACTTCTACTACTTTATTGATCTCTCTCTCATTTGGATTTTCTGGATAAATCTTTACAACCTGTGCCATATATTTGATTATTTATTGTTTTATACAATTTACGCTAAAACTTGAAGCTTCGCAAATCGAAGTAATAATTTTTTAATCCCACCCACATCAAAGTTAATTTCTGCTTTGCGGTCTGCACCTACTCCTTCTAAATTTAGGATGATGCCTTGACCGAATCGTTCATGCATGACGCGTTGACCAATACTCAGCCCACTATTCGATGCATCTCCACCTCCTGAAGAAGTAGTAGCAGAATTCACTGGTTTCAATTTGCGGATATTGCGGTCCAACACGGGTTCTTCACTATTTTTCAAATAGGCTGGCGGTGTTCCCTTCACTGGTTTAGACAAGCGCAATTTGCTCTTGTCTACATCGCCAAAAATATCAGCATCAATCTTAGGCGTATAGCGATAGTTAGTCTCTACCGGCGTTAGGAATTCCAAATATTGGTCGTCAATTTCCTGAATAAATCGAGAAGGATCACAATCAATCAATTTTCCCCAACGGTATCTCGATTGCGCATAGGTCAAATAGGCTTGGTGTTCCGCACGCGTTAAAGCTACGTAAAACAGGCGGCGTTCTTCTTCTAACTCCGTTCTTGTATTTACACTCATCGCACTCGGAAAGAGATCTTCCTCCATTCCCACACAGAAAACAGTTGGAAACTCAAGTCCTTTCGCTAAGTGGATTGTCATTAAAGCCACGCGATCATCATCTCCTGTATCTTTGTCTAAGTCCGTTGCCAAAGCAACATCTTCCAAAAATTCTGATAAAGCTCCTCGTGCACCATCAATTTCGCGCTGTCCTTCAATAAAATCCTTAATACCATTGAGCAATTCCTCAATATTTTCCATACGAGTAATTCCTTCTGGCGTGGTGTCTTTGCGCAGTTCTTGGACTAATCCAGTCTTTTTCACTACGTGTTCTACCATTTCATAAGCATCTTTGGTTTGTTCCAACGCTTGAAAAGCTTTGACCATATTGACAAAATCCGTCAATTTATTCTTGGTTCCTGCCGTAATTTTCAAGTCGATCTTATCGATATGCGACATTACCTCAAAAATTGAACGCTTGTAATGATTGGCCGCAATAGTCAATTTATCAAGGGTGGTAGCTCCGATTCCGCGAGCAGGATAATTGATAACACGCACAAGTGCTTCTTCATCCTTAGGGTTGATAATTAAGCGTAAATAGCTCAATACATCTTTAATTTCTTTGCGTTGATAGAAGGATAATCCCCCGTAAATACGGTAAGGAATATCGCGTTTACGCAACGCATCTTCCATGGCACGCGATTGTGCATTGGTACGATATAGAATAGCAAAATCACTGTTATTTTTCTGATTTTGCATTTTTTCTTCAAAAATAGTTGAGGCGACAAAACGTCCTTCCTCTCCATCAGTTAGCGAACGATGTACGCGAATTTTAGGTCCAAAGTCATTGGCCGTCCAAACGACTTTCTCCAACTTTACCTTATTCTTATCAATGATGGTATTTGCCGCTTCTACAATATTTCGAGTCGAACGGTAATTCTGTTCCAAACGATACAATTGTACATTGTCAAAATCTTTTTGGAAGTTTAGAATATTGTTGATATTCGCTCCACGGAAGGCATAAATACTTTGAGCATCATCCCCAACGACACAAATATTTTGAAAGCGATCCGAAAGTGCGCGTACAATTAAATATTGGGAGTTATTCGTATCTTGATACTCATCCACCAAAATATAGCGGAAGCGATCTTGATATTTAGCTAAAACATCGGGAAAACGAGTCAGCAGCTCATTGGTTTTTAGCAATAAATCATCAAAATCCATTGCTCCAGATTTAAAACAGCGTTCCACGTAGTGCTCGTAAATTTCGCCAATACGCGGTCTTTTACTCATGGCATCTGCTTCTTGGAGCTCTAAATCGTTGAAATAGGCCTTCACGGTCACCAAGTTATTCTTATAAGACGAAATACGACTCGCTACTTCCTTGGGTTTATACACATCTTTATCCAATTGTAACTCCTTGATAATCTGCCCAATTAGGCGTTGTGTATCTTGAGAATCGTAAATGGAGAAATTGCTAGGATATCCCAAATGATCCGCTTCAGCCCGCAAAATACGAGCAAAAACAGAGTGAAAGGTACCCATCCACAGGTTTTTAGCTTCACTATTTCCCACAATTTGGGCAATACGATTTTTCATTTCACGTGCTGCCTTATTGGTGAAGGTTAACGATAGAATATTAAAAGCATCTACCCCCTGATGCATCAGGTAAGCAATTCTCAAGGTTAGTACTCTTGTTTTTCCCGAACCTGCTCCAGCAATCACAATCATGGGGCCATCTTTCTGTAAAACAGGTGCTCTTTGAGCTTCATTAAGTTGATCAATATAACTTTGCATAGTGTCTAAAACCGTAAAAAGCCAAAATTACAACTACTATTGCTTTATAACAAGTTTTGTTCTCATTAAAGCGTTTTAATCTTTCACAATAATGTTTACTTTTGTCTAAATTTAATTGGTATGAATCTCGATTTTTTCCTTACCTCCCTTCAATATATAATTCCAGCTCTTCTTGTAGCGGGGTTGGCCTATGTTTTTTTTCAAAAGATCTTGGAAAAACAAGCCCAAAGGGATCGTTTTATTATTGCGCAACTCTCGAATAAAGAGACAGGTATCGACACCAAAGCATTGAAATTACAAGCCTGTGAACGGCTGGTTATTTATGCAGAGCGCAGCGATTTGAAGAAGTTAATTTTGAGAGTACAACCTCTTAGTACAGACACCCAAGCCTATGCGCATTTGTTGGTCCAACACTTAGAACAAGAATACGAATATAACGTCACCCAACAGCTCTATGTTTCACCTGAACTATGGGCTATTGTCGTGCATACCAAAAACGCCCTTATTACCACGATTCAACAAACCGCTAAAGTGCCAGAAGCAACTTCAGCTATGTTGTATCAAAACCTCTTGTTAAATGAATCGATAAAAATCCAAAACAAAGTGGATCTTTTACTTCGAGCAATTAAAGAAGAGACAAAATCTAATTTATAGCAAATCAGTTCAATAACAAATTAAAAAAGGTATGAGAAGAATTTTAGTAAGCGCTTGTTTATTGGTTGGTGTTTTAGGAGCAGCACCTACCGTACAGGCACAAAGTAAATTAGGAAATGTATTGGGTAATTTATCCCAAGATCAAATTGGAAAAGGGTTAAAAGAAGCGTTAGACAAAGGAATCCAAGAACAAGTAAGTCAGTTGGCCAAACCTGATGGGTTCTTCAAGAATGAAATGGTCAAAATCATGCTACCTGATGAATTGCAAAAGGTAGATAAAACCCTTCGTTCAATGGGAATGGGTAACGTAGCAGACCAAGGGTTACAATTATTGAATCGCGCTGCAGAAGATGCAGTAAAAGAGGCAACTCCTATTTTCGTTCAAGCCATCAAAGATTTAACATTTACCGATGCTAAGAATATTTTATTAGGCGGTCAATCCTCAGCTACAACCTACTTGAAAGAGAAAACATCCAAACAATTAGCGGGTAAATTTGCTCCTATTATTGAAGAATCTTTGTCTCAAGTTGGAGCGACTAAAGTTTGGGAAGGCATTTTTACGAAATACAACAGTTTACCTTTAGTTTCTCCTGTGGATCCTAACTTAACGAACTATGTTACGGAAAAAACGATGGATGGTGTATTTACTATGATTGCCGTAGAAGAGAATAACATCCGTGGAAACAAAGACGATTCCCGTTCTACAACTTTACTCAAAGATGTATTCGGAAAACAAGACAATACAGCCACTACTTCTTCAAGTAAAAAATCAACAAAAGAGACAACAAAAGCAACAGAGAAGAAAACCGAAACAACTACAGAAAAAAAGAAAAGCATCTTGGACTTTTTCGGTAAGTAATCCACGTTTTTCTATAACCAAACCATAACCTTAGCTTAATATGCAATAGAAATGATTATTAGATATTTGCTTCATAAATATTTGATTTCATAAAAGAAATAGTTAAGGTTAGTTGATAAAAAAAGCCAGGAGAGTACTCTTCTGGCTTTTTTTATTATTTTCAATCTAGATTAGTTAGTGGCTATGACCACCCCCACCTTCATTTTTAATTAAATGACTTTGCAAATAATAGGCCCCTTGCACGACAATACTATATTGGGGTGGAACTTCTTCCAGAATATCCACTTGAGTATAGCCTAACTCTTGTACGCCTGTTTTCACTTCTACTCGTTGGTAATGAAAATGTTCGTCATGGGCTTCTGCAGCATCTGAAACAAAGATGAATGTTCGCCCATCTGCCTTAATAATAGCCTCATTAGGCAAGGCTTTAACCGTTTTAGCTCCTACATCAATTAAAGCATTTACATATAACCCAGGGATTAAATTATCGGGTACTTGATCAATATTGGCATGAGCAATCACCGTTTTGGTTCCTGGTTCAAACGCTTTACCAATGCTGAAAATAGTGGCTGTTACTTCTTCCTTATTGATATTAGTCAAATTAAAAAACACCCTTTGCCCTTGGTGTACATAGGGTAAATCCTTCTCATAAATCTTTAAATCCAAGTGAATTTTTGAATTATCAACCAAAGAAAATAGCGTTTGTCCATTGACCATATTGGTTCCTATGCGAATGGGTATAGCAGATACGTTGCCACTAATCGGTGCAACGATTTTCAAGGTTCTTGCCATTGTATTGGGATTCGTCGACAACAAAGACAACTGATTGGTCAACGATTGATAACGAG
Organism: Myroides sp. DW712; assembly: GCF_046557355.1. Classification (NCBI taxonomy): domain Bacteria; kingdom Pseudomonadati; phylum Bacteroidota; class Flavobacteriia; order Flavobacteriales; family Flavobacteriaceae; genus Myroides; species Myroides sp. DW712. Next base: position 58,959 of record NZ_JBKFDO010000011.1, read on the forward strand.
ATTTCTCAATATTCAATTCTGAATAAGTCTTTTGATAGGTCTTTTCCGAATTCACCTGTTCTGCACGAAGGGTTTGTTGGCGCTTATATTCTAACTCCAGGTACTCCAAGTTGTTTTTGGAGATCTGATACTCCTCTTGCAACCTAATAAACTCTGGACTATCCGCCACGGCCAATACCTGACCTTTTGTTACGCGATCGCCAATATTAACGAGAATTTGCGTGATTGTTCCACTGAGTAAAGTGGTCACATCAGCTTGATTTTGGGGTGGCAATTCTGTTTGTCCATTAACCTTAATGACATCGGATAAATTCTTATCCGCTAAGTGCCCCATTACAATTCCTGCAGCTTTGTGTTGTGCGCTGTTTAACTCTACTTCTTTCCCTGTATTTTCCTCCTGTTCTTCGTCTGGGGTAACCGTCATTTCTTGTGGAGCTGTTTTATTCTGACAACTGGTGAAGAAAATCGCACCAAAGACAAACAAAGCGATGTATATTCTTTTCATTTTACTTCAAATTATTGGTTCACTAAATAATGAAGGGCGTTATGACCCAAATTGTATTGCAATACGGCATCCAAATAATTAATTTGGATATTGAGTGCCGTTTCCATCGATTGAATGTATTCTACATAGGAAATATCCCCATTGTTGTAAGATTTATTCGCATGATCCTGAATAATGGAGGCATTCAACAAGGCACTTTCTTGGTAATAATCAATCACCGATTGTTGGGCGCGAATAATTTCCAACTGCTGTTGAACGGATTCACTCAACTGTTTGTGTAAGTAACTTTTTTCCAATTCAGCTTGTTCTATGCTGTACTTCATTGCTTTTATCTTCTTGGATTGACTACCAAAGAACAGTGGAATACTCACCCCAACCGAATAACTAGGCATACGCAATTCTTTGCCGTACTTTGTTCCATTAGCGCGTAATCCCATTTCCGATTCGGTTGTAAATCCTACGGTTACATCAGGTAAGAGTAGTGATTTCTCCATTTTTCGGGTTGCTGTCACCTTTTCTATTTCCTTGGCTGCTAATTGCAAGCTATTATTTTCATCTAAGTTTAAATCCGCCCATGGATCATGTTCATCATAAACCAGTTCACGTTCACTCAGCTCAAAGTCCGTGTCTAAATTGAGGTAGGTTTTTACTTTCGACTTTTCATTTTGTAAAAATGTCGTATTCTGGGTCAATACTACACTTATTTCCTGTTCTTTGGCCTTTGCTACATTACTTTCCATCAGGGTTGTCTCTCCCGTTTCATAGCGCAATTTTGCCGATTTTGAAAAGGCTTTCAACAAGGTTAACTGTTGTTCTAACAGCTTTTTCTTTGATTGTGCATATAGGATATTCTCCCATGTTTGCTTAATCTCAAATTCAATGGCAATTGTTTTCCCTTGAAGCTGAATTTCAGCACTTTCATATTCTCGTTGTAAGATTGCCTTCTTTTTCCCATAGGTAAAAGGGCTAAATGACTGGCTAACATTGAGATTCACGTCTTTCTGTTCTCTCCCATTGAGGTAACCAACCCCCATTGAAACTTCCGTTTTAGGAATATCATAAGCCGTTTTTACGAGCTGTTCCTGACTCAAGACATTGGCTCGAGAGGCTTGTAAGCTTTGATTATTTTCACGGGCTAAGACTAGCGCCTCCTCTAGTGAGAGCCGTTTCACTTCTTGTGCCTGTAAGTTACCTACAGTTAGCAAAGTGAGTAACGTTAAACTAAGCGCTTGACCTCCAACTTTTTTTCGGAATCCTCGTTCTTCATAGTAGTAGATAATCGGCAAGACGATTAGGGTCAATAAAGTGGCACTAATCAATCCTCCAATTACTACCGTTGCCAACGGTTTTTGGACTTCAGCTCCCGCACTTGTACTCAAGGCCATCGGTAGAAACCCTAAAGAAGCCACAGCTGCTGTTAACAATACGGGGCGTAAGCGTATTTTGGTTCCTTCTATAATGCGTTCATATAACTCCATTCCTTGTTCTTTTAGTTGATTAAATTGACCTATCAGTACAATACCATTCAATACAGCCACTCCAAATAAAGCAATGAACCCTACTCCAGCTGAAATGCTAAACGGCATATCTCGAATCCATAAGGCCGCTACACCTCCAATAGCTGAAAGCGGAATAGCTGTAAAAATCATCAGGGATTGCTTGACTGATTTGAAAGTAAAATACAGCAAGACAAAAATTAACGCTAAGGCAATGGGAACTGCAACCATTAAGCGATTGGTTGCTTCTACTAGGTTTTCAAACTGTCCACCATAGGTGAGGTAATACCCATCAGGTAATTTCAATTGAGCTTCTAATTTTTCTTGTATATCGTGTACAACACTCTTTACATCGCGTCCTTTTACATTGAATCCTAAAACAATGCGTCTTCTTCCGTCCTCACGACTAATTTGCTGTGGACCATCTTCATAATCTACATCGGCCAATTGGCTCAACGGAATTTGTTGTCCATCGGCTAAAGGAACGAAAAAGTTCTTTAAATTATCAATATCCGATCGAGAAGCCTGATCCAAACGCACGACCAAATCAAATCGCTTCTCTCCTTCATATACAACACCAGTAGTTTCTCCGGCAAATCCAGCGCGAATAATTTGACTGATATCGGCAATTTTTAATCCATATAGGGCTAATTTATCTTTGTCATATTTAATGGAGATTTGCGGTAACCCAGTTACGCGTTCTAGTTTTGGGCTTGATACCCCAGGAACATTGGCAATCATACTGTTAATCTCATCTCCAATACTTGCCAAACGATCCAAATCCTCTCCAAATACTTTGATTGCCACATCACTTCGCACCCCCGTCATTAGCTCGTTAAAACGCATTTGAATGGGTTGAGAAAATTCAGTGGTCACCCCAGGAATTTCCTCTAAAGCAACTTCCATCAAATCAATCAATTCTTCTTTGGTACGAGCTGACGTCCATTCCTTTTTATCTTTGAGGACAATAATCATATCTGCGGCTTCCATGGGCATGGGATCCGTTGGAATTTCCGCACTCCCAATTTTAGAGATGACCATTTTCACCTCGGGAAACTGATCCATCAAAATCTTTTCGGCTTTGGTGGTGGTTTCAATTTCTTGCGACAGCGAACTACCAGAAGAGATAATAATATGCGTCGCTAAATCCCCTTCATCCAAGGTTGGGATAAACTCCCCTCCCATCTTGCTAAACACCACTAAGGCTAAAGCAAAAAGACCAAACGCAAGTACCAAGACGAATTGTTTAATTTTAAAGGCTTTTTCCAACAAGGGTTTATACCCACTATATAGTTTATCAATTAATTTATCACTAAAATTAGGTTTGGTTTTACCCGCCTCTTTCTTCAAAAACAAAGAAGACGCCATTGGTACATACGTCAGGGAAAGAACAAAAGCCCCTAGAATAGCAAAGGACACCGTCATAGCCATTGGGCCAAACATTTTACCTTCAATTCCCGTTAAAGCGAGGATCGGCAAGTACACAATCAAGATAATGATTTCACCAAATGATGCACTGGTTCTAATTTTGGAGGCCGCGTGATACACTTCCTCATTCATCTCCTGTTGAGTGAGCTTTCGATTCTTTCCGATATGCAGGCGATGGACAATAGCCTCTACAATAATAACCGCGCCATCAACAATTAATCCAAAATCGATAGCTCCTAAACTCATGAGGTTTCCACTGACACCAAAGAGTTTCATCATACTAATGGCAAAAAGCAAAGACAAGGGAATAACGGAGGCAACAATCAGTCCTGCACGCCAATTTCCCAAGAGTAAAACCAAAACAAATACCACGATTAAAGCCCCTTCAATGAGATTGGTTTGTATGGTACTTACAGTTTTATCAATGAGTTTGGTTCGATCAATAAAGGACTCCATCGCCACACCTTCGGGTAGTATTTTTTCAATTTGGGCGATTTTCTCTTTGACCAATTTTACCACTTCTTGGGTATTGGCATCCTTCAACATCATCACCATCCCACTTACATCTTCTCCTTTTCCGTCCTTGGTTACTGCTCCATAGCGAATACTACTACCTATTCTTACTTCCGCTACATCGCGGATCAAGATAGGGGTTCCATTAACCGTTTTGACGACTATTTTCTCAATATCTTCCATGGATTGTACCATTCCGATACTGCGAATAAAATAGGCATAGGGTTTTTTGTCGATATACGCTCCTCCCGTATTTTCATTATTTTGTTCCAAAGCATCGAAAATCTCAATGATAGACGTATTCATACTCTTTAGGCGATCGGGTTGAACAGATACTTCATATTGTTTCAAATGTCCGCCCAAGGTATTAACTTCAGCAACCCCCTTTACACCAATCAATTGAGGTTTAATTATCCAATCTTGAATCGTACGTAAATCCATACTGTTGTACTGATCCTCATACCCTTCTTTGGCGTACACGACATATTGATAAATCTCCCCCAACCCTGTACTAACAGGTGCTAATTCTGGAGTACCCACATTTTTAGGGATAACTTCTTCTGCGGCTTTTAGATTTTCATTAATCTGATTTCTAGCCCAATAGATATCGGTATCTTCGGTAAACACCACGGTAACCACGCTTAAGCCAAAACGGCTAATCGAGCGCAATTCGGTAATATTGGGAATAGGCTTTACCGCCTGTTCAATGGGATAGGTTATAAATTGCTCTACTTCTTGGGTTGCTAAGGTTGGAGAACTTGTAATAATTTGTACCTGATTATTGGTAATATCAGGTTGGGTATCCATCGGCAAATTTACGAGCGAATAACTTCCTACTGAGATGAGTCCGAGTACGAAAAGTCCAACAATAAATTTGTTTCGGATACTAAACTGAATGATTTTATCTAGCATCTTTGTATAATTATAAACGTGAAAAAAGCGTGTGTTTAAGAATACACACGACAAGAAAACGAAAAAATTACACGAGCTTTGGTGGCTGCCAGATACTGTAAACTACAGGTTCCACAAAGGGATAAGGAAGGATTGTTTTTTCTTTAATTTGTAGTTGCACTACTTGAGGTACTGCATAATTCGGTAGGTTTAGACTCACAGAAACCGCACAACATACGCACGCACAAAAAGGCGAACAAGCGTCAGTCTTGTGATCGGCGTGTTGCGTTTCCACTAAAACAGTTGTCACTGTATCTGCGGCTGCTACAGGAGCTACATAGCGATCCGCACAAGGATAGAACGAAATAACCGCAATGGTTATCGCTAACAAGAAGGATAGTATGTAGTTGTAGCTTTTCATCTAGACAAAAATAGTAAGACTTTTTGAATTTCCATACGTTGGAATTGTATTTGCAACGGGATTGCATGCTTTTTTAGGGGCATTTTTTTTGTTCTTTGGCTTTTGTTCTTTGTTCTTTGCTTTTTTGCGAGTTGCTTTTTTGTGGATTCAATCTAAATAGAAAAACTCACCCCAACCCCTCAACAAATCCTCACCCAAAAACAAAAAACATCCACCAAAAACTGGCACGAATTTTGAATTAAACAAAATACGATAGTCGCAAACAATAAACAATTACCCAAAAGTAGCCCGCATGTCGCATGCAAAAACAACAAACCTCAAGTAACCTTTTCTTGGGAAAGAAAAGGTTACTTTTTAATTTCCCGCACAAACTGTATCCTAGATTTATCTTCTGATCTACCTACTCTCTTAATTTCTACGCATCCCCCTCATTCTATCAATCAAAAAACGTATCTTTGATAGATCATACTACCTCTTTGGGAGATTTCTACACGGTGTGTCTTACACTATTTTTTTATTTTCGCTCCCTCTTTTCCCCATGCTCAACACAACACAAGGTTTTTACCTGAAATCGAAACATTATTCATTAATTCTGTACCTATGTATCCATACTATATTTTGACAGGTGGGCCTGGTAGTGGAAAATCTACCGTTTTAGAAGCCCTAGCCCAGCTTGGTTATGCCGTAGTCCCTGAAGTGGGACGCGCTATTATTCAACAGCAAATGAAAATCCAAGGAGCAGCATTGCCTTGGGAAGATAAGCAACAGTTCTTTGAGCATATGTTTGATGCTTCACTGATCGATTATCGACAACAGTCCAAACAACTTACCTTTTTTGATCGAGGATTACTCGACAGCGTTGGTTATGCTACTTTAGAGCATTTACGTATCAGTGCAAAGCAATATGAAATTGCCCAGCACACACCTTATGCCAAAACAGTATTAATTTTTCCGCCTTGGCAAACCATCTATCAAAAGGATACAGAAAGAAAACAAGATTTTGCACTTGCAGTACGAACCTATGAAACCATGCGAACCACTTATGAGTCCTTCGGCTATCAGCTTGTGGTAGTCCCTTGCACCACGGTTGAAAAACGTGTAGAATTTATACTAAATTATCTCCGTTTACTTCCCTAGATGATTTACCTTTGCACCTGTATTCCCAAGGGGTATTTTTTAACTATTTTATGGAACTAGATCTAATTTTTTACCTGTGCATTATCGCTTTTTGTGCGGGTTTTATTGATGCTATTGCCGGAGGTGGTGGACTAATTCAAACACCATTAGGATTGGCCTTACTGCCAAATATTCCTGTTTCATCCGTGATTGGAACACTCAAAATTCCAGCATTTTCAGGAACAGCCATTGCCGTCATTCAATACCTGAAACAAACGCGTATCCAATGGACGTATTTCCTATTTTTAGCCTGTATTTCTTTTGGTAGCGCCTTTCTCGGCTCTTATACCTTAACCATCGTCAACAACGATTTCATGAAACCGCTACTTCTGGTGATCCTCATTGCGCTATGGATATTTACCTACTTTAAGAAAGACTTTACCAAAAAACACCTCACGGAAATCACCACGCAAAAACGCTATATTTATGGGATATTAATTGCACTAATCGTTGGTTTTTACGATGGTTTTATTGGCCCTGCCACAGGAACCTTCTTTATTATGGGGTTTATCTTCCTGATTGGATTCGATTTCTATAAGGCCTCTGCCTATGCTAAATTAATTAATCTGTTTACTAATTTGGGAAGTATTGGCCTCTTCTTGCTCAAAGGACAGATTATCTGGTCCGTTGCGCTTCCTATGGCCGTATGCAATGGCCTTGGAGGCTATTGCGGCGCAAAAATGGCCATCCTCAAAGGACAACAATGGGTGCGCTATGTCTTCTTGTTTATTATGCTAATTGCTATTTTTAGGTTTGGCTATGAGGTAATTGGTTAATTTTTTTTGAGGGGGTTGGGGTTTGGCTTTTGGGGTTTGGTGTTTGATTTTTGATTAGATTAATTTTTTACAAAACAAGATATTCATAAAGTTGAAAAAATAAAATTTCTACTAAGCTTTTATATTTTCACCTAATTTTTTAAGTTGATTGGTAATAAGCTCTAATTTGTTTCGTAGATCAAGGTACTCTTCGTTTGATATGAAGTCTAAATCCAAACTAAGTATTAAAAAATTAATTACTTCAATAGCAGACGAAAATGCAATGTTTAACATATGTTTTCTATCCTTACTTGTTCTTCTTGACATTCCTTCCGCAATATTTACTGTAACACTCGATATAGCTCTTCTTAATTGAGAAACTAAACCAAATTTTTCTTCCGTAGGAAATCTTTTTGTGAGCCAATAAATATCTTTTGTTACATTTCTAGCATTTTGCCAAACATCTAATTTTTCAAAGTAGTAGATATACATATAAGTTGGATATTAAGATTATTACCTTATCCTAAAGCAAAACGTATTCCATTCGATTACTTTAACTGTTAAATAGTAAAAAAAAGTAAAATATAATTCTTTCCCTTATGCGTACATCAAGGAAAGAAGCAAAACATAAGTTTGAGTTATTCAATTTTCAACTTGCGAAAAAATGTTTCATCGTTTCTCATCAAAGGATGTTTTTCCATTACAAATGAGGAGTTAACCAACCTCCAAACAACAAAAGCCGAACAACAAATAACAAAAGCCAAATAACAAAAGCCGAATAACCAAACTATCTCCCCAGTTCTTCGTCAATTTTTTCTTTGTCTTTGTTACTGATCCAAAGCTGTCCAATTTTAGATAATCGAATACGCGTCAATACATCTTTCGTTCGACCATAATGGTGAAATAAAGCATAGAGTAATACTCCGATGCCAAGGATATTCAAAAACCCAAAGATAATTTTGTTTGCGGCTAAGATAGCGTTGAGTTGTACACTACTAAAATTAACGGCTCCATTAGCTTGAATCAACCACACATCGTCTAAATAGACCGCCAAATTACTCAAACTTTGCAGCTGTAATTTGTACTGTAACCAGGTAAATAGAGCACTAAAAATCCCTAGAGAAATAAAGGTTCTCCACAGCAAAACAAAGCCAATGAGACTTAATAAGCTCGGAATATCCAACTTATCCAAGGTATAGTACCAAATTACAATAAACAAGATACTCATTCCCATCCCTTTAAAGAATTGAGGCAATAACCACAAGGAGTAATTTAGTTCAGGTACCATAAAAAAGTACATCATCACCGTGTAGAGCATAAAAGAAGCAAATCCTAAAAAGGTCAACATGCGAATCGGAACCAAACGGTTGAACCATCGGTAGGAAATAACGGCTCCAACAACTAAACCTGGAATCATCATAATATTCAGAGAAGCGTTAGTTAAAGCATTATATCCCAATACTCCCATGGCAAAGGTATTTTGCAGATTAGTGGTTGCGAGATACATACCCAACAACAAGAGCATCACAATTCCGTGGCGTACATTGTTTTTATTAAATGCTTTTAGCGACAAAAAAGGACGAGTGAGCAGTTGTTGTCGTAAGAAAAAGGCGAAGGTCAACCCGAGAAACGTCAACGAGGCATACTTAATTTGATTGGATTCAAACCAGTTTTGTTGTTTTCCAAAGGCTAAAATATAGCCTAAAATCATAAAGGAGCTAATGTAGAAAAGCACACTCAACCAATCAATATAGTAGAGCGGCACTTTGCGCATAAAACGTTGATTGTGTTGAAAGACAATACAAATCATTGCAGCCACTAGGCAAATAGAAGCATAGACTAAATAGCCAAATTGCCAATTAGCATAGTACGATATTTTGGTGATGTAATAAGCAGACACTTGTGTTACGATGAGTACTGCCGTATAGAAAACACTGTAGAAACGCCCGCGGTTTCCGTCTTTAGAGAGAATAAACATGAGGGGTAAAACGACCTCCATCATTCCTAGCATCTTAAAGACACCAATTAAAAAAGAGGCGCCAATAATGACTTGAGGCTGGTGGGTGGTTCCCATGACCACAAACAACAAAGCCACTCCTATCAAACTTCCTACCAGAATTTCTTTAGTCCTGAAACGCGCTTTAATACGAACAATCAAAGGCATAACCGTTCCCATGCCCACCACGCTTGCATAGTTGGCCCATAAAAAGTATTCACTCATGGCACCTGTACTCCCTACCAAATAGGTAATATTGGGTGTATAGATGGCACTTACTCCAAAAAAAATCAGTGCCACTATCACGATGAGCAAGAGCATGACGGACTTGGGAACCCAAGAGTGAAATAAACCTTGATTATACATAATTTGTTATGCTACCCTTATTTTTTCAGTTGTACATTCATATTCATTCCTGCTTTTAGGCGATGAATAGCTTCTTGTGGGTTATCGGCTGTAAATTCAATGCGTACGGGAATACGCTGTTGCACTTTGACAAAGTTCCCTGTTGAATTATCCGTAGGCATACTCGAATAGCGATTTCCCGTTGCAGCCGAAATAGCTGTTACCACACCTTCAAACTGCTGTCCTTTTACAGCATCTGCCGTCATGGTTAGTACCGTTCCTACCTGTACATCCGGCATTTGAGACTCCAAAAAGTTTGCCGTTACCCATTTTTCATTATCGCGAACAATGGTTGTAATTTGTTGACTAGGATTGAGCAATTGCCCAGGGTTAATGAGTCTTCTACCCATCGTACCATCATAAGGCGCTCGAATAATCGTGTAAGAACCATTGAGTTCTGCCATGTCCAACATGGCTTTGGTGCGTTTAATATCTGCTTCGTTTAACGCCAAACGCGTCTGAATTTCCGAAACGGATAAACGCGTTGTTGTCTGTTGTTTTTTTAATGCATCATAGGCCGATTTAGCGGCTTGGTATTCGGTATTGACCTGATCAAACTGTTGCTGGGTTACGGCTTCCACTTGTAATAAATTCTGAAAGCGCTTTTGATTCTGTTCGGCATTCCACAAACGCGCTTGAGCACCTTGTATATTCGAATCAAAAACTCCAATATTATTACTTGCCGTTTGCATACTAGACAAGGTCACCTCTTTGGCCGCCAATGCACTTAAGTAGGCCGCCTCGGCTTGTTCAATTTGGGTGCGAATCTCCCGATCGTCCAATACCACTAACGTATCTCCAGCTTTCACCTGCTGATGTTCTATAAACTTAATTTCCTTGATATAGGCCGAAACACGCGTATTGATTGGATTAATGTATTCTTCTACTTGAGCGGATTCAGTATAATCTTTATCTCCAATGTGAAAATATTTCGTCAACAACCAATAAAAGGCAAAAGCTACTACCACAAAGGTCAAGGTATTGAGGAAAATAATTTTTCTCTTTTTCTTCACTTCTTGCTTGTGGTTAATTGTTATAGGAGCTGCCTTTTTTTCTTGTGTTTGTTCTGTTGGAGTTGTATTGTCTTTTTGTTCCATGTTTATACGAGCCATTTTACAACGTTCCCGTTGCTTTTAATAAACTATAATATTGATAAAGTACATTGATTTGCGCATTAGCATACTGTAATTCTGCTTCCAATTTGGCATTAGTTGCATCAGTCATCTCGGCCTGGATAGCCAATTGATTTAAGTACTTCGCTTCTATAATGCGGTAATTTTCCTGGGCCAGTTGTTGGCTTTTTTCTAAGAGATGTGCTTGTTGAATGGATTCGTCATATTTCGCATAAGCGGCGTGGACACTCATTTCTACTTGTTGCCTAGCTAAGACTTGTGTATCCATAGCTTTAGTTTTCTCTAGCTGTTCTAACTTAATTTTCTTGGGTGTCTTGTAGAGATTGTCTAAGCTATAACTCAAGGATACCCCTACTTGCCACGCATTGGAATACATATCTAATACGGGGGTAGTTGTGGTAATCGGACGACTCATAGTATATCCCCCCATCGCTACCAAAGCGGGGTATTGATCTGATTTTGCTAAGTCAATTTTCTTCTCTGCAGCCTCTATGGCTTTTTGCGTTTTTTGCAAGGCAGGATGATGCTCATAGGCTAAGGCTAGGTAACTATCATATAAACCAAGTAACTCTTTTTGAGCAATAGCTTCTGAAGGAATAATCTGAAGATTGCTGGGTAAACCCAATGCAATCGTTAAGTTATAATTGACAATGGTACTATTGTTTTTGACCACCAACAAAGCTTGATCAATATTCTGAAGCGCTAATTCTCCTCGAATGACCTCATTACGCGTTAACATACCTTGGCTGTAGAATTGTTTCACATTGTCCAAGCGCAACTGACCCAATTCTTTATTGTTTTGATACACTTCTTGTTGATTCAACAATTTATATAAATCTAAATAGTTAGAAATTACTAAAAATTTAATACTTTGTTGATCATTTACCCAATCTAATTCGGCCAATTGTTGACCAATTTCTGCTAATTCAATCGACTTTCGAATGGCGCCTCCTTTGTAGAGTAATTCGGACGCTTGAATGGCATAGGAATTACCAAAATGGGGCATATCCTTTGTCATCACTTTGGAGAAATCACGATCGTAGATATCTACATCTCCTAGGTAAGCAGCGGTTGCGGATACTCCTATAGACGGTAATTGTTGCTGTTTTAGAATTTGAGTTTGTTGGGTTGCAATTTCTTTTTGTTGGGCACTTATTTTGAGTTGTTGGTGATTGGCTAACGCTAATTCAATGAGTTCTTCTACGGATAGCTGTTGCGTTTTTTCTTGCGCATAACCTCCTATAGATGAAAACAATAAAGCACCTAAACCACCAAGGATTGTGCGCAATTTTCTTTTCATTCTTTCTTTGTTTGTGGCAACAAAGTTAAGGTTGACCGCAAAAACTCACAATGCTCGAAATGACCAATAAGATGTTCAAAAGTACTATTTTTTCCTATTCATTGACGCTCTATATTGCGTTGGACTCACTCCTAGATGTTTTTTAAAGAAGTGCGTAAAAGCATATTGATCGCTAAAATGAAGTTTCATTGCAATTTCTTTAAGGGATAAAGAGGGATTACTTAGCTGTGTTTTGGCCTCATTGACAATAAACTCATTGATAATTTGATTGGGTGTGCGTTGCGCTACTTTCTTAACGACAGCACTTAAATAACGAATAGAAATGGACAATGCATCGGCGTAAAACTGTACATTCTTAGCTTCTAAATAATGGTCAGATACTAAATTAACGAAGTTATAGGTTAGTTTTTGTGATCGATTCAATTGAGACAATTGCTCTTCATGCAAAGGAGCCACAATGCCGACCAAATGATACAGTAAAATATTGAAATAGCTCTGAATAATTTGCTCTGCATAGGTGGTAGATTGAACCTGTTGGGTATAATAGTCCAACAGTTTGATATTCTCCCAACAGATGGCAAATTCTGAAGGTGAAATAGTAAAGATACGCTTCAACTGATTCTTTAAGTCCTTATACACTTTTACTTTGTTTAGCTGAAAGGTACTATTTTCTACGAAAGCTCGATCGTATCCCAACAAACGCAATACGGTATGAGGTTCAATTTCCAAGATTTCATAAACAAACTTGGTATTAATCAACAGAAAAGAACAACCGACTATTTCAATTTCATTAATTTGCTCCTTCATGCGAATACGGCCCTGTAACACAAACAAAATAGAGGAACGCTTCGGTCGATAGGGTCTGCCCGAAGTTGCTGTTTCAAAAATGGTATCTTCGTTGTAAATGCGAAGTGCTTCGTAATTTTGAGGGTCTTGAGTAGAAGGTTCAAAAGGTTCTGCCATATATTCAATCTTATGTGGGGACAAAGTACGAAATGCTGTGCGATGTTTAGTCCAGTTGCTATAAATTTTAGCTGTTTATACAAAAAAATGAGCGTGTTCCATTGCTATTTTATCTTATTCTAAATTAGTAGGCTACCTTGTCTTCTATAGAAAAACAGAAGGAATAATGACCTATCTTTGCCTGCCTTTGTTTGGAACTTTTCGTTCAAAAGTAAAAGTACAAAACAAACTCAACCTTTAGCTCCAGTTATTATGCAAGCAACTGCCACAGTGCCTTTTTCAAGGTATGAGAAATTTGTCATCTTTATACTCGCGATTACTCAGTTTACGGTTATTTTAGACTTTATGGTTATGGCTCCTTTGGGGGATTTGCTACTCAAAAGTTTAGCCATGGATACGCAAGACTTCGGTATTGCGGTATCGGCTTATGCGTTTAGTGCGGGGGCTTCTGGCTTGCTAACAGCGGGATTTGCTGATAAGTTTGACCGCAAGCGATTGCTGCTCTTTTTCTACATTGGTTTTATTATTGGAACGTTGTTCTGTGGCTTGGCGTATTCGTATGAAACGCTGGTAGCTGCTCGAATTTTTACGGGTTTATTTGGTGGAGTTATTGGTTCCATCTCCATGGCGATTATTACGGATATTTTCAGCCTCCAACAACGCGGACGCGTGATGGGGTTTATCCAAATGGGCTTTGGTGCGAGTCAGGTATTGGGGATTCCCATCGGACTATACATCGCCAATAAATGGGCTTGGGAAGCGCCTTTCTTCTTGATTGTTATACTCTCCATGGTTATTGCAGTTCTAATTCGTCTATACTTACACCCAGTCAACAAACACTTGGCCTTGCAACAAGACCACAAAGCAATAACCCACCTGTGGAATACGCTAAAAAACAAGGATTATCGCGTTGGTTTTATCGCTACCACCTTCTTATCGGTTGGGGGCTTTATGATGATGCCTTTCGGAACGATATTCGCCGTAAATAATTTAGGGGTTCATCCAGATCAACTACCCCTCCTATTCATGGTATCTGGCGTAACTTCGCTTATTTTTATGCCGTTTATTGGAAAACTGAGCGACCGCATGAATAAATACCTTTTATTTAGCCTAGCCTCTTTCTGGTTGATGCTCGTTTGTGTGGTATACACCAATATGGCACAAATTCCACTATGGTTGGTTATGGTGATTAATATTTTGATGATGTTTGGTATCATGAGTCGTATGGTGCCCTCATCTGCTCTGACAAGTGCGGTTCCAGAAGGAAAAGATCGCGGAGCCTTCATGAGTATCAATGCGTCTATTCAACAAATTGCGGGGGGAATCGCCGCCGCTATTGCTGGACTCATCGTTTACCAAGAGCATAAAAACAGCCCTTTAATGAATTATGATATCGTTGGATACGTGGTTGTAGGGGTTTCTTGTTTGAGTATCTTGTTAATGTACAAAGTCGATCGATTGATTAAAACGAAACGGTAGGCTGTTTGGCTTTTGGGGGTTGGTGTTTGGTTTTTGGCATGATAAGTTTTAAAAATCAAAAAAAGAACTGCTGACAACTACTGTAAAACGATAACTGTCAAAAGCTAAACACCAAATGAACATTATTCCTCAATCCTTTCTTTTTTCTAATTATCCATTTCACTATAATCGTGATAGCCAAATGTATTTACTTCAGGATGTGCTTTGACAAACGCCATTAATCGAGTTAGTGTTTGGATACGTTGTTCATTATCCGCAGCTCTAGCCTTTGTTAGCTCGTGAATTGGATGTGTGGAATCAGTTAATTCTACCCGAAGATAATAAGCATCCCCAATGTAGAAATAGGCCTTATCATTGACTTCGAAAGCTATCCCACAATGACCAAGAGTATGACCGAATAATGGAATCAAAGCGATTTTTAGTGCGGGATGTAAAGATAACCTACGGGCTTCAAGACCCCACCAAGTAGTTTGAGACGTTGTATACTGTCTAACCTTTGGTTGATGTTGTAAAACGAAAGGTAAATAACGAGGTTCTTCTTGCGTAAAGCTCGTCCACTCTTCCATTCCTACGTGAACCGTAGCTTGTGGGAAATCAAGTAAACCACTGCTGTGATCACAATCGAGATGAGTCAATACAATATCTGTTACCCGTGTGGGATCTAGCCCCAGATTGTTTATTTGCTCTTTAGCAGAGCGAGTTATTTCAAAATTAAAGCCCACTTCTTTCAACAGTGTTTCACTAAAATGCAGGGTCGGTTGAGCTAAATCAATACTGCTAATTCCTGCATCCAACAAGATTAACTTTTCAGGTGTCTCGAGTAAGACACAATGTCCAATGGCTCGATCACCTGTTGGCGATTGAATTTCTACACAATTGAGATGATGTACTTTCATAGGCCTACTATTTTAAGATTAAAAAGCAAACTACGCTCATCTCCACATAAAAAAATAGAACAAAAACGACAAGAATTACTCTGCAACAATACGCAAACGCTGGGTACGCATAATATCTACCTCATTATAACACCATTGTTTTTGTACAAATGCTTTTGGGGTATATCCCGAATACAATTTAAATAATCGCCCAAAGTGTGCCTGATCTGCATAAGCTAAGTCATAAGCTAATTCAACCAACTTACCGTCTCCCATTTGCTGTAGTTTCTGCATGGCCAGATGAAACTTGGTCAATTGCTTATAGGCTTCAAAACTCACTCCAATATACGCCTTAAACTCTCGTTGAAAAGTTCGAGTAGAAACCCGACATGCTACGGCTAGTTGGGTACTCGTACAGCTTAAATAAGATTCAAATTCGCCAGCTAGTGGAACAATATAAGAAAGCGAAGTTGTAGCGGAAGACATTAATCGTCCCAAATACGCATTAAAATAGGAAATAAACTGTTCCACTTTTGTAAAGGTCAATAATTGATCAACTTGTATGTTTAATAACTCGCGCGCATCCACACAAAGATCCGTTAATTGAGCCGCATCAATTCCCCAAAAATGTTTCAACGTATAAGGTTGAAGTTGAATACCAAAAAACATCGTGCCTTTCCGACACGTATTTAAACAAAACCCTTTAGTCTTTTGACCGTAGAGAAAACACAAAGGCAATGCCTCATTGCCTCTAAACAAACCCGACTGCCCTTGTTCATGCTGTAAAATTACTCCAGGATATCCATCTGAGAATATACGATAAGATTCATGTTTGAAACAAGTTGCCTCAACATACCAATATCCTTTGATTATCAAGCGTAAAGCCTCTGGTGGTTCAAAAAATTGAATATTCATTTGGTTGACAATTTAGTTTACAAAAGAGATGATTCACGATGGATTTGTTTAATTAATTGCACAAAAGTTAACCATTAAAAAACACGAAACAAGTCCCCTATCCTATTTTTACCGTTCGAGGGAGTATAAAGTCCTAGAATAGATTTATTTCCCCATCAACACAACACTAAACCACACACTTACAACCTATTAGCTGTATCTTGTTTTAGTTTTGTTTGGTAGTTGTTCGGTAAACCCTCAATAAAACCTAGGTTTTACTAGGATAAAAGCCACTTTTATCGAAGGAAACTAAAACAAAACCCAAACAAAACCCAAAGGAAACTGGTTGACAGTTCAAAAATCATCACCTACACAACAAACATTCGTTATGTCACCCTGAGGAACGAAGGTTCGCCTCCTATTTTTCTACTCTAAAGTATAATGTTTATGAAACTTATACTTTCCATCTGATTCTTTTCTATATACTTTAAACTGATTCGTCTGTAATCCCTTTACTATAGAATCACCAACTTTTAAATCAATACGATCTAAAACTGTAATATTTATTGATAAACCATTTTCCAAATAATATTCGATGGTTCGTGTTTGCCAACTACTACTATCTATTACTTTTTCATTTATACTACGTTCATAAAACTTTGTTCTATTGTATGTACCTGTAAAATGAAAGTAGAAAAAAAGACCTAGAAGTAGCCATAAAGGATATAATCGCCAACTATTTCGAATTTTCATTGTATGTATTCCAAAGGTTGAATAAGATGATACCTTGTTTATCATCTATCAATACAACAGTCGAAAAACAAAAAACAAATACCGAAAGCCAAATACCCAAAAAACCTATTTCTCTTTCATCGTTACTTCCATCACCACCTCTTTATTTCCTTGTGGATCTACTCGGTAAACCACTATTTCTTTCGAGTTGGCCTTTCTGGCAATGATATCTCCTGGTTTAATTTCTTTGGCTAATGAGAAGGTATAGTCCGTAAAGGGTTTTCCTTCTACATCGTGAAAAGAATACGTTGCCTCTGGGGTGATTTCCACTTGATCAATGACAAAATGAATTTCTTCGCTCGAATCTCCTGTGGCATACTGCGTATTCATCATATAGCTAATTTGAATAATAGCTACAAGCACCACCACTAAAAAAATAATCATTCCTTTTTTCACAACATCTATATTTAGTTGGATAAAACTACAATTTAAATTCCTGATTTAGAAGATTGGATTGGTTTTTGTTTCTCTGGGGTGGTGGTGAATGGTATGTAGTACGTGGAACCTTTTGATTGTCTTTGTATGGAAGAATACCTCCTAAACTGTTAACGGTACACTGTCATGTGCGTCTGTATATGTGATAACTTTTTGGTGTTTTGCTGTTTATTCAACAACTACTTCACTTCCTTTTTTGTTTAGTATATTAAGTTAACTGCAAAGTAAATATCGCAATTCCTTTGATTACTTCATACGGTAATCTTTCTTTTTATTGGGTAGTTGACGCTTTTTTTAACAGCGTTTGTTTATGTGCTGATTGATATTGTCTCTTTGCTGTTTTTAGTCTGCTATGGTGTCAAAATAAATACATACAATCTTTTTATTTTCATTTGTCTATTTTTCTTCATTGTGGTAGTAGTCTTTAGTTCAAAGCAAAAAAGTAGTCTTTGTAAAACTACATTGTTTATCGGCACTATCGTAGCCTTCGACTCACTGCGTTCCTCTTTACTACTCCACTGACGATAAATATAGTTTACTGTGGACAGTTTATAGCGAACAGTTTCGATTCTCTTTTTATTGTAAATAGTTGTCCAAAACCCAACTACTTTTTGGTTTACGGTGGACGGTTTACAGCAAACAGTTTTACTTCTCTTTATATTGAATAATCTTCCGTAAACCGTGAACCGTAAACTGTTAACTAAATTCACTGTTGCTTTTTTGTAGTCTTCGGCTGTACTTTATGTTTTGAAACACTCTTACCATTGTCGTTGGATAGTCGAAGCCTTTTTTAATAGTGTAACGGTGGTGGGGTGTTTTTATTTGGTTTACAGTGGACGGTTTACTGTTTACAGTTTTAATTCTCTTTGTATTGAATATTCTTCTGTCAACCGTTAACAGTAAACTGTTAACTAAAACAAACCCCTTTGATCCGTTTTGGAAGGTTGGGGTGATGTTTTATTCTAACTGTAGTATATTACTCAATTACTACTACTTCTTTTTTTATTTCTTCAAATATTCTATCAAAATGAACAGAGTCATTTTTTCCTACATCATTATAATGATAATTCATAATTTGATCTTCAATTAATACTAAAAAAACATATTTTCCTTTTTCCTCTATTTTAAAATTTTCTAAAGTAAATTGTTTATTAGGTATATAAATGGAATCTTTTATTACAAAATCACTCCCCTTATTTCTAACTCCAACTTTTATAGGTTTATAATAGAACATAGTTATAGCCCTAAATTTAAGACTATCAGAGACCATTGGGTCTACTATTGTATCAAAAGGGCTGTCAAATTTAAAAACAATATCATAAGGTTGATTTACTCTCAAGGTATCGGGCAAATCGAATGTATAGCCAATATTTCCATTTATTGATTTAGTACGCGATTCCGTTAATTGCATATCCTTATATTTTGCAAAATTATCTTCTTTCTTTTGTTTTTTTTCACAAGAAGAAAGTACCAATACTAATAATAACAAACTTATTAATCTCATTGTATTTTATATTTATTATTCCACATTTTTGCTTCTTTATTTTTATTTATAGAATCCAATTTTCTAAAATTAGTCCAATTAGTGTTTTTTATTCTACTTTCTGGTAAAAAAGTATCTCTCTGTTGTGTACAATATAAAAAGGCACATTATCTTCAGAATAACTATATTCATTAGGATTATGAACCCTAAACCCATCGTATGTATGTTTTATCATTCTATCCTTTTTTCTACCAAACCAATTTTCTGTCGTATTACTTCCATCGGGAGCAACTCCAGGTAATATTGTTTCAGGTCCAAAAACATCCATTGCAAAAATCATAAATTTTGTCACATCAACCCATAGAGTAAATCTACTTCCTTTCGGTGCTTCCCAAGGAGATGATTTACCGCCTTCCATTGTAAAACTCATTCCTTCCAATTTCCAATTTTTAATACCTCTTCTAAAATGATTATACCCTGATTTTTCTTTATTCTTTTCCCAATCCGAAGCTAATTTATCGGCACCTTTTTGTACATTAATAACAATCTCATCTAATACAGTTCCCATTTCGGATAATGCACTGTTTACTATATTACCAAGTTGGGGTTGTTTCACAGGATCTCCTTCTCCAGGATTTTGCGCACTCATCCTCGTAGGATCAACCAAATTAATCGGGTTGTTGTGTACATACTGGTATGGTGTTAATTAAAGCAGCTGTTCCGTTAATGATTCCACAAAGTTATACGCTTCTCTGAATTTAAAATCGAAATCATATAAAAAACAAAACCCACAACATCGTGTAGGTTCATCGCTATAATTTTTATTCTCTTTCTACGTTTACAGCATAATATAGATTACCTGAATTTCTTCTTTCTTTAATTTGAATCTCCATTACGAAGACAAAACAGCAACTGTCACATATTTCTCAAAAATCTTCTTTGCTTTTTTCTTGGTCACTTCTTTTTTGTAGGTATCATGTTCCGAAAGATAGACCACGGGGGCCTTTTTACACATGCCTTGGCACTTCATTTTACAAAGGTTGTAATCTGATTCAAGTCCGCTTTCTGTTAAGAGGTCTTGAAAGCAAGCTTTGGCCTCCTCATTGTAGCGGCAACATTTTTTTCCGTCGCAAACGAAGATTGTTCGCTCACCTTTCTTAACTTTACTCATTTGAACCAAGATTTGCTGCAAATATATGGTTATATTTATCTATTCTAAATAAATTTTTAGTTAAAATGCGCCTAATCAAAACAAGATACTACCTGGTGGGATTTGTGCTATTCCTCCTGCTTAAATATGCCTTAACTACTAATCCTCAATGGGTAGAGCGATTCTATACCCACGGTTTTTACGCGTTTTATTTGCGAATCCTGACCGCTGTTACGAATCTATTCCCCTTTTCTTTAGGCGACATACTCTACTTTTTGGTGGGGTTATTTTTGTTGTGGAAAATCCGTCAAATCTGGAAAGGACATCCAAAAACAAGACAGCGCCTGCGCGCCTATATAGGCTTACTGCTTAAAAGTTGTATTCTTTTCTACGTCGCCTTTAACCTTTTTTGGGGGTTTAACAACTATAGAATTCCTTTAGCCACGCAATTGGAGCTACAACAGGGGTATTCCAAGCAAGAGCTCTTGGATATCACCCAAGTGATGATTCAACAAACCAATGCCTTGCAACTTGCTATTACACAGGATTCTTTACAAGCGGTTGTTCTCCCTGCAGATAAGGCCCTAATCCAACAAGACGCCCAATTGGGTATTCAAACCTTAAGTGAAACCACCACTTGGTTTACCTATGCCCATCAAAAAGCCAAAGGCTCCCTCTATAGTTTACCCTTAACCTATATGGGTTTTTCGGGCTATATCAACCCCTTTACCTTAGAAGCACAAGTAAATACTAAAATCCCCACGTCTACGCTTATCGTCACTGCTTCACATGAAATTGCACATCAAGTAGGATATGCCAAAGAAAGTGAAGCAAATTTTATTGGATTCCTTGCCGCCAAGAAACAAGCGGATATACGCTATCAATATTCAGCCAATATCTTTGCCTTGCGCTACTGCCTAAAAGCAATAGAAGGGGAAGAAACGGAAGCTGATTTCAAAGCTTTATTGGACCAGATTTACCCAGGGGTACACGCGAACTTAATTGAAAATACGCTCTTCTGGCGTTCCTACAAATCCGTTACGGATACAATATTTAAGTTCATTTACAGCAATTTTCTCAAAATCAACAACCAAAAAGAGGGCATTCGTTCTTATAACAAATTCATCGACCTCTTGATTCACTACAATAAAAAAGAGCCTGTATTTACAGACTCTTTCTAATTTATTCGTTATTCTTTTTAAAGCTTTCTTCGTTCTTCTTTTTGTATGGTCGGACGATTAAACGCGCTTGGCGATCAAACATTAGGTAATTGTATACCCAGTTCCAAAACACTAAGAATTTATTTCTAAATCCGATTAACGACATCAAGTGAACGAACATCCAAACGAACCACGCAAAGAATCCACTAAAGTGGAACTTAGGTAAGTCAACCACAGCTTTATTTCGTCCAATGGTTGCCATCGATCCTTTATCGTTATAAGCAAACTTCTTCAACGGTTTACCTTCTCTCAATTGAATTAAGTTCTTTGCCAACAACTCCCCTTGTTGAATAGCGGGTTGTGCCATCATTGGGTGCCCCATCGGCAAGTTTTCGGTTACCATCGCCGCCACATCACCAATGGCAAAAATATCGGTAAATCCATCCACTTGGTTAAACTCATTCACTTTTAAGCGATTTCCTCGTTGAATCACCGAAGCTTCAAAACCATCTATCACAGCTCCCATTACCCCTGCGGTCCAGATCACTGTTTCGGTTTCAAAGGTTAATCCTGACTTGGTATGTACAGTTTTACCATCAAAGTCTGTTACAATTTCATTGACCCAAACATTGACGCCTAATTTTTCTAAGAATTCTTGTGCACGTCGTGATGATTTCTCCGACATGGCATCCAATACTTTAGTTCCCCCTTGAATCACGTTGATTTCCATTTGTCGAATATCCAAATCGGGATAATCTTTAGGCAACACGTGTTTCTTCATTTCAGCTAAAGCTCCTGCTAGTTCAACTCCAGTTGGTCCTGCCCCCACAATAACGAAATTCATCAGCGCACGCTTTTCTTTTTCATCATTGGTCAACAATGCTTCTTCAAAATTTTCTAATACTAAACTGCGGATGTTTAACGATTGTGGAATCGTCTTCATCGCCATACTATGTTGTTGGATAGCGGTATTGCCAAAAAAGTTTGTTTTTGATCCTGTAGCGATTACCAAGTAGTCAAAAAAGATAGTTCCAATATCGGCGATTACTTTTTTATTTTCGGTATCGATGCGTTGAACTTGAGCGACGCGAAAGAAAATTCCCTCATAATTCTGAACCACCTTGCGTATTGGGAAGGCAATAGAACCTGACTCAAGGCCACCAGTAGCGACTTGATACAGCAACGGTTGGAATGTATGATAATTATGCTTATCTAATAATACAACTTGAAAATTTTTATTTTTCAATTTCTTAGCTAGTGCTAATCCACCGAATCCTCCTCCAATAATTACTACTCTGGGACGATTAGATGTAGGAATATTCATCATAACTACGCTATTTTTATCTCACAAATTTACGACTATTTATCAAGTTTTGCGTTTCCAGTTTAAATCAAGAAATAAAAAGCAAAACACCTCTTTAGTATCTGCCTAAAAAATAAAGGTTTTTTTTATCCGATTGATAAAAAAAGAGATCTAAACTGATAATTTACAAAAAATAAATAACATACACTTCCCTTTTTTTATTTAACTACCTTTTTTACCAAAAGAAAGAATTAACACTTTTTACTGTATTTACGAGTATTATCCCCTGTTTTTAGCTACTGAACCAAACAAAAAAACGGACGCTGAAGTCCGTTTATCGTTTAAAAATTATTTCGAATATTTCGAATTAAGGGTTCTAACCCATTTAATTTTAATTCGTATACCAACGCTAATTGTTGACCTAATTTTCCTTTGGGAAAGCCTTTATTGTGATACCACACCACATAATACTCAGGTAGGTCAATTAAATACTTGCCTTCGTACTTACCAAAAGGCATTTTAGCCTTCGCTAATTCAATAAGTTCTTTTTGATTGTTCAGCATTATTTTTGGGTCCAACTAAAGGTTACTTCCTTCTCAATTTCTGGGTGTAAACTCAACAATACGGGGCAATGCATCGCTACGCGTTCTAAAATCACACGTTCTTTGTCGTTGGCTGTACTCACCATAGTAGCATGTAAGGTAATTTTCTTAATTCTCCTTGGGTCGGCTTGCATTTCCTTGTATACTTCTATAGTTGACCCCACTAAATCAACACCTAATTCATTAGCTTTGATTCCCATAATTGTCATGGCACAAGACCCTGCGGCATTGGTCACCATATCCGTTGGGGAAAATGCTTGTCCTTTTCCGTGATTATCTACGGGAGCATCGGTAAGAATGTGCTCTCCTGACTGAATGTGTACGGATTCTGTTCTTAAATCCCCTAAATACGTTATTTTTGACAACATTATTCTACTACTTTTACGGTTAAATCATCATTGTACTGTAGGATATACACCCCTCTATTGCGCACCGTTCCCTCTGGGTTCTTACTGTAAACGAACTTATTCTCAATTTCGTTCGATTTTAATCCCATCGCACCGGTAAATCCGTCTTTTTGGAACATGCGCAAAATAACATCTAAGGTAACATCGTATCCGCGAATGGCAAAACGGTTGGGCAACGCATTATTTTGTGCTTTATACTCGCGTGCAAAGGCTGTATCCAAGCTCGATTCGCTATCTCGGGTTACCGACGGAAACGTATAGTGTAACGCCACTAAAGTTTCAATCTTAATTTCTCCATAGTCAAAAACTTCGCTCTTGTCAAAGGAAGCTACTTGAATGTCGAATTGACTAGTTTTATTTTTTAATTTATCTGTCAACAACAAAGCAGACTCAATGCTGTTTGAATCTAAAATAAACGCATTGTTCTTTCCTGCGACTAAGGTTTTATCAATATCTTTTATATCTTTCGTTTCCAATAGTTTGATATTCGGATAAAAGCGTTGCATGAAACGCTTGGTCGACGCTTTCTTTTCGTCTACAATCACGGTAATTTTACTCTCTTTTTGAATGAAGTACTCCAATAACGATTGTTTCAACACATCGCCATACGGCATGGTTTGCACCAATTGAGAAGAGGGATTTGCTTTTTCATTCGACAAGGGAGAAACCAATATGATATCACTATTCGGGAGTGCTTTTACTGCATCATCTACATTGCTTTGGAAGAAAGGTCCGATAACTACTTCTGTTTTACTTAAGTTCTCTCCTGTTAAAATGCGCTTCACATCCGAACTGTTTTTTGTTTCGTTGGAATCAAACACTTTAACGGTAAGAGGCAATCCCATTCCTACTGCTTTGTCAACAGCTAATTTAGCACCTAAATAGAAATCCATCGTCATATTCAGGAAACCATCTGTTTTCATACGCTCCGTTGCTGCATCTCCAATACGAGAGGCATTAAACGGCAAAAGTAAAACTAGTTCTTTAGCCGTATAGCGGTCCAATGATTGGGTTAAATCAACAAAAGAACCAGAAGACTCCATATTCCACTTAGGTTGGGTTGTAGTAGATTCTATTGTACCTTCCCCTGCTGTATTTGGCAATTTCACTTCCATCCCGATTTGCAAGCCTTTTCTCAACTCTGGATTCAATTCCACTAATTCTTCAATAGTCGTATTGTTTTCCTTCGCCAAGCTAAACAACGTTTGTTTGGGTTCAATCCTAACCGTACGGTATGCTCCACTCTGCTTTGCTATCGTTTCTGTTGTTGTGGGTTTCACTTCTGTCATACCCGTTGAAACCGTTCCCTTTTGCCCGACAATAGGCACTTTTATTTTTTGTCCACTTTTTAACCCCTCGTTCAATTCTGGATTAAGTTCCATAATTTTCTGTACACTCGTTTGGTATTCAACGGCTAAACTATACAGCGTTTGTTTGGGTTCTATTTCGATTTCCTTATAGCTCACTTTTGCTTTATCCAAAGGCGTATCTGCTTTTGTAGCTGCTAGTACAACATTGACCTGAACGGATTGATCTGTCGGTGCAGTAGTTGCGGATGGGGCAATATACAAATAGCTATTCGCCTTTAATCCCTTGCGTTCCAATTCAGGGTTCCATTGGTATAAATCCTGCACACTAACGTTATACTGACGGCTAATACCAAAAACGGTTTCTTTGGCCTGGACGAGATGCGTTTTGCGCTTCGTATCAGTAGGTGGTGTAATTTGGGTTGTATTTTTACTCGTTACAGCTGCTGTTGCTGGCGTGTTACCTGTGGGAACTTGGATTACATCACCTTCTTTGATTCCCGTTTTAGCGTCTGGATTTAATCGCAAAATCTCACTGACTGAAATTTTGTGTTCTCTTGCTATTTTACTAATCGTCTCGCCTTTACTCACGCGATACGTAGTATAATTTTGTTCTTGGGCGTAAGTTAATCCACTGGTAAATATAAATGCTGCTACAGCTATAACAATTCTCTTTTTCATCTTGATTCTTTTATAAAAACGAATAAGTCGCTCTACAAATATACAGCGACTTATTTATTTTTTTACTTTTTATTCCCATTCAATTGTTGCAGGTGGTTTAGAACTGATATCGTATACCACTCTATTTACTCCTTTAACTTTATTGATGATCTTATTCGAAATCTCCATTAAGAACTCGTACGGTAAGTGTACCCAGTCTGCCGTCATTCCATCTGTTGAAGCAACTGCACGTAGGGCTACTACTTTTTCATACGTTCTTTCGTCTCCCATTACCCCTACTGAATTCACTGGTAATAAGATTGCTCCTGCTTGCCAAACCGAATTGTATAATCCGTGTTCTTTTAATCCGTTGATGAAGATAGCATCTACCTCTTGTAATAAACTTACTTTCTCTGGTGTAATGTCTCCTAAGATACGAATCGCTAATCCTGGTCCTGGGAAAGGGTGACGTCCTAATAGTTCAGGATCAATTCCCAAAGAAGCACCTACACGACGTACTTCATCTTTGAACAACATACGCAAAGGCTCGACAACTTTCAACTTCATGAAGTCAGGAAGTCCTCCTACGTTGTGGTGAGATTTGATTGTCGCTGAAGGTCCTTTAACAGAAATAGACTCAATTACATCTGGATAAATGGTTCCTTGTCCTAAGAACGTAGCGTCTTGAATTAGTTTTGATTCGTCGTCAAATACTTCGATGAACACACGTCCAATCGTTTTACGCTTAGTTTCTGGATCTTCTTGACCTGCCAAAGCGTCCATAAAACGTTGAGAAGCATCTACTCCTTTCACGTTTAATCCCATTCCTTCATATTGCTTTAATACGTTAGCAAATTCATTTTTGCGCAATAATCCGTTATTTACAAAGATACAGTGTAAGTTATCTCCAATTGCCTTGCTCAATAAGACAGCTGCAACTGTTGAATCAACTCCTCCTGAAAGGGCTAAAACAACTTTTTCGTTTCCAACTTTTGCACGTAAATCAGCAATCGTTTCATCAACGAATGAAGCAGGTGTAAAATCTTGTTTTACGCCAGCAATATCAACTAAGAAGTTTTTCAATAATTGAGCACCATCCGTTGAGTGGTACACTTCTGGGTGGAATTGAATAGCATATGTTTGCTCACCCTCAATTTTATAAGCCGCATTGCTTACATCTGCTGTACTTGCTAATAAAACAGCATTCGTAGGTAACGCTTTGATGGTATCACTGTGACTCATCCACACTTGACTATTTTGTGGGATATCTTTTAAGAAAGGATCATTAGCAATGAAAGCAAGATTCGCTCTTCCGTATTCACGTGTATCAGATGGCGCGACTTCACCTCCGAAGAAATGAGCTAAATATTGCGCTCCATAACACACCGCTAACAAAGGTAATTTACCTTTAATTTGCGCTAAATCTGGATGTAAAGCTTCTTCTGAACGAACAGAATAAGGGCTTCCGGATAAAATTACCGCATTATACGCTGATAAATCCTCGGGTAAACCATTATAAGGCAGGATTTCGCAGAATATATTTAATTCTCGAACCCTTCTCGCAATTAACTGGGTGTATTGCGAACCAAAATCTAAAATAAGTACATTGTGTTGCATATGCAAAAATAGATATTTCACACAGACTACAAAACAGTTTTACAGCATTTTTTTTATTGCTAAATTCACAAGGGTCTTTGCTAAAAAGATAAAAGATTCAAATATTTTCACATTCTCATAAATAAAATACTTAAAATACACGCAAAAAACATTTCTTGTAGTGCTAACTGACTTGATCTTTACTTATATTTGTGGCTCAAGTAGGCCTGTTTCCCTTACAAACAGGAGGAAAAAACTTAAAAACACACCCTATGGATTTTGGAATCTACGAAACCTTAATGTTAGCTTGTTTAGTCTTATTATTAGGACATTTTATTGTATCCAAAATCAATTGGCTACAAAAGTACAATATTCCTGAACCGGTAGTTGGCGGTTTCTTAATTGCCTTGTTTACTTGGGGAGCGCATTCCTTTTTAGGGACGGATTTTACGTTTAACGAAGCCATTCAGCAGAGTATGATGTTGGTATTCTTTTCCTCTATTGGTTTGAATGCTGATTTTTCAAAACTGATTCAAGGGGGAAAATCCTTAGTTATATTCCTCGTTATTGCGGCTATATTTATTGTCTGCCAAAACTCCTTAGGAGTAATTTTAACGAAAATACTCAACCTAGATTTGCGCTTTGGGCTAATTGCTGGATCCATCACCCTAACAGGAGGACACGGAACAGCAGGCGCTTGGGCAGATGATTTTGCCGTTAGTGGGAATCCACTGTTGGGAGCAAAAGAAATTGGTATGGCCTGTGCTACCTTTGGATTGATTTTCGGTGGCTCTATTGGCGGGCCTTTAGCGTATCGCTTACTGAAAAAAAACAACTACAAGGAGGTAGATCCTGCAACAACCGAAAAACAAGAGGAGGAACAAGATATTACTAAATCTAAAAACTTCTCACCAATCAGCTATACGACCATGATGCACACAGTAACCATGATGGCCATTTGCTTGGTATTAGGGCAATGGTTGGCGGATTGGAACGCTCAATACTCCTTTAAACTTCCCACTTTTGTTTGGTGTTTGTTCGTTGGATTGCTGATTCGAAATAGTTTAACGTATATTTTTAAATACAAAGTACACAGCCGCAATATTGATGTGGTCGGAAATACAGGACTCTCTATCTTTTTAGCTTGTGCCTTAATGTCTCTCAAGCTCTGGCTTATCGTTGATTTAGCCTTACCTATTTTGCTGATCTTACTCATTCAAGTGGTGTTGATGCTCGTATTTGCAGCATATGTTACCTACCGCTGGATGGGGAAAGATTACGACGCCATTGTACTGAGTGCTGGGCATTGTGGTTTTGGTCTAGGAGCAACGGCAACGGCAGTAGCCAATATTCAAGCCGTAACCAATCGATTTGGTCCTTCTTATAAGGCCTTCTTGATTATTCCACTCGTAGGCGCTTTCTTTATTGATATTATAAATGCCTTGATTTTGAATGTGTTTTTGACGTTTATATCTTAGGTAGTGATGCGTAATGGGAAAATTCTCTTATGAAGAGAAAATCGAACAAAGAACAAAGAACAACCAAAAAAGTGGTGAGGTTTGGTGAGGGTTTGGTGAGATTCGGTGAGGATTGAATCAGTAGGGGCTGATGGTAATCTGCCTGTATATACCGAAAAGCAATCCCATAAACAGAAAATTCTCTTATAAAGAGAAAATCGAACAAACACCAAAGAACAAAGAGCAACCAACAAAAAACTGTTTTTCGGCTTTTGGCTTTTGGTTTATTACATCTAATTGAAAAAGGAAAATTCTCTTATGAAGACAAAATCGAACAAAGAACAACGAACAAAGAACAACCAAAAAAGTGGTGAGGTTTGGTGAGGGTTTGGTGAGATTCGGTGAGGATTGAATCAGTAGGGGCTGATGGTAATCTGCCTGTATATACCGAAAAGCAATCCCATAAACAGAAAATTCTCTTATAAAGAGAAAATCGAACAAACACCAAAAAAGCAACCAACAAAAAAACCAACCTTTTTCAAGATTGGTTTTTTCTAGTTTGTATGTTTGTAAATAAGTTTTGTATTGTAACGATTATTGATTTCCTTTCGCGTAATCCGCTAAGAATTGAGCTAATCCGTTATCTGTTAAAGGGTGTTTCAATAATCCTAAGATAGCAGATAAAGGACCTGTCATGACATCTGCTCCTATTTTTGCACAATTCACAATATGCATGGTATGACGAACGGAAGCTGCTAAAATTTGCGTTTCGTATCCATAGTTGTCATAAATCTGGCGAATTTCTTCGATTAGTACTAAACCATCGGTTGAAATATCATCCAAACGTCCAATAAAAGGAGAAACATAGGTTGCTCCTGCTTTTGCAGCTAATAAAGCTTGTCCTGCAGAGAACACTAGAGTAACGTTTGTTTTAATACCTTTTGTTGAAAAGTATTTACACGCTTTTACTCCTTCTTTCGTCATTGGTAGTTTTACCACAATCTGTGGGTGTAAAGCAGCAAGCTCTTCCCCTTCTTTAATCATTCCTTCGTAATCTACTGAAATTACCTCCGCACTCACATCTCCTTCTACAATAGTACAAATTGCTTTGTAGTGGTTTAAAATGTTTGCTGCACCAGTAATTCCCTCTTTAGCCATTAGAGAAGGATTTGTCGTCACTCCATCTAATACCCCCAGCGCTTCTGCTTCCTTAATTTGATCTAAGTTAGCCGTGTCAATAAAAAACTTCATAATTTTAAACTTAAAATTCCTGTTATGTTGTGTGTCAAAAATACAATATTAATTCGCGTTTCTGTTATTCTCTTGCTTCTTTTTTACCCTTTAATTTTATAGTGATTCATCAAGAGTTTTTCGTAGGTTTTTCCAGGGAGAATCTTCTTCAAAAACAAGGAAAATTTCTGCATAGGTGCTCCAACCACATAGCGCACTTTGGGTTTAGGTGTTTGAATGATTTTATAGATAGCCTGTGCCATTTCGATGGGATCTCCCCCATCATCCACATGTTCATTCATCATATCCAAGGACATTTTATACACCTCCTCATACGGTGATTTTTCCTTTACTGGGGCGTGATAACGTCCTGCTGCAATATTCGTTGCAAAATCTCCAGGAGCGACATTCGTTACCTCAACGCCAAAGGGTTTTAATTCCATGCGTAAGGATTCTGTAATCAACTCCAAAGCACCTTTGGAAGAGGAATAATAGCCACGGAATGGCAATCCCATATAGCCTGCAATAGAGGTAACATTGATAATTAGTCCGCTCTTCTGATTGCGCATGGTTGGTAAGGCGGCTTTTATTACGGCAATGGGACCAAACACATTGGTTTCGAAGTTGTTGAGGATTTCAGCTGTAGGCACTTCTTCAATAGCTCCTGTGATACCCACTCCTGCATTGTTAATTAGAATATCCAAACGTCCTTCTTTTTCTACCACGGTTTGAATGGCACGAGCAATACTCTCTTCATCTCGAACATCTAATTGAACTAAGGGAAAAACGGAATCCGTGACGCGTTCTGGGTTTCTACTCGTTCCATATACCTTATACCCTTTTTCATGTAAAAATGTACCCATTGATTTACCAATACCCGAGGATCCTCCTGTAATAAAAACTACTTTCGCCATGTTTTTTACTTTGTTTTCAACAAATATAGCACAACTAATAAAAACGAGCAGTGTTCCCAAGCTTTTAAAAACAAAAGGAAAACAAAACATATGTCACTAACGCAAAATAAATTGTATTTTTGGACTGGTCCTGTGAAATACCACTCTATTTGATATCCTATGAGAAAATATAGTTTTTTAATCTTTCTTAGTTCTTTAGCGTTGACTGTCGTTCAATGTCAATCTCCACAAACTGTAATACAAACCGCGCCTACAGAAATAAAAACGAAGTATTTTACACGCATTTCGTCTGATTCTCTGATGAAAAGCTTGCTTGTTTTAACTGCAGATAGCTTAGAAGGGAGACGCACAGGAGAACCTGGACAGAAGAAAGCGGCGCATTATTTGGCAAATTACTATAAACGCCTAGGTATTGAAACGCCTCCTCATACGACAAGTTACTTTCAACCCATTCCCGCTGCCTTTATGAACAATTGGCAGATGAAACTAAAAGACAGTGAAAACGTATGGGCGTATATTGAAGGAAGTGAAAAACCAGAAGAGGTGCTCGTAATTTCGGCTCATTTTGATCATATGGGCATTTTATTAAATAAAATATACTATGGCGCGGATGACAATGGTTCAGGAACCTCAGCGGTGATGGAAATCGCTCGTGTATTCCAAACGCTTGTCAACGAAGGCATCCGACCAAAACGCTCGGTTCTTTTTCTCCATCTCACGGGAGAGGAATTTGGCTTATTTGGCTCCCAATTCTATACAGAAAATCCACCCATTCCCTTAGCACAAACCATTGCTAACTTAAACATTGACATGATTGGTAGACGCAGTTCTGAATACCCTACTACGGATGATTATATTTTCTTAGTAGGATCCGATAAACTTAGCCAGGATTTACACGATACGGCGGAACAAGCCAATGCAGAATCAGTACAACTGGTCTTAGACTATACTTTTAATGACGACAATGAACCCCAGCGGATTTACTATCGCTCGGACCACTATAACTTTGCGAAAAATAATATCCCCGCGATATTTTTTTACAACGGAACGCATGCGGACTATCACTTGCCCTCCGATACGTTTGATAAGATAAATTTTCCTATTCTAACCAAAAGAACCCAATTTATATTCGAAACTGCCTGGAAATTAGCCAATGGAGCACAACGACCTCAACTCAACTAAAACTAGAATAAAATGGGCAAAAATTGTAGATATTGTCCTTTTTACCCTGTGTTTTATTCATTTAATCTTGTGGATCATGAGAGCATCGTATCTCACAGGGTCCTATACGGGAAATTGGACCACTTGGGTCTATCATCACTTGTACACTCCTATGTATTATGCTTTGTATGGACTACCTATTGCATTGGGATTTAGCGTCATCAACCGTAAATTATCCGTTGACTCATTTCCCTTTCTATCCCTTAAATCACTGGTTATTACCTATATATTGATATTTATTTTAAGATAAAACTGTAAACCGTTAACTAAATTACTTCGAGATATATTGAGGATCAATATAGTCTGTCAACCATACACCATTTGCTGAACAGTAGAAAAGTAAGCCATCCTCCTGCATTTTTCCTGCTAGAATAGTTAGCACTACTACTTTTCCATGACGGGAGCCAACGGCAATTGCAGTTTCTTTATCTGCACTAAGGTGTACGTGTTGTCGATTCATTTTCTTTATTCCTTCTCCCTTAATGGCGGGCAAAAAACGATCTGCTGTTCCATGATATAAATACACTGGAGGAACCTCGGGTGTAAATTCAAGATCTACAGCAATTGAATGCCCTTGATTGGCGCGTATTTTACAACCATCTTCACTTAGTGTATATCTTTTTTTATTATTTGTTTTCACAATTTCATCCAATTCATCTCGTGTAAAAACTACGCGATGTTTGGCGCATTTTTGTATCAATTCTTCAACATTTGCCCATCCATTTGCATCCAGTTGAATGCCAATTTTACTGGGTTCATGTCTCAAAATAAGAGATAAAAACTTCCCTATACTCTTTTTTCTTTCTTCTTTCATTTAATTTTTAAATCTTCAACTGTTAGATTTTTTTCTTTTAACCGATGATTGAGATTAATCATAATGTAATTGTCCTCATCACTGTCCTTATACTTATGATATACTGTTTGATAAGCCTGTATCAATCGGTCATCTTCTACCCCACCTAACGCTTGCAAGGCATACAGCACAACCTGATCTTCTTCATCTTTAAGGGCCGTCATAAAAGCAGTTGCGTATTGTTGTTTATCTGTTGCTTTACCCAAAGAATAAACCGCCTGACTGCGAATAGCACTCAACGGTGACAGGAGTCCAGGCAAGAGTAAATGAGCAAAATCTGTTGTTGCTTTTTGAGCAATATAGGTAAAGAAACGATACGTTTCTTCTTCTTCAATTTGATTTTTATAGACTTCTAACAGGGGAATCCAATCCGCTTCATTGCTTCCATACCAGTGAATTTGTTGCAAGACAAACAATAGATTCTCCTTTACTTCTTCTTCTAAAAACGATAGCGATTTGCTGTAATCAACCTTCGCTAAAATAGAAATTAGCTGTTGACGAACCGCGGTTGTCGCTTGGGGTATTGTTTCAATAAGCGCCTGGATAATTTCTTCCTGTATGTCTTTTTTACTAATCAATCCCTCCAAATATTCTACTTGTTCTTTTTCTTCGGTACTATTTTGGAAAGCACTCCATAGAAACGCAGCTGTTCCTCCTCTTTTATAACCAAACCATCCTGCATGTTCCGCTACTAATTCTCCAGAGATAATTTCATCTAACCAACGTTCATACCAATCCAAGAAATGAGTTTCATAGGCAAATACGGGTTTATAATCGTCATTGAGGTACACGATTCTCCCCCAATACGGGCCATTCAATACTAAACAAGTCGTAATGGCACAGCCCTGGGTACCCAAGGGTAATAATCCACCAAACAAAGGCCCAACAATTGCTTCATACGCCTCATCGGATAAATCTTCCTCATACATCCCACTCGTCAAGGCTTGCCAAGTTTCTTCTGTCATATCAGGATGCAAGAGACAAGGGTAACTCAAGTAGCGTTTTGCATCACCCGCTAGTAAATCTTCTATGCCATCCCCTAGGG
This sequence comes from Myroides sp. DW712, assembly GCF_046557355.1. Lineage (NCBI taxonomy): Bacteria > Pseudomonadati > Bacteroidota > Flavobacteriia > Flavobacteriales > Flavobacteriaceae > Myroides > Myroides sp. DW712. Next base: position 92,804 of record NZ_JBKFDO010000011.1, read on the forward strand.
GATAAATGCCGTAATAGGGTCCAGCTGCACTTCCCATATAGGCCTCTTCATCGGGATTTCCATTGCCTATTTGTGTGACAAAGGCAACATAGGCCTCCGGTAATTTGATGTTGTTTTTTTGTTCAAAGGCTTGTACGGCTTCTATCGTAGCACAGTCTCCTATTTCATACCCATGTGAATCTGCGCCAAAAACCGCAAATTCTCCATCCAGTATTTTACTCTGCGCTAATTTTTCCTTTATTCTCTTTAGTTGTATATCCACGTTGCTCCTCCTTTTTGTATTTCTCTTATTTCGATATCGACCAATACCCTACAATCGTGGGTTGATTCAAGGTCACCGCTACGCTTTCGCGTTCTTCATTTGTAATCAAGATACAATCCCATGGTTCCAGTGTTATGGGTTGATTATTCACACCAACTACTCCACTACCTAAAGCAAATAGCAGGATATAGGGTTGATTCGTTTGAAAGGATTGATTCATCACCTCAACAACCTCATCTACAATGTGATTGGCTAACATCAAATTAAAATCTGTACCTTGCGTATAAGACGTAATCAAATCCGTCGATTGAAAAACAAATAGCTGATGCTTCTCGTACTGTTGATTCGCTCCATTCAGTATTAGCTGTACGTGGTTATCTAACATGGCCAAATAACGGTGATAGCCTTCAAAATTTGTAAATTGAGACGGTACATCTTCAATGGTTGCACTGCTGATGCGAAAATCAAAATCGCGATTAGCATATACAGCATCTTTCGGGTAAATAGCATAGGCTCTGGTTTCTCCACCAGACCAGCGACTTACCGCAACGGTTTCTTTTCGGATTACTTCAACTTTCATCGGTATTCTATTCGTAGCATTAAACGCTAAAACTACTACATTTTTTTGGCTTAGGAACTCCCTAATTCTAGTTGATTCTTTACTAAATGATAGTAAGCCCCTTTTTGAGCCACCAGTGTTTGATGATTTCCTTGTTCGATGCATTGTCCTTGCTGTAATACGACAATGTGATCCGCCTGTTTGACAGTGGAAAGTCGATGGGCAATAATCAATACCGTCTTCCCCTTGAAAAAGGTTTGTAATTTGTTGTGAATTACGTTTTCATTTTCTGCATCTAAAGCGGAAGTAGCTTCATCAAAAAAGAGATACGGTGGATTCTTATAGACGGCTCGCGCAATTAGAATCCGTTGTTTTTGTCCACCTGAAATACCATTCCCCGCTGCGCCAATTTTAGTCTGATACCCTAAAGGTAAATCAGCGATGAACGATTCAATATTGGCAATACGAGCCGCAGATGCTAATTTGGACTCATCGATCACGCGGTCATTGGTCGCAATATTCCGCGCAATGGTATCCGAAAAAATGTAACCATCCTGCATGACTACCCCACAGTGCTCTCGTATACTCTTAGGTGATAAGGTTGTGCTCGCCTGATCATTGTAATACAAGCTGCCTTCACTGGGGTCATAAAATCGCAAGAGGAGTTTCATCAGTGTTGTTTTACCACTTCCGCTCGCCCCTACGATGGCCGTTACTTATCCTTGAGGAAAAAACAACGTAATATCCTTCAACACAAAAGGAGATTGGGGACCTTCATATTGAAAGGACAGGTTTTGTAAGTAAATTCCACATTTCCCTTCTTCCTCGTCTTTTGAAACAAGGAGCGGTTTTAATTTTTCTTGTTCTTCTATGGGGTGCTGTTGCACTTCATTTAGCCGAGTTAAACTCAATTTCGCATCTTGAAGCGATCGAAAAAAGGAAATCAATTGATTGATGGGGCTATTCAGTTGACCGATGATGTAGGATACACTTAACAAGGCTCCCAACGTCATCTTTTGGTGTACAACTAAATACGCAGCTAGAAAGGTAACTAGGATATTTTTAATTTGATTGATGCATTCAAATCCAGCGAGTTGAACTTGATCTAGCTTCAAAATTCTTCTATTAACAATAAACAGTTTTTGTTGTATTTCCTTCCACTCCTCTCGTTTAAAATCCTCCAATTGGTTTAATTTCATTTCTGTAACGCCTTGAATGATTTCATAAATTGCTTCTTGATTTTCACTGCGTTGTTGAAAGCGAAAATAATCAAGGATTTTTCTCTTTTTCATCCAATACAGAGACCAACCAATCGAAACGACTGTAAGTGTCATATACAAGAATACGATTTGAACATCATAATACCACAATACCCCGAAGAACACCAGGAAAGTCAACATGGAAAAAACAGTCAATAAACTATCTGACGTCAAAAATTGTTCAATTCTCTCGTGATCTTGAATGCGCTGATTAAAATCCCCCATTAGTTTGGTATCAAAAAAATTGAGCGGTAACTGTAGTAATTTCTTGAGGAAATCAGAAATAATTTGAATATTAATTTGAGTTCCCATCACCAACATAATCCAATTTCTACAAACGCTGAATACGATATTACCTAAGAAAAAAGCTAGTTGAGCCATCAATACATAGGCAATAACAGATAAATTGGATTTGTTGACTCCCTCATCAATGAGTTTTTGGGTCAGTATAGGAAAAACTAAGGTAGTGAATGTACCCAAAAAAAGTAAGGTAAATAACTGTAGCACTTGCTTGCGATAAGGGTTCAAATACCGCCAAATATAGGCAAGTGTTTGTCTCCCTTGTTTTGACTAAAAAACAATAAGACTTATTGAATTACGATGTAATTCAATAAGTCTTAGATATACTATTTATTTGGCTCTAGCACATGATAAGCTCCACATGCAAATCCAGAACAATCAGCTGCTTTATTTCTCAAACTCTGATTTCCTCCTTTCAATTTAATGATTTCTAAATCTTTTAAAATTGATTTTTTGTCGATATTTTTAAAAAAACTTCTTAATTTTTCATTTTTCATTTTTGATAGAATTACGAATTTACCTAAACTTAAATAGGCTTTAGGTTTCTCCTTTATTTATATATAAATATTGTTATACATTAATTGGGCAGGATGATAGATTATAGAGTAAATATTACATTAAGAACTAAACAAATCATCATCATTAATTCAATCTCCCCCTCTCCTCTTCATTACTTGTTTGTTGTTGGTTTAGCTTTATATTTTTATTCCCAAACGAATAGGACACTGACAATCTAACATATTGTGTATCATAGTATTGCTTAAAGGTTTGGGTGATATTTTGGGTGATACTCGATAATTTCATTCGATCTGTACCCAAAATATTATTGGCATTTACTACACACTGTAGTTTTTTATCGAATAGTAAAAGCTTAATCCCTGCTGATACATTCGCATTCGCACTCATACTATTTCCAGCATATTCGGAGGCAAAATCTTGATCATAACTAATTTCAGCGGTTAGTGTTTTGGCTGTATTAAGGGTAAAACTACTAGTACTCATAAAATACGCCCCCCAACCGCTATATTTCGGTTTTAGGTATATGGTGTGCATCGCTGTTTCTGTGTAAAAAGTATTGAATTCCAATATGTTGGTCCACCACGGAGCTACATCTATACTGGTATAGAGGTTTAGATTGGCAATATGAGCGGAATAGTAGTTTAGCCGAACAAATTTTTGAAAATTGTGTTCCTCATTATGAATGGTTAATTGACCGAATCCATTGGTTGTATGGGTATAGGACAAAGTCGTCGTGAATTGTTTCTTATAGGAATGAGACAATTCGACATTCGTATTGAAAGCGGGCTGTAAAAATGGGTTTCCCTCTTCATAAGACGTTGTATTGAGATACCATCGAGCGGGATTCAAATTTCCATAAGGTGGACGTGCTATTCGCTTGCTATATTTAATCGTAAGATCATGATTACTACTTAGTTGATAGGAAATATATAAGGTGGGGAATAATTTACTATATTTATTCCTGTGGGTCTGATCCATACTAAATGAATCGCCTTTATTTTGAGTCGCCTCAGCGCGTAACCCCATCTTTACTTGCCATTTTTCGCCCCATGATTTAGCACCTGAAAAATATAGGGCTTGTGTATTTTCTCGATACGTAAATTGGTCTTCTTGCTGATTGAGAGACTGTAAATCTTCAGCCATGGTAATAGCAAGAGCGCTATTGGTTTTGGTCATACTCAGTTTTGCACCAAATTCTAAGGTTGCCCAAGTATAGGGAAGTTCAAAATCAAGTTGCGTCGCCCAATTTTCAATCCGTTGGGTACCGTTATTGTTTAACAAAGTTGTACTAACTAACTCATCATTCCCCTTTCGTTTTTCAGCTGTTTGTTTACTCTCTTTATCAACGGAATACACAAAATAATCGGCATCTAGGGTATACTTTTTACCCAACGTATCTAATTGAGTAACCAAAGATACCGAAAAAGCATGGTTGTAATTCTTATTTGTTGTTTGACTAACGGAAGGCAATCTGTTTAGTAAACACCCATTTTCTGGTTGGTAAATCAGCGTATTTCCCTCTCCATCGATCTTCGGTGTTGCGCTATTCCCCATATATTGTACACTTATTTTTCGCTTATCACTGATAGCATAGCCCATATTAACTATACTTGAAAAACCATTGTAGTGTACTCGATTATAAACTGTATTCTTCCAATAGGCTGTTGGATAGTAATACTGCATATCATTGGTATAAATTGTCTTATTTTGTAGCTTGGAAACATCGATTAAAAAACTCCATTTTCCTTGTTGATAGTTGAAATTATTTCCAAAAGAAAACAAAGGATAAGTTCCTTGGGTATAGGAGGTTCTACTTGTGTTACTCCAGCTGTGTAAAGCTGACTTTTTCAACTTTATATTAATCAATCCTCCTTCCCCTTCTGCACGGTATTTCGCAGGAGGAACTGTTATTACTTCAATACTTTTAATATTGTCACTAGCAATTCCCTTTAAAAATTGAATTAACTCCTCTCCAGAAAGAGCGATAGTCCTATCATCCACCAATATCGTAACATTGGATTTACCAGCTAAAGCAATATTGTCGTTTTTTATACGTACACTCGGAGTTACCTTCAACGCATCTAAAGCATCACCACCACTCGCAGAAATCGAATTTTCTACGTTAAACACCAAGCGATCCACCTTGCGCTCGATTAATTTTTTCTTGGCTTGAATCGTAATACTATCCAGCAGAACCGTCTGATTTACAGTAATAACCCCTAGATCTACATCCTGAGTGAGTAGCAGATCACGGCTGTACTTTTGCGTACCAAATTCAGCTAGCGCTAAAACATAAGCACCTCGAGGTGCTTCTAAACTAAAATGCCCTAAACTATCCGTATACGTATGAGGGGTAGTTGAAGGGGTGTCGCTCGTTAGATAAACATCCATAAATTCAACGGGCTGTTTTTGTGCATTGAGCACTTGGCCTTGCACCCGAAACGATTGGCCTCGACTTGCAGTACAAAAAAGCGAAAAAGCAACAAACAAGTAAGCGTAGAAATTATACATAATAGAACTATTTTTGTTATATATTTATAATAATCAAACATTAATGCATTGATTATCAATAAATTAAATTGTAATTCTAAATTAAAAAAGAGATTTTACATAGCCGCTACACGCAAGGGTAGTTTTTAGGATACAAAGCAAAAACTACCTCCAGGGGTAGTACTTTAATTTCATTATTCAAATAGTAATTACCTATTGCATACAATAAAGAAATATCAATACAGAAGCTATCCTTCTTTCGCTTACATTTAAGTCGTAAACCTCTTTATTATGGCACAGCACAGCACAAATGAAACAGAAGAAGCACTAAACGACGCTACAGTAAAAGCGATACAAGCTTTCGCGCGAATGACATACAAAAGCATCTATGTATTAAATCATGAAAAAAAGGAATTTGATTATATCGCTGACAACCCTTTATTTTTGTGTGGACATACTGTTCAAAAAGTACGAACGATGGGGTTTAATTTTTACGCTCATTGTGTTCCAGAAGAAGAACAGGGATTAATACGACAACTAACCCAAGCTGGCTTTTCTTTTTTTAATGCGTTGCCCATGGAGTATAAAAAAGACTATACGCTTTCGTGTGATTTTCATCTCAAACATCCCCACATTCCCAACCTCTTAATCCGTCAAGAGGTAACACCGTTGCAACTAACGTCTAGGGGGAGATTATCTAAGTCCATTTGTATGGTTTCTCTTTCTACTGCGCGACAAGCGGGAAATATAACTGTTTATACAAGTAATCCTACACATTGTTGGATGTATGATTTAATGCAGAAAAATTGGCGCAGACAGGTAAACCCCACCTTCACCACTAAAGAATTGACCGTTTTATATGCTACCATTCAAGGATTTACGGTAAAAGAAATAGCAGATTTACTTTATCTTGCCCCTGATACAATTAAGTTTCACCGCAAGAAGATTATGGAGAAATGTCATGTGCATACCCTAACAGAAGCAATTCGCTATGTGATTGTACACAAATTACTGTAAACCTTCTATACAACAGTCTTTCACTAAAGGGTTTCTGATCTTTTTCTCCGCTCTTGCCCACCTACAAAACACAAACGAGGTTTGTGCTTTGTATGACAGCAAGTTACACTTAAAAGAAGCGTTTAATAACGTGAAAAATTTGATATACATCAGCTATGGGATATTCCATTATAGCATAACTCAGGTTGCGGCTTGAGAGGCTCAGCATCCCTGTTTCTACATTATAATCGGCAATATCTTTATGCAGAATATGATCTTTGGTCACTAAGACAAAGCCATATCGCGTAGTTTTAAAACCACCTTCCCATAAATCGCGATTAATTTCCTTCGTTAAAATTTCAGCTCCATTTGGCGTATCTTCAATATTTCCACTATTCATGGTGTCTCCTACCACTTCAAAGGCCTGATAATAGCCTAACTCAAAATAATCGACACTGAATTCAACTCGATTAAAATGCTCCTGAATACCTGGAATATCTCGGTACCGTTCAATATAAGCCGTATGGGCAGTAAACGGAATCTTAAATACCTCAATATCCATTTTACCTCCTGGAAAAAAAGTAAAGGTATTCCCCCGAGCGTTGTAAAAGATATCGGGAATATGACTCTTAGTTAAGTAGGTAGCTTCACTTTCAAATAAGAGATGAACCCCACTCTTTTGACCTTTCATTGCCTCTTCATGAATCGTTTTGGGTTGGGAAATAAATAAACTCCCTTCTCCATTAACCAACCACTTTCGATTTAGTATCGGAGCAAATGTCACTAATCGATTAAGAAAACTCGTACTGATATTCACCTTGCCATTAACGATTTGTGAAAAAGACGATTTCTTATACCCTAATTTTTGAGCAAGATCCGTGTGATTTTTGGCCAGACCCTCAAAAATAATCCATTTAATAGCCTCATTGAGGCGCTGAATTTTATTCATATCTAAAAATTTTACAAAAAATACACGAACGTTATACGTAATTTTTCATGGTTACTTCAAACTTTGTCCGTACATTTGATTTTATACCTTAATAGCAAAAATAAAGAAAATTTAGCAAAGAATAACTAAATATATTTATAATAATTCAAATATAAATAACAATTATTACATAAATCAAATACACAATATCCTTAAAAAATGATAGATATGACGACAAATTGGCAAGGCGTATCCCAACAAGATTTTTCGCAAGACCTGCTTCAAAAACTAGGAACTTGCATGACGGACAACAACATCTATACCCTTTGGTTGGGCATTATTTGGGAGTCTTCAACACTACGAGGACTTTGGATGCATGTAAAAGACAAAAGCAAAACGGAAAGCGTATTTTCTTCGATTTATAAAAAAACAGTAGTAAACGAAGAGCGAATTCTTCTTGTTATACTAGATAATGCTGATATTGCTCAGCAGATCAAAATGGGTAATATACTTTTTAAAACGAGTTTAATTGCCAGCCACATTATCTATCAAACGAATGCTACTCATCAAGTTAAACCAATTTACAAACCACTTGGGCCTTATATCGCGCTCTACCAAGACAAACAAGCTTTCCTAACTTCATACTGTAATGACTTTGTCGCGCAAAAATATCGCGGTAGTAGTTTGGCCTTTTTAAAATCGTTTACTTACAACCTTGATGTTCTAGAAACAGTGTTATTGGGAATCACAAACACAACGGAGACCTTGACACATCGCTTATTAATACTAGAACAAATTGTACCGAAAATGAAAACGCTATTTGTCAAGCGCGAAGCTGAAGTATACTATATGTTGGATGACTTAGCGCAAGATATTGAAGATGTAGATTATACGATATGGAACGAAGCCTTACTGCGGGTTCAAAAAAAACTGTATCATCTTGTTTTAGGTATACTCGAACAAATAAATGGACAAACAGCTTTCGTTCAACCTAAACGTCAAATAAGAAAGAAGAAAGGCAATCGCTTTACATACAGTGAACAACTCTTGCCTTTATTGAAAACGAATCAAGTGGAGGAAATTTATCAATTTCACGAAATACTGTATTTGCAGCAAAATCAACAGCAAAAACAAGTATTTCTCTTAGTTCTAACCAAAGAAAATCCCAGCAAAACGCTCAAAAAAATTATTGCCACTATTGAGGAAAAACAGGACGATGTTCGCTTTACGCTATTGGCTCATACTCGTCTCTATATTCAAGACTACGTATATGAGTTTTCCGCTTTCTTTAAAAAAATACTTCAACCGAAGAATAGAATTTTTGCCAGTGATTACTACCCCCAAATTCATTGGTATAAAAGCTATATGCAGGATTATAGCGATTTTGTACAACCCTACCGAGATCACTTAGATCAAGTAAATCAAACAATACGGCAAGATTTTAAAACTCACTCTGCTCAAACATTCATTACAACCCAGCAGTTGCATCTGTGTTTAACCACGAAGTTACACCTTTATCTTTTACATCATTTGCACTACCTGCCGCATACCAAAAACCTCAATACGTTGGTCAACCTAACGTTATATGCTAAAAATAAAGAAGCTTCATCCTTTAAAGCACGCTTTGATCAGTTACACCCTCTTGTATTTGCTTATACGGTACAACACAAAAGAAAGAAAAAATATAATCTCGTATTAGACCCAACTATCGTCCAACATTTACAATCCTTCTTCTCTACGATTGAGGTCTAGTCTAAGCACATGCAAAGAAAAGAGAGGATACTACTAGTTGTCAAACCTGTGTAATAGGCTCTTTTACACAGGTTTTTATTTTTTGTATTTTTCTTCAATTGGAAGGTATATTTTCTGTAAAATTTCTTCGTATTCTTTCTCCGCTTGACTTGCAAAGGTAATTCCGCCTCCACTTTTATATACCCATTGTTCGCCTTGTTGTTCGATAAAGCGAATCATGACGGCTGTATCTAAGGTTTCTCCATCAAAAATTCCACAAACACCTGTATAATAGTTACGTTCATACGCTTCAACGGCATCGATAATGGCTACCGTTTTTTGCTTGGGTGATCCAGTAATGGATCCTGCTGGCAACAATTGTCCTAGGAGAGTACCTACTTCCTCTTGCCAGTTTTCTTGTAAATCTCCACTAATCTGCGAGCTCATCTGCAACAAATCTCCCTTAGTAGTTTGCAACCGATCCAAGTAACGAAAGCGATCAACACGTACATTTTTAGCTACAATATTTAAATCATTTCGAATTAAATCCACAATAGTATAATGCTCTGCTGTTTCTTTTTCATCCGATAAAATCAACCGAGAAGCGTGGGGAAGGGAAGCATCAATCGTTCCTTTCATGGGATAGGAATAAATTCGATTCGCTTTAATTTGTACAAATATTTCAGGCGAGAAGCAAACGAATTGGTCTTTCACTGCTAATTTATACTTGGCTTTACTCGCGTGGAATACATCAAATAAACTCCCTTCTAATACAATGGGGGTGGCTAATGTTAAGTTGATTAAATACGTATTGCCTTTTTGGATATGCTGCATTACTTGATTAAACCTAGCCTGATAGGTCTCAAAATCAATAGGATTTACATGGAGATGTGGTTGTTGGAGAGAGGAAGGAATTCGTTGGTTTGTTTTTCCATTAACATAATACGCGATGGTCTCCTGATCCACTTCATCTAAGGGAATAACCTGTCCATTTTCTCCTTTGTAATCTATAAAAAATAAAAAGGGTTTTCTCTCCTTTCCCCATGTATTCATACTTGAGATAATCGTATCTTTGACAGTCATAATCTAATCCAAATTGAAGGTCAAAAATACAAATTGTTTATGAGTCAAAAGAAGGAAATTATAATTATCGACAATCGAGATTCGTTTACCTACAATTTGTATCAAATTTTTGATGAACATCCCCTTTGTAGAATTCACGTGGTGCAAAGTGATCAAGTGCAACTAGAAGATTTAGATGCGTATGACCAATTGGTACTATCTCCAGGTCCAGATGTACCTCGTGCCTATCCTATTCTATTTGACATTCTTACGCGCTATGAGAACAGTAAACCGATTTTGGGCGTTTGCCTCGGTCATCAAGCCATTGGAGAATACTATGGCGCACAGCTATATAATCTGCAGCACGTTTTTCATGGACAAACACGACTTTTATCGCAAACGACAGCCGATTTGCTATTTAATGGCATTCCAGATCCAACACCGATTGGGCTGTATCACTCTTGGGCTTTGGCTTCCCAATCTTTTCCTGATGCACTAGAAGTGACAGCTTTGAGCAATGATCAAATTATCATGGCTTTTCGCCATAGAACAAAAAACATAAGAGGTATTCAATTTCATCCTGAATCGTATATGACGCCTTTAGGTAAACAGATGTTATCCAATTGGATTGAACAAGATAATTAGTAGATACACTACTAATTACTAGTATCTTATACCTTTGCCAATACCGTTATAAAATTCCAAAATCAGGTTTGCAAATTGCAATTAAATCATAAATCTTCTGCAAAATATTGCCTGACTGAATGTAAAATGGTAAATTCAATGTTTTATTGGCAAAAAAACAAGTAGATGAAAGCTGGAATTATACAAGATCCTAAGGTTCAGAAATACCTTCCCTATTTAGGTGCTTTAGCAATTTTTATGCAAGCTTTAGATGGTACAATTCTAAATACAGGGCTTCCTTCTATTGCTAAGAGTTTAGGTGAATCGCCTTTGGAAATGCAGAGCATTATTGTTTCGTACACCTTAACTGTAGCTTTACTAATTCCCTTAAGCGGATGGTTAGCCGATCGCTTCGGGACCAAGCGTATTTTTATTTTGGCGGTGGCGTTATTTACCCTAGGATCGCTTTTTTGTGCGTTATCGAATACATTAAACGAACTCATCTTTGCTCGTATCTTTCAGGCTATTGGAGGTTCTATGATGGTACCTGTTGCACGACTTACCCTGCTCTATGCTTATCCTAAAGACCAGCTTTTAAAAATCATCAACTTCATTACGATTCCCGCTTTAATTGGTCCAATGTTAGGCCCAACCGCTGGAGGCTTTTTAGTTGAAAAGCTTTCCTGGCATTGGATTTTCTTAATTAATCTACCAGTAGGCATTATCGTCATACTACTCGCGCGTTCTATTATCCCCAATTTCACCAACAAAGTGGAGCGCTTTGACTTGATGGGTTGGATTTTCTTTAGTGGGGGATTAACCGTCCTAACTTTGGTTATTGAACGTTGGAATTCTCCAACGCTAACGGTATTTCAATTGGTAGGACTACTCCTCTTGGCTATATTACTCATTGTTACTTATATTGTCTACGCTAAGCGAACCACTCGCCCTTTGATTAAGCTCGATTTATTTAAAATAAAAACGTTAAATATTGGCTTAATCGGTAATTTAGTTACGCGATTTGGAATTGGAGGAATGCCTTTAATGATTCCGCTTTTATTGCAATTGGGGTTTGGATATTCAGCTTTTTACGCGGGTCTGATGATGATTCCTCAAGCTCTTTCCAACTTAATTTCCAGAAACTTTGTCATCCCTATTGTTAAGCGATTTGGCTATAAGAAAACCTTAGTTTTTAATACTATTGCTACGGGTGTACTCATTAGTCTGTTTTTCTTTGTTAACCAGAATACGCCTTTCTTTGTTATCATTTTACTTATGGTGTGCAACGGTGCTTTTAATGCCGTACAATTTACCTCTATGAATACCATTTCTCTTGCAGATTTAGATCACACGACCTCAAGTGATGGGAATAGCTTATTATCCGTCACGCAGCAGTTGGCTATTAGCTTGGGAATCTCTATTTCAGCCATGTTTTTACAACTCTTCAGAGGCAGTACCATTGACGCTCCTGATCATCCTACGGCAGTTTTTAACTACACCTTTTTAGTTATGGGTATTTTAACCATCTTATCTAGTGTGGTTTTTATGAAGCTCGATAAAAATGACGGGGCAAGTTTAGCAGGTAGACAAGATTATGATTCATCTAAAAAATAAACCTCAAACTTTTCAGTCTGAGGTCCTGCAAATTAATATAAAACAACATAACTAACTAGTTATAACGACTGCATTAAAAGCATAGAAGGCGCATGATTCAACCAGATACTTCTCGTTTCAATCAACTTCTTCCAACTATCTAAGGTAATAAGCATCAGGTCAAATTCTTCAATAAAATCTTTTGATACGACCTTGTTACTTACAATGCGTATATGATTGGGCTTATACTGTTCGATAAGTCTGATATTTTCTTTAAATTCCGTATGATTCTCCAATTCTCCTGTCGCGTCTAAAATCGATACTTGTACCTCGTTATTGCGAATCATCTTTTGTGCATATGGCAACAATTTAAGGTCAGCCTTGCTAAAAATAGGCAAGAACACCTGCTCTAATTTTTCAAAATCTTTATTAATTAATATCCCTAGTGGTATTTTAGTGCGATTCATAATTTGTTGGGTACGTGCATTAAACCATGAATTCTCAAATAACTTCTCCCTTCCTGTCACTTTATTTAATAAGACATCGGGGTTGATGATTCGCGTGGTAAAACCAAGGATATTTCCAAGCACAGAACCACGATAGATGGAATATCCCATTTCAATCAGCAATAAATCACAGGTTTCTTGATGTACCATACCTACAACATCACTTTCAATATCATTGGACACTTTGTAATAGGTTTGCACTTCTTGATCCATTTCTGTTGCTTGTTCTTGTACAGCTTCGAATATTTCCTCTTCATAATCTTGGGTATTAAAGGAATTTAGCTCCTGGCTATCAATCATGTGCATAGCCGTAATACGAGTATCCACACTAGATTTTCCCGTAAAGGCATTGGCCAACTTCATTAAGGGAGCTAGGCTCAGCTTATTTTCAAAGAACAAGAACACTTGATATTTTCCGATGATGACGCCTTTGTGTTGAGGTTCGTCCCCTAAAGGACCAAAAATCTTAGCAATTAAATCGAGTAAAGGCCCCGTCATAAAGGTTGTTGCTAAGGCCATAATCACCATCATAGCAAATACTTCTCCTGTCATTACACCTAAGTCAAAACCGATATTTAAGACAATAAGTTCCATAAGCCCCCGAGTATTCATCAATGCTCCAATGGTCAAGCTATCCCGCCAATTGATACCGACGAATTTGGCGGTAATTGCACTTCCGACAAACTTTCCAACCGTCGCCACAAGGATAATGAGTCCAGTGATTTTCCATAAATACGGTTCATTTAACAAACCTATTTCTGTGCGCAATCCCGTATATACAAAGAATAAAGGCAGAAATAAAACAACAGCCACATCTTCCACTTTTTCGATAAATATGGTTCTAAACTTCATATTATCCGGCATAATAGCACCTGTCATAAACGCACCAAACAAGGCGTGAATACCAATGACCTCGGTGCAATAAGCGGAGATAATTAACGTCAACAAGAAGATAGCTACCGTTCCTTTCGTCAACAATTTGCTATTCCCTTGGTATTTGGCGATACGTGCCAGAAAGGGGCGCACGAGCTTAAGCATAACAATAACGTAGAGAAAGGCTAGTGCAATGATATAAAGCGAGCTAACAAAGCTTCCTGCTTGTACGATAGCAATAACAGCTGCTAGTAAACACCAAGCGGTAATATCATCTGCTGCTGCACAAGTGATAACAATGGTTCCTATTCGCGTTTTTTGCAATCCTCTTTCTTGGACAATCCGCGCTAATACAGGGAAAGCTGTAATACTCATCGAAATTCCCAAGAACAGTCCAAAGGAGAGAAAATCCACTCCATCGGGCGCAAATGATTCAAAGATATAGTAAGCCAAAGCCATTCCCAAGGCAAAGGGAATCACAATACTCGCATGACTAATTAAAACGGCATCATGCGCTTTATTTTTTAGAATTTTAAGGTCGAGTTCCATTCCAATCACAAACATGAAAAGAATCAATCCAATTTGACTCAAAAAGCTCAGATTACCTAGGGACTGAGTGGGAAACATCACTGCAGAGAACTCGGGAAAATAGGTTCCTACTAAAGAAGGTCCTAAAGCAATCCCAGCAATAATTTCACCAATAACCGAAGGTTGTCCAATTTTTTTACATATCCAACCAAATACACGAGCCACCAATACGATGGTTACAATTTGCGCTAAGAGTAGAGCTAACGGACTTTCGAGATTGTGTATTAACGTTTGAAGAAAATTCTCCCAAGCTGTGTTTTCTGACACCACTGCTTTTGTATTAACTTCTAATTTTGATCCTTGGGTAACCACCCAGTAAATTAGCGCTGTACATCCACCAATAATAGAAACATAAAGTAGGGAATTTCTGTATTTAGACATAGTAATTGAGGTTTTTATTTCAGAGACAAAACTCTGAAATATATAGATTCCTCCCCTCTTACCTGAGTTCAAACGAAGCTTTCTTGTAATGAAACGCTAAATTCTTGTAATGAAAAAACAACACCTTCACTTGAAAGGCCGTTTTGTTCTCACAAAAACAAGCTCTCCCTTCTAGGATGAACTTAAATCTTGTCTAAGAAATCAGTCTTAAATGTTACGCCAAGTGTCAATTCTAAGGGTTTTCCTTGTTCTGTTATCAATTGAGTCGTAATCAAATCATGACCAAAAAAGCGCACAATTTTTAAGGCAATAATTTCTCGTTTATTGATGCGACAAAACTTACTTGCAGGCAATACTTCTACCAATTTGTCCAGTGCAATATTCTTGGCGATGAGCTGTTGATTTCCTTCTAGAGTAATTTCTTTATCTCTACCGTCACTATCACAGGTCTTGATGTAGAGTATATCATCAAACTGTAAGATAGCTTTCCCTTTATTAGAATTAATAGTCAAAGACATATTTTGCTCTAAGGGTTTTAGCTGACGCATAGCCTTGTGGATAGCCCGTTGCAATCGCTCTTTTTTAATGGGTTTCGCGATGTAATCAATCGCATCCACTTCAAAGGCCTCCAACGCATATTCTTTATAGGCTGTTACGAATATCACTCCTTTGTTGTTGAGTAATTGAGCAACACTAAGTCCATCCATTCCCGGCATATTAATATCGAGAATAGCCAATTCAAAGTCCAAAGAAGGAGCTTCTTCCAGAAATTGAGTAGGATTATCAAATACTTTAACCACTTCAATCTCGGGAATCTGTTCACAGAGCATTTTTAGGTATTTTAATCCCAGTAACTCATCATCTAAGAGTATACATTTTAGCTTTGAAATCATACAAATTAATTTTTAAGTGCATGGAGTGTACTTGTTCGTCTTCCGATTTTTCCAACTTATAATAGGGACCATAAATGAGATGAAGTCGCTCGCGTAAGGCGGATAATCCATAACCTCCCTTTTCTTTTCTCAAGGACCCTTTGGATGACTTTTTATTCGAAACAACCAGGTCAAACTGTCCTTTCTTTACTTTAAACAGAATGGTAATAAAAGCGTCATTCCCTGTTAAATCAGCATGTTTAAATGCATTTTCAATTAGCTCTACGCAGATTAACGGAGCCACCAAATCTTCCGTGTACAAAGCCTCTACTTCACCAATATTCGAACGAACATCCAGGCGAAAAAGGGGGTTCAACTTTATTTTATTGATATCAATCAAGCGCAAGGCAAATTCGTGTTCCTCTTTTAAGGTCACCAATTTTCGTTGACTATCGTATAAAATATAATCTAAAACCCCTGCCATTTTATCTAAGGCATAATAGGTTTGATAAGCATGTGATTGAATAGAGTTTAAAATATTCTTAAACAAATGAGGATCCAATCTCGATTCCAAATTTTCCAGCTGTAAATATTTGATTTTAGTATCAAACAAGTCCTTTTCTTTTTCAAAAGCCACTCGTTGCTTATTGTACTGAAATAAAAAGTACAATAAAATCCCCACGATAACTAGCAATAAAAAGATGATAAAAAGATATAAGTACTCCATGTTTCTCTTTTAGCTTGTCCTTTTTGAATCTTTGTTTTCCTTACTTCTTTTATTGCGATAAACGACAAGTTTCGGGAATTTCATTTCATCATTGAGAACAAATGTACAGTTTTTATCCTTGGGTTGGATGAGATGTGGTGAGGTTGGGTGAGATTTGTAAGCTAATTATTCTAGGTATATGCTATTAATCAAAAGCCAAACACCAAAAGACGAAAAAACGAAATCAAAAAAAGAGAAGCTTTTGAGCTTCTCTCTCTTCCCCCTAGGGTGTATGTTCTATAGTGCTAAACTTAAAATTCGATTTTAGCAATTTTGAATTCATCTCCTCTTTTAATCAAGTGAAACTTTTCAACGGTTGCACTTTTTTCATACTGTACATCATATTCGAATTCGAATTCTTTAATTTTATCTTTCTTGTTTTCTTCGGTCATATCGCCCTCTTTAAAAACGGCTTTAATAATATGTCCTAGTTCTGCTTCTCTCGCTTTCAATTTAGCATAAAACTCCGCTTCTGTGGTTGTTTTAAAAAAATCCTCATCGAGATATTGTTTCAAATCGTTATACTTTTCTTCTCCTAAATTATAATAATACCAACCTATTAAAGTTTTTCCTGCATTTTCATCTCCCAACGCTCTACTGTTTTTTGTTTCTTTACAACTAACGAGTAGGAAAACGCTACAAATAATCACAAATAAGTTTCTCATAAAAAATATGGTTTATAGTTAATCAATGCTTTTCTGCCTCTATGCTTTATGCTGGAAGCACTTTAAAGTTAAGAAAAATTTATGATTTTAACAAAATAAAAAACAACATTTATTAGAAACTTTTCTTCTGAAAATAATAGGTATAAACCCAAGTGAGGGTAAAAGTTGGAATAATATCCAGTCCAGGAGACAATTCTTCAATAAAATTGACCAATGCGCCGACTTTTCCTACTTTACCTGGATACATTTTAGCTAGTATAAATGCAGATATAGGAGCCCAAATCACATCGCTAAATTCACCTAGTCCAGGAATCAAATAACTGGCCATCCCAATTAGATCGAGAAACAAACCAATAAACAATTGTCTTGTTTTTAGGGGATTTTGCTGATTTTGTTGCTGTTGCATGAGAACTCTATTTCAATTTAGAAGCGTAATGCTGTTTAAATTTATCTACTTTGGGTTTTACGACTAGTTGACAATACGGGTTTTCTGTTCCTTTGCGCTCAAAGTAATTTTTATGGTAATCTTCTGCCTCATAAAAAGTTGGTGCAGGGCTTACTTGAGTAACAATGGGCTGGTCAAATACTTTCTCATCGCGTAAAATTCCGATATATTCTAGCGCCATTTCTTTTTGCCCTTCGTCCACATAAAAGATTTCACTTCTGTATTGGGTACCGATATCTTCACCTTGTCGATTTAAGGTAGTTGGATTATGGGTAGCAAAAAAGATTTCCAATAGTTCCATAAAACTCACTTCCTGTTCGTTATACGTAATTTCAATGGCCTCTGCGTGTCCTGTTGTCCCTGTACAGATATCTTCGTACGTTGGATGTGCTTTTGCTCCTCCGATGTAACCAGGAACGGCATCAATTACCCCTTTTAAATGCTTAAATACCGCTTCTGTACACCAGAAACATCCTCCTGCTAGTATTGCTTTTTTCATGTATCTTTTACTTTACTACTTCTTTTTACTAGGTCTAAGTTATTAATAATCGGTGGAAGTCAATCGTCATTTGAAATATTTTTCCCTTTTTAATTTTTAGTTGAGGTAAAACATTGTTATTTTGTATTCAATCAAAGAAAGTATTATGATACGAGCAACGAATATTAGAAAATCATATGACCAATTAGAAGTTTTAAAGGGGGTTGATATTCACATTAAGGAGAGAGAAATCATATCTATTGTGGGGGCATCAGGCGCTGGAAAAACGACCTTACTCCATATTTTAGGTACATTGGACAAGCCTAGTATTCAGCCCAACAGTTCACTATTTATCAACGATACGGATGTGTTAAAACTCAACGACAAAGAAATTTCTAAATTTCGGAACCTCAATTTAGGTTTCATCTTTCAATTTCATCAGCTTCTGCCCGAGTTTAATGCCTTAGAGAACGTGTGTATTCCTGCTTTTATTGCTGGAAAAGACAAAAGAGAAACAGAACAGGAAGCTAAAAGATTATTGGATTATTTAGGTCTATCTCATCGCTCTCACCATTTTCCGTCTGAATTATCAGGAGGAGAACAACAACGCGTGGCTGTAGCTCGAGCGCTGATCAATAAACCGAAAGTGATCTTTGCGGATGAACCATCGGGTAATTTAGATACTAAAACCGCCGAAAATCTTCATAATCTCTTCTTTCAGTTGCGAGACGAGTTTAATCAAACCTTTGTAATTGTTACCCATAACGAAGAATTAGCCGATATGGCGGATCGCAAATTAATCATGACCGATGGACTAATGCATCACGCTTAGTTGAAAAAAACAATATAAAAAAAGGGTAGCACTCTTTTGAGACACTACCCTTTTTAGCCAAAGAAAACTGCTTATTTCTTTCTTAAAGTCAATTTCACTGCATTGCCTGGAATCATACTATCTAAGTATAATGTTCCTACAATTTCTCTACTTGTATAGCTTGATACTTTAAAGTAGTATACAAGTCCTGAACGCTTTCCTGTCATCACTAACGTACTTGAATTGTGTAACTCATAGTAACGCAAATCATCAACGAGGTATAAAACAGGGTTATATTTTCCCATATTTTTAGCCTCAGCCTCCATTTTATCCGATTTAAACTTCATTTTGATCGAATAATCCTGTTGTCCATCTTCATATCCTCTCCATTCACCGTAGAAAATATCCAAGCTAATGTTTACATTCGTATCATCATCGTCATCGTCGTCTCCGCCACCAGTACCTGGATCTGCATCAACTACACGCTCTAATTGCCCAGTTTTACCTGTTTTGAAACCATCTTTGGCAATAATCTCTACATCCAATAAATTGGCTGTAAATTTTGAAATAGTGATAACGCCGTAATCTTCATCTCTTGTGCTTCCATCTACTAAAGTTAGCTGTACTCGATTTCCTTTTACATTATACGTCCCACTTTTTGTTTCTCCTCCTTGCGTAAAAGTAAAGTTCATGTCTTTTTTAAATTCAAAAACTGCATCTACATTAGCAGGAATAAACTTCCATTTCCCAGTTACCACTGCATCAACATCATCCTCTTCCATAAAGCGAATTTCTACTGTATTACTGGTTTTAAATCCAGCTTTTTGTGCATAAACTTTAAAACTCGCTGGAGTTTTAGAAGTAAAACTAGTTGTATTTAATGCTTGTTCATTGATAAACAATTTTGCATCCGTTACAACGCTTCCTTTTTCGTCTACCACTTTAAAAGTAACCTCTTCGTTAATAAAGGCATCTTTCGTACTTGCCGTTAATTTCAATGTAGGCAATTTAGACGTTGGTGGTGGATTATTTGGATCAACAGTATTATCATCCCCTTTACTACAACTCGTTACCATAATGCATAGCAACAGAAGGACATTTAATAGTCCGGCTTTTTTTAAACTCATTGTGTGTGTTTTTAGTATAATTATAATTTTAATTTTTGCTGGGTATTATTGTTTTTTATACACCAAATAGCTGGTATATGTTTTTCCTGCCAAATAGGTTTCTACTTCTAAGTAAAGGGTCCTTTTATCCGCACTAAACGAAAAAGTATATTCTTTACTTTCTACGGTATTTGTTCCTTTTAATTGGTACTTGTCTCCTCCTACCTTCGTCCATGTTCCTACTGTAACCCCATTAGACGTACAATTAACTGTATTGTCCACTTCGGTATAGTAGTCATCATCACTGCCAAAAATCTGAATACCTGATGCGCTTTTTTTACTTGCAGTCGCTTTGTATTTTACGCGTTCTTGGCTATAGGTTTCATGAGTATATTGTTCTTTTCCAAACACGTACATCTCTTTGAGGTCACAGATTCCCAACGTAACTAAACGGTCATTTTCAATCTTTTCTCTCAATCTCCAAATGCCGATAACGTCATCTTTTGTTCCCACTGTAGTATCGTCATTTTTATTACAGCCCAGTAACAAAAGGGATAGGGTGATGATAGCGAAACTTCCTGCTCTTTTCATGTCTTCTAAGTTTATTGTACAAATTTTATTCCCACACTTACGATATTCGCACTTAAGCCATCATTACGATCATAGTAGTTGTATCTGATTTCCAAGTTTTTTAAAGCAAATCCACCAAGAGATGCTTTGCTAAAGGGGTTGTTGTACACAAGGCCTCCCCCATATTGATGGCTATCGAAAGCAGATAAATCATAATCCGAGGTGTAATACTTTTGTTTGGACGTATGTTGACCAAAAGGTGCAAAATACTTCGCTTCACTTTGGGTATAAAAGCGATACATCGGAAAGAGGGTTACGCGTTCAGATAGTTTCACTGGAAATTCGACACTTAGTGTATGTGAGCGCAATTCCCAATCATCCGTATAAAAGCGATAATAGCTTCGGATGCTCAACCAATTGTTGACATAGTAATTCAGGCGCATACCGATAGGCAATTTAAAACGCGTATCAGGCAAGCGTTCCACATCATCTGCCAGGCGATATACTTCTGTATTTTCTGGTGAATCATACACGGGGATATAATTGGGTGTTCCAATATAATGGGCGGTTTTATCCGCGAAGTAGATGCGGTGGTAAGGAGTTGAGAGCAATCCTTTTTGATACAATACATCCGCAAATACTGCCACTTGCATTTTTTCCGTTAGAATTTGAGCTGCAGATAAGGTAATAGCATAGGAGTTTCGATTTCGACTATCAAAAGCTTTAAATCGATCAGGAAGATATTTAGTAGAGACATTTCCATTTTGGTCATAGATTTCTACATTGGCAAAGTATCCTGCATTTTGAAAATTAGTTCCATACGTATGGAATTCATCCAATTCGGTTGGGTAAAACGGTTTCCACGTATCAAAATAAGCGCTGGCTTTAATACCCACTTCTGTATTTTTCTCGTTGAATAATTGCGTTACCCCTATACCAGCTCCAATAGATTCATAATCAAATTCACGTGCAACAGCGGCATTCACCGTTAAAATAGTATTTCGATCGGCGGAGCTATGGCTATAACTGGCCCCTAAATTGTATAAAACATCTTTGCGTGAAGGTCCTGTTGACGCATACCAAGGGCTACCATATTGTTGAGTTTTGGTACTTTCAACCGAAGTAGCACCCGTAGAGGCACCTGTTGCATTGACTTGCGTAATTTGCCTACTCATAAAAGGGTTGATATTACTCGAAGATGCTGAAGTATAGGCAGAGAACCCCACATCAAAGGATAGTACACCATTGAAACTAACAGGAATAGACAAGAGCATATTTCCGGCGTAATCATCTAATTCTTCCGTACCGATACCGCCGTTTACTGCCGAGTGTTTTCCTTTTTGATCATAGTAACTCCCCAAAAAGTCTAGCTCGATAGCCTCAAGCACTTTCTTTTTATAGGTTGGAGTAACTGGATTTTCTTGGGCCGATAACAATCCTGAGACACAAGTCAAGGACAGTAAGCTAATGAGTCGTTTTTTCATTGTTCCATCAATTAATTACATCCACAACCTCCACCTGTTTTTCCTCCATTAGCGCCAGAAGCTCCTTCCCTATACACCTGAAAATTAGTTTCATAGCGTTCACAGGGATGCGCACTTAATACCATATCTGGATCGTTAATGTATTGCTTCTCATATTCCTTAACCGTCTGGCAAGACGCGAGAAGCAAGACAAAACATCCGGTATAAAATAGTTTTCTCATTGTTAAATCGTATTGGTTTTAATATTGTTTGAAGTAAATACACGAGCTTGATGATCCACGATGACACAGCGTACACTGGGAATCTGATTAACAAAGTGCAAGCCACTTTCAATCCCCATAACTGCGACAGACGTTGAGATGCCGTTAGCCAATTCTGCCATAGGAGCAAAGACTGTAACACTGGCAATTTCCGTTGTAGGAACACCAGTACGCGGATCGATGATATGGGAATATTTTTTTGTCCCGATTTGGACGTATTTTTCATACGTTCCCGACGTTACCACAGCACCATCTTGAAGTGGAAAAGTGGCAAATACTTTGGTTTTATTCAGTGGATTTACAATTCCCACAGTCCAAGGTTTTCCATCGGGTTGTTTGCCCCAAACGGCCATATCTCCTGAAGCATTAACGATCCCCGCTTGTACCCCTTGCGCGAGTAGAAACGCTTTGGCACAATCAGCAGCATAGGCTTTTCCTATCGAGCCAAAGCCCATTCTCATCTTTTTTTCCCGTAAAAAAATCGTTTGTTTATCGCGATCCACTTGGATCTTTTGGTATCCTACATGGCGAATGGCCTGTTTTAATTCTACCGTGGACGGGAGGCGTTTCATACTTCCGTCATAAACCCAAACTTGATTTAATCCCGCCATTGTAATATCAAATGCCCCATCCGTAAGACGAGAAAAGTTCAACGCTCGTTCAGTGAGCTGTATCAGTTCAGATGGAACTGATACAGGTTGTATCCCTGCCTGACTGTTAACAGCAGAAACAGGAGTATTTGGCGTCCACTCTGAGAGCAGATCTTCTATGCGTTTCATTTCTGCGATAGCGCCATCGATCCACACATTTGCCTGGGTTTCTTGGTCCGCGACTAAGGTGAGATCAAACTGACATCCCATGAGAAAAAACGCTCGAGTAAAGATTGAAGACATCGTAAGGGAAATAAAAAATCAGCTGGTAAATAGTTTGATTATTAGCGAATAAAAGCGTTTAATTTCTGGATATAAGCCGAAGGTGTATCTTTAGAATACCCCAGTTTTCCTAGTACTTTTCCCGTCGAATTCAATACAACAACCAGCGGAAAATAGCCCTCTGGGTTATATTTATCTGCCAATTGGCTGTTCTCTTTCTTGGCATCTGCCGTTAGCTTGGATTTCTTTAAAAAATCCGCCTTATAGAACACCCAATTCTTTTTTTCTTTGTCAAAAGCATCAGATTGAAAAATTTCTTTATCTAGCTTTATACACGGCGCGCACCAATCCGAACCAGCAAAGACTAAAATGATATTTTTCTCCTCACTCGACGCTTTTTTTAACGCCTCATTAAACGTTTGACCAAAACAGAACTGGGTCAATACGAAGGCACAGCCTACATAAAATTTTCTCATGGTTATTTTGAGCTTAACAATTCTACTAGAGTTTTTTTTTTCTAGAATTCCTTCTCAAAGTCTCCCCTACTTCTTCTTTTTCTCAAGGCAAAAGGAAAAAAATTCCATCCTTATGAAATTAAATAACAGCAAGTTAATCCCTATAATTTTGTTAATTATAAATCAAGACCAGGTGAAGAATCTCTTAATTTTGAGCGCAAATATAGCCTTATTTAGACCAATTAAAAACTAAATGCCTATATTTTATTCACAAAACATCATTTTTATTCGATTTCATCCATTTTTAGCCTCTTTTTTAGGATAAAAAGCATTTAATTTTCTTAAAAAAAACACCTCTTTTTTTTGTTTTACAAATTCTTATCTTAAATACATCTAACTATATTCTATTTTTTAATAAAAATTTAATACAAAACAAAATAATCACCTTAACAGCATTCTAAAATAAAGTTAAAATAATTGCATTTTTTATTTTTAATAAATCTAAATAAAACTATATTTGCACGAAATTTCACGGGATTTATTCACCTCATATTCATTTTATGAAAACAAAATTACTGGTTTGCCTTGCGTTTCCATGTCTCGTTTTACATGCCCAAGACAAAGACACCCTTCAACTAAAACAACTCAAAGAAGAATTAAAAAAAGAAATTATTGCTGAACTGAAAGAAGACAAAGAAAAAGTATTCAGTCTAAGCAACTTCACCCTCAATGGCTATGGTGCGGTTAATTATTACAACTATGGTCGTTTTGATACAGATCCCAATATCAAGAACAAATTCGATGCTGAACGTTTAAACCTTTACCTCGGGTATCGCTTTAACGATTGGATTACATTAAAAACAGAAATTGAATTTGAACATGGGGGTACTGGTTCTACAATTGAGCTCGATACACAAGAAGAATTTGGAGAATACGAGAAGGAAATTGAGTCTGGAGGAGAAGTAAAACTAGAGCAGATTCACCTTGATTTCAAAATCCGCCCGTATTTCAATATCCGTGCTGGACGTATGAAATTGCACCTAAGTTTAGCTCAAAATCTCGACCGTCCGACGCAGTATTTTACGACGTACAAACAAGAAATGGAGAATGAAATGTTACCGTTGGGATGGTATGAAAATGGAATTCAGTTCTATGGAACCTTTCTTAACAACCGCTTAAGCTATGAATTTTCCA
The DNA here is from genome assembly GCF_046557355.1 of Myroides sp. DW712. Classification (NCBI taxonomy): domain Bacteria; kingdom Pseudomonadati; phylum Bacteroidota; class Flavobacteriia; order Flavobacteriales; family Flavobacteriaceae; genus Myroides; species Myroides sp. DW712. The sequence continues at coordinate 117,453 of NZ_JBKFDO010000011.1, forward strand.
TTACTAATGGACTAGATGCGACAGGCTTTAGTTCAAGAAACTGGATTAAAAGAGGGCATCAAACGCGATTTGAAATGTCGGTAGGTAATAGCTTAGCTTACTCTGCGCGATTGGATTATAAATTTGGAACAAACCGCAATACGTTTGCAGGGGTTTCGGCTTATATCAATGATGCTGCTGCCAATAGACCTAAACGAGATATGGATGTTTCAGCTTATGTAAGCATTCTAGAAGCACACGTGAGCTATGATGAACAATACTTAAAGTTTAGCTCGGTCTTTTTGTATGGAAATATTGAAAATTCTAACATTGTCAGCCGAAAAAATGCCAACCTATCGAATAATCTAGGGGTAAAACGCACGCCGGTTGGAAAGAATATGATTGGTTTTTCAGGAGATATTGGATATGAAGTTTTACACTTCTTCAACCCAACTACTTCACAAAAACTCTACCCTTTTGTTCGCTATGAATACTATGACACCATGCATGAAACAGAGGGTGCTGTTGTGCGTAAACCTCGTTGGGAACGCAGCGTTTGGACGAGTGGTATCAACTGGTTTGTTCATCCAAAAATTGTCGTAAAAGCACACTATGCAACGCGTCGTTTAGGTTCTTACCACTTTGATCCTGTTACTTCTTTAAATACAGGAAACAAACAAAAAGAAAATACCTTCTCTATGGGTATTGGATTCACCTTTTAATTATAAGAAAAACAAATAACACGTAATCATGAGAAACAAATTTTTAACTTTAGGATTGGTTGCTACATCATTTATGATGATGAATTGTAGCAATAATGATGATTCATCTACAGACACCAAAAGAGAGGACTTGTATTCGGTAGTAATTTCTGACTTAACCTCAAGTGTGGTAACAGAAACGTACCGCGATTTAAATGACAAAGCCAATGCTTTGCGCAAAGCCATCAACAACTTTAACAGCAACGCTACGGATGCCAATTTAGAATTAGCAAAACAAGCGTGGATTGATACAAGAAAACCATGGGAACAATCGGAAGGATTCTTATATGGTCCAGTTGATACAGAGGGAATTGACCCTGCTATGGATACTTGGCCAGTAGATGTAGAGGCGATGAACAACATCTTAAAAAGCAACCAAGCGATTACTGCTTCTTTGATCAGCTCCAACAATGAAGCTCGTGGGTTCCACTTAATTGAATTCTTACTATGGGGAGAAAACGGAACTAAAAAAGCAGCGGATATTACTGCTAGACAAAAAGAATATTTAAAAGCAGCAACAGAGGATTTACAACAAAACACACAATTGCTTTACGATGAATGGAAAGTAGATGGTGGAAATTACGCTGCTGTATTTAACTCGGCTGGATTAAATTCTACAAAATACCCTTCTAAAGCAGCTGCGTTAGAGGAAATTGTAGACGGTTTAATTACTATTGCAGACGAAGTTGGAACAGGTAAAATCGAGGATCCTTTAAACTCAGAGGGAAGTACTCCTTTTCCTGAAAAAGAAGAATCTCGTTTTAGCAACAACTCTAAACGCGATTTTGCTGACAATATGAGAAGTATTGAGAATATCTATTTGGGGCAATACAATAAATCTGTAAAAGGATTATCTGAAATTGTTGCACAAGATAATAAAGCATTAGATACCGAAATTAAAGCAGCTATTACAGCAGCTATTCAAGCAATTGAAGGCATTCCTGGTACGTTTACAGAAGCGATCTACAGCCATAGACCTGAGGTAATTAAAGCACAAAATATCGTAAATGACTTGTCTACTTTATTAGAATCTAAATTAAAACCGTACATCAATAGTCTATAAGACACTTGAATCGTTCATCCTATAAAAAGAATACACAATACCCTTGTGTATTCTTTTTTATTCACCCCTTTCGATTTTTTACAACCATGAAATATCTTTCCCTTTTTGGCTTACTGTTTTTGTCTCCCCTATTTATTTCTTGTTCTAGCGATGATTCCGCTGATTACAAAGAACTACCTTCTTTATTGGAACGTCAATTAGCTGGTGGAGAAACTACGGTATTCATCAATACGAGTAATGCTTATGGAACCCCTGCAGCGAATCTAGTTGGGGCTGACTTAGCCTTGCATTTAACAGGTGATTTACTCTTTGAATCGGTTTATGTGACTCCTCCGAATAAGGTCAATGGTGGTTTAGGACCTATTTTCAACAATTCTTCTTGTATTTCATGTCACCCCAAAGATGGTCGAGCCCCCTTCCCTACTGATCTCAACACGAGAAGTGGTTTTTTTATGCGCGTTAGTTTACCTGGTATAGCGGAAAATGGAGGTCCTGTTCCTGTTCCCGGTTTTGGTTTACAAATCCAAAATCAAGCCGTATTTGGTGTAGAGCCTGAAGCACAATTTCACGTTACTTACTCTACTATCGTAGAAGAATTTGCCGATGGAACAAAAGTAACCCTACGCAAACCGCACTATAGCTTAGTCAATGGGTATATTCCTATTCCTTCTGCGATTCTTATATCCCCGCGTGTAGGTTCTCCTGTATTTGGTTTAGGTCTTTTAGAGGCGATTCCTGAAGCGGATATTTTAGCACAAATTGATGCGAATGACGCCAATCAGGATGGAATCTACGGTAAGGCAAATTATGTTTATGATGTGGTGAGCAAACAAACGAAGTTAGGTCGTTTTGGTTGGAAAGCCAACACTGCCACGCTATTAGAACAATGTGCAGCAGCTTTCAACAACGATATGGGAATTACCAACTACGTATTTCCGTATGAAACGGGCTATGGGCAAACCAACGGAGATGACGGCTTACAAGCAGGTCTTGAAATTTCAAACGATATTGTCGATGCAGTAACTTTTTATACGCAAACGTTAGCCGTACCTGCCTCTCGTTTTTACGATAATACCAATGTACGCAATGGTGCGCGCATCTTTGAGGAAATTGATTGCGCCAAATGCCACGTACCGAAACAAAAAACAGGTCCTAGCCCAATCAAAGCCCTCGCCTATCAAACCTTTTATCCTTATACTGATATGCTGTTACACGATATGGGAGAAGGTTTAGCAGATAATCGCCCTGATTTTATGGCCAACGGACGCGAGTGGAAAACAAGACCATTATGGGGTATTGGCTTTCAATTCTTAGTCAACGGACATACGCAATTCTTACACGACGGACGAGCAGCCAATCTTACCGAAGCAATTTTATGGCATGGTGGAGAAGCTCAACGCGCAAAAGATAGATTCAAACAGCTCTCAAAAAAGGAAAGAGAAGATCTCTTGGCGTTTTTGAATTCACTTTAAAGGCAAAAATTAATCTTGCATTTTAATTCCTACCTTTACGGTATGAATCAAACGGAACTCAAAGAATTTTTAGACGAGAAGGTGTTGTTGTATAACAACCCTTCTTTTATTGTAGATGACCCTGTACAAATTCCTCATTTATACACCCAAAAAGAAGATATTGAAATTGCGGGTTTCTTAAGTGCCACCATCGCTTGGGGCAATCGCAAGATGATTATCAAAAATGCGCATAAAATGATGGCGCTCATGGGCAATTCACCCTATGATTTCGTGATGCATCACAACGAAGATCACTTGGACGCATTGGAAGGTTTTGTACACCGTACCTTTAATAGTGTTGATTTAGCTACATTTATGCAAGCACTACAGCATATTTACCGCAATCACGGAGGGTTAGAAGCCGTTTTTAGTGATTCATCTCTTCCGCTACAAGCGCGCATCTCGAAATTTAAAACTATCTTTTTTGAGATTCAACATCAACAACGCACTCAAAAACACATTTCAGATCCGCTGAAAGGTTCAGCAGCGAAAAGAATCAACATGTACCTCCGTTGGCTCGTACGCAATGATAATGCAGGTGTTGATTTTGGATTATGGAAAGGTATCTCTCCTAGTGAATTATCGTGTCCTTTGGATGTGCACTCAGGGAATATGGCCCGTAAATTGGGTATGTTAAAACGCACACAAAACGATGCCAAAGCACTTTTGGAACTCGATACAGCTTTGCGTGAATTGGATCCAATCGATCCTGTGAAGTATGATTTTGCGTTGTTTGGATTAGGGGCGATTGAGAAGTTTTAAGAAGGGTTATGGGTTATGGGTTATGGGTTATGGGTTATGGGAAAATTCGCTAAATAAAAACAAGCTACCAAAAAAACGATTATTATCTAGACTGTTTGTCACCTTGAAAATAAAAAGATTCTCTCCTCTTATGTCATCCTGACAAAGGAAGGAGAAAGGTTGCATCCGTTATATCCACGCAATATCCAAGCACAAAAAATAGGTTAAGGAACAAGACTTGACTGATGCGATGCTTCCTGCGTCAGCATGACACAGTCGTGTTACTCCGTTTGGGGGTATGAGTGAATCTGTAAGTATCATGTGATAGCACACGCTAATGCTTGTCTTTCCAAACGATTCTACTCTATTACTTTGTTTCAGGCAAAATCATATACTGTTCCAAAAATGTACAAAAGTACACGTATTGTTCACCAGCACCTCCAATGTCTGTATCACGATTGTAATTTGTTCTGTTTTTTATCAATCGAATATAGGCTTTATAGCACTTGTCTTTTTTATCCTTTGCCTCAGTTTTTACTAATCTACTGAAGGATGCTGTCAACGCTTCTTTTTTAATTAATCGAACCAAGGGCCTTCCTTCATTATACAAACGTACATAATGCTCAAAAAAAGCCTCCTTTTCACCGTTCGCTAACCTCAAGTCTAAGATATAATCGTCATACAAATTTTTGAATAGTTCAACGGATTCATTATCCTGTTCCAGTGTATGTATTACTTTAGCAAATAATGCTTGATCTACTGTACGGGACTGTCCAAAACTAGCAGTAAAAACACATATCATAAATAGAGAAAGTAAAATAGTGTATTTCATTGTTGTTTTTGATTAAAGTAACTTTTCTTTGTCCTTTACTGAACGGAACTCTACTACTTGTTTTTTACTTTTTTTTATCAAAACATCTTGTAGAGGCTATCAAATATGCCTTACTTTTTTGCTTATCTTATGAACAACGTTTTCATTCGTTTATACTCATAATTTCCCAATTTTACGGAGTACAGCATTTAAAAACAAGGTATCTTGTTCATAATTTACTCGGATTTTATCTACCAGACGTTGATTCATCCTTGACCCATACGCATCCATAAAAAATACATGATCTTTATAAGTGAACCAATACCATTCGATGGGTGGTTTATAATATACAGCGGTATCGAATATAATATCTAACGAATCGATAACCGTTTGAGCCTTGTTTTTATTTAATTTGTGCCAGATTTCAACATTTATATGCTTACTTTTTCCTTCCATGTTTTCTTTTATTCCAAAAACATACGCACTATCTAGCTGTTCTTTAAAATCCCATCCAAACCGATTTTCTAAAAACGCCATTCGAGAACGCACGATAAAGTCCTCATTTGTTCGAAGGGGCATCATAGAAAACGCAGGAATTGTATCCGATTCAAGATTAAAACCATAAGCACCAATATTGTACTTCCTTTCTAGTGTAGTGTCTATATTTTGCACGGTCTCAGTACCTATTTGTACGCCAATTTTTTCCTTCTTTTTACAGGATGTCCCAATCAAGCCTGCCATACTGATAAGAATACAAAAAGTTAGTTTATAGTTCTTCATTATCCGATTTAATTAATTACTATTTACAACCCTATACAACATTCCCCTATACACAAACCAAAACAATGACGCTTGCAAAAACACCTCATAAATTGTTGATTTAATAGGAAGTAGATAAATATATATATATTTCAACAAAAATAAAATTCATTTTTACTTCTTTCACGCTTCGTTTTTCTCATTTTTGTAATTAGCTTTTTTAAAAAACTAATCTAGAAAGGAAATATACCTATTAACTGTATGGTGTGTCCATAGTAAGTCCATTAAAATGCCATTTTTAATAGACTTACCCTGGACAGACCTTGAACACAAAATACACTCATTCTCTAGATTGTATAGGTTGGGTTTAAATGATGAATGATGATTTACACGAAAACCAAAGAACCAAACTACAAAAGCCAAACAAAAAAAAGGATTAGCCATGCAGCTAATCCTCTTTCATTGAAAAAACATTAATCTTATAGTAAAAACGAACTACATATCCATAACAATAAATTCACTTCGTCGGTTTTCTTGGTGTTGCTCTTCACTACATTTCACTCCATTACTACAGCTATTCACCAACTGAGTTTCACCATAACCTCTTCCTGTTAAACGACTCGCTTCTACTCCTTGTCCAATCATCCATTGGATAGTGGCTTGAGCACGACGTTCAGACAATTTTAGGTTATACGCATCGTTTCCACGACTATCCGTATGGGAGCGTACATCCAACTGAATCGTTGGGTGTTTGAGCAATACATCCACTACTTTCTGTAATT